>CAYXRK010000041.1:0-28762 GCA_964467615.1 uncultured Nitrospirales bacterium | reverse complement strand
CGTGACGCGGGAGGGACTATGGCTGGAATTATTTCGTATGGGGCGTATGTGCCGTATCACCGGCTGCAACGCTCGACGGTAGCGCAGGCGCTCGAGACGCGCGCCGGGAAAGGTGAGAGGGCTGTCGCGGGCTTCGATGAGGACGCCGTCACGATGGCTGTCGAGGCCGCCCGCAACACGATGCGCGGCCAAAAGCCTGAAGCCGTGACCGCGCTGAGCTTCGCGTCCACCAGTGCGCCGTATCAGGAGAAGTTGAACGCGGCGGCGATTCATGCCGCGCTCGACCTAAAGCCGCAGGTGCGTGCGCTCGATTTGGCCGGTTCCACGCGCGCGGGATTGTCGGGGTTGTTGGCCGCCCTTGAATCTTCTCGTGCCGGTTCCAACGCTCTCGTCACAATGGCGGACGTGCGCCTTGGCGCGCCGGAAGGCGCCGCTGAGATAAGCGGCGGCGACGGCGCGGCGGCATTTCTCGTCGGCACGGAAAACGTAATCGCCGAAGTCGAAGGCGTCTACAGCGAAACCCTCGAGCACGAAGCGACTTGGCGGCTTCCGGGCGAAAAGTTTGCGAAGACCTGGGAGGAGCGTTTCGGCCTCACTCAGATTTACGAGCCGCTGCTCATAAGCGCAGCGAAAGCGCTGGCGGAAAAATGCGGTGTCAATCCAGGCGATCTGGCCTGCGTGGTCGTCGATTCGCCGAACCCCCGCGCCGTCGCGACGCTCGCGAAGGCGATGAAGCTGCCGCCCGAGAAAATCGGCGATCAATTTTTGGAATCGATCGGGCACACCGGAACGGCGCACGCCGGGCTGATGCTCGCCGCCGCGCTCGACAAAGCGAAGCCGGGCGACCGCATCGCGGTGTTGTCCGTGTCGGACGGCGTAGATGCGGTGTTGCTGAAAGTGACGGACGCATTTGCAGCGCACACGAGCGCGAAACCCGTGCGCGGTCAAGTCGAATCGAAGCGCAACAACCTCGCCTACGCGCGTTACCTCAAATGGCGCGAGATATTGCCCTTCGAGCGGCCACGGCGTCCCGACCCGGCGCGCCCGGCCGGTCCGCCCGCGTTCCGCAAGCGGCGCTGGAAGTTCGGCTTCGTGGCATCGCGTTGCGTCAAGTGCAACGAGCCGCATCTGCCGCCGCAGGTGGTGTGCTCGCGGTGTGGCGAACAGGAGATGAAGGAAGAGCGTTTCGCAGACCGCACGGCGAAGATCGCGACGTATACGTTGGATCGATTGGCGTACACGCTCCAGCCGCCGATGGTCATGGCAATGTTGGATTTCGACGGCGGCGGGCGAGTAGAGTTGGAAGTGACCGATTGCGACCCGGAATCGGTGGACATCGGTCAGGAATTGGAGTTGACCTTCCGGCGTTTCTATACGGCGGACGGAGTGCATAATTACTTTTGGAAAGCGCGGCCCACTCGATAGGAGACAGACTATGGCCAGCAGGGGAATTTGCGACAAGGTCGCCATCGTCGGTATGGGGTGTACGTCGTTTGGCGAACACTGGGACCGAAGCATCGAGGACATGCTCGTCGAGGCCGCGAACGAGGCCAAGAAGTCGGCGGGCGTTGGGGCGGACGACATCGACGCCTACTGGCTCGGCACGATGGGCAGTCTCTCCGGACTGACGCTATCCGAGCCGTTGAAAATACAATACAAGCCCGTGACGCACGTCGAGAATTTCTGCGCGACCGGCAGCGAAGCGATCCGCAACGCGGCGTATGCCGTTGCATCGGGCGCGTATGACTGCGTGATGGCGATCGGCGTCGAGAAACTCAAGGACTCGGGCTTCTCCGGCCTCGCGACGGGCGGCGGGCCGACGGATGGCTCCGACCCGACGACGACCGCGCCTGCATCCTTCTCGATGCTTGCGCCCGCCTACTTCAAGAAGTACGGCCTCGAACCGGACGTGGGCAAGGAAGTGCTCGCGCGCATCGCGATGAAAAACCACGCGAACGGCGCGAAGAACCCGAAGGCGCAGTTCCGCAAAGCGGTGGACATGGAGACCTGCAAGGCGTCGCCGAAAGTCGCGGGGATGCTCGGCATCATGGACTGCTCGGGCGTGAGCGACGGTTCTGCCGCCGCGATACTGGTCCGCGCCGAAGACGCTCACAAGTACACCGACAAACCGATTTACATCAAGGCGCTGAGTTTCGTCGCGGGGCCGGCCGAAGGACACAAGCACCAGGACTACGACTTCACGACCTTCCCCGAGGTGGTCGAGTCGGCGCGCGATGCGTATCACCAGGCGGGCATCACGAACCCGCGCCAGCAAGTGTCGATGGCGGAAGTACACGACTGCTTCACACCGACGGAATTGGTGCTGTACGAAGACCTCGGCTTTGCGCCGCGCGGCGAGGCATGGCGCGACGTGCTCGACGGCACTTTCGAATTGAAGGGCAAGCTGCCGGTTAACCCGGACGGCGGCCTGAAATCCTTTGGCCACCCGATTGGCGCGTCCGGCCTGCGCATGATGTACGAGATGTGGCTTCAACTCCGCGGCGAAGCCGGCGAACGCCAAATCGATATGCCGAAAGTCGGCCTCACCCACAACCTCGGCGGCCGCCCCGGCAAATGCGTGAGCTTCGTGTCACTCGTCGGACGCGACACGAACAACTAAACCAGACGCGACGATTTACGACCCCGGAGCGCCGGAAACCGCGCTCCGGGGTTTTGATTTTGTACGCATAGATCGTACATATTGATACATATGAGAACGACGATTAACATCGACGATGCGCTGTTGGCCGAAGCGGCGGAGCTCACCGGAATCAAGAAAAACGCGACGCTTGTCCGAATGGCGCTTGAGGCGCTGATTTCTGCGGATGCGGCGAAGCAGTTGGCGGCTTTGGGAGGCACGATGCCGGATTTGGAAGTACCACCCCGCAGACGGGAATGGCAGTGACGTGATTCAGCCAGGGCGTTGCGCCATGCCGAGATGGAGTGTCTGATGCGTGTAACGCTAAACATAGACGACAAATTGATGTCGAAAGCGATGGGTGCAGCACAAACGTCCGAGAAAACCGAGGCCGTCCGACTTGGATTGGAAGAGTTAATCCGTTGGCATAAGGCTGAACGGATGTGGCGGCTTATGAATCGTCCTCGGAAGTCTGCGCCTAGTCACTCAGAATGATGGACAATCGATCGTGATATTGGCCGATACGTCGGTGTGGATTGAATACTTGCGATCGAAGGACGCCGATTTCGCCGTGATGGTTTCCGAAAGGCGGATAGCGATGCACGAGTTGGTGATTGGTGAATTAGCGTGCGGAACGCTCCCTGAACGAGGACGCTCTCTAGATAACTTTAGAGAACTGCCCCGACTATCAACGACGCAGGACCGGGAAGTCGGGTTCTTCATCGAACAATATCGACTTTGGGGGCGTGGACTCGGAATTGTCGATGTCCACCTCTTGGTCTCCGCGGCGCTATCGGGAGCGCGGCTGTGGACGCATGACGTTCGCCTGCACCACGCCGCGGAGGAATTGGAGATCGCGTTCGCGAGGTAGGAATGCGCGAAATGTAACGGTTGGCGCGCAAGGAAGTAACTGTGATCAATCGTCTTACATAAAACCCATTGAGAGCAGGGCTAGTCTGATCAAGGAGTTTCAGAAGTCCCTATGAACGACACCGAATATCGGATAATGGCGGCGGACGCGGCCCCGGGTGGTTTTTTCCCGGAAGGCCAAGTCGCGAATACGCTAACGCACGCCATCGGCGCGGCGTTGAGCATTGTCGCGCTCACGTTCATGGTCGTCCAATCGAGCTTCGAGGGCAGCGCCTACAAGATCGTGAGCGCCTCGATCTTCGGCGCGAGCATGGTGGCGCTGTACGCGGCTTCGACGTTTTACCACATCTCCCGCCATCCGGATTGGAAGAAGTTTCTGCGCCTCGTCGACCATTCGTGCATCTATCTTTTGATCGCGGGGACCTATACGCCGTTCACGCTCGTCACGTTGCGCGGCGGCTGGGGTTGGTCAATGTTCGGCATCGTCTGGGGGTTGGCGCTCGCGGGCGTGATATTCAAGGTCTTTCTCATTCATCGCTTTCACTTCGTCTCGGTGGCGATTTATCTCGGGATGGGTTGGCTCGGAATCATCGCCCTCGGCCCGGTCGTGTCCAAGTTGTCCGCCGGCGGCATCGCGTGGATTGTAGCGGGCGGATTGGCCTATACCGGCGGCGTCCTGTTCTACGTTTGGAAAAGCCTTCCGCATCATCACGCCATTTGGCATCTCTTCGTCATGGGCGGGACCTCCTGTCACTTCGCCGCCGTCTATTGGCACGTGCTTCCGATGGAGGCGTAACGCGACCCGGCGGCTTACCGCTCGCCCTGCTTTTGCGTCGGGAAAGGTTTGACGTTGTCCGTCGCGGGGGTTTGCTCCGCTGTTTCTGTAGCATCGTTTTCGCGTTTGTCAGCGGGGTCCTCCGCTCTCGCGTGATCGTAGAGGCCAAGCAGTTTTGCCGCAATGTCCGCGGCGTGGAGCTGGACAGCGTCCGCGTTCGAGTAGAGAAGTTTCTCGAGCACGATCCGCCGAATGACGCCTTCGTTGAGGTCAGCGTCCGTCGGAGCGCGCCCCGGCCCAGGAGGCGGAAGCGTGGGTCGGCGTATCGCGCGGACGACCTGCGCCCGGCCATGTTCGATGTCCGGGTTGCCGGGAAACTCCTTTGCCAACGCGTCAAATATTGCGAGCGCCTCGGCGTATCGCTGGGCGTAATAGGCGTCGACGGCTTGACCAAAGCGCTGTTTGGCCTCTCCCGGCGGCTCGTTCTGTGCCTCGCCCGACCAATTCCGTTTAGCGAAGGTGCGGCTGCGTGGATCGGGCAGCGGGCGCGTGTTGTTGTTGGTGATGCGGGTCGTCGCGCCGCAGGTCGGGCACTTTCCCGCCTTGCCGACGGCAGAACGGGGCACCTGCATCTGTTGGCCGCATTCGCAGGTGACGAGCAATTTTCGCATGACGAACTCCCCGGCGCCTCCGCGGTGTTACCGCTCCCCGAGGAACCGCATATATGATTTCACAATTGGGTCTTCATTTTGTATTTCGTCGATGCCTTCCACTTCCGCCGACCAAACGACGCTGGAGTCGAGGTCTTCGTCCTCGCCAAACGGCCCCCCATCACGCGAGAGGAACGAGAGGTCGTTCGGGGCGAGCGGTCCCTTCGATTCGGAAAGCTTCGCGCGCAGCGTTTCAAGCTCGCCGACGAGCGTACCGCGCTCGGACTCGAGATCCACGATCCGCTGCCGGAGTTCCGCGATTTCGGCCGAATCCGGCGGCGGAGCGACGGTCGAGAGCGACTCGGAGACGGATGGTTGGATTGCCTCTGGCCTTTCATCGAGGACGCCGCGTTCGGCCCAGAAAATGTTTAACTCGGTCTGCAGGGCGGCGCGCTCCAAACGCAAGACCTCTCGCTCGACTTCGGCCGCTTGGATCCGGCCTTCCATATTCGCGAGAAGCGCGCTCGCGTCCGAATCGGACGATTGAAGGAGCTCGCGCAACTCTTTCGTTTCTCTCCGCAGCCGCAGCATCTGGTCATCCAGCCGGACCACTTCGTCCGTCCGGGCGGCGAGCTCGAGCTCGAGCGATTCGGCGCGGCCGCTGAGTTCGCCTCGGTTGACGGCGGCCAATTGTAGTTCGTCTTCGAGACGGCGGTTAGCGATTCGCAACTCGCGTTCGGATTTCGCGGTGGCTTCCAACCGCTGACTATCGGCCTGTAGCGAGGCCAGTTCGCCGCGCAAACGGTCAACGTCCACGTTCAGGGAGTGGACCGTCCGCTCGAGTCCCACGTTGCGCTGTTCGGTCGCGTTTACGAGCGCCTGAAGTTGCGCCACGGCGACGTCCGATTGCGCGCCGGAATTGGTCGCGGCCGCGGAAGAGGCCTTGAGCGACTCGCGAAGAGTAGACAGTTCCGATGAACGCTGACCCAGCGTATCGCGGGCGGCGTCGCGTTCGGCCTCGGCGGCAACGAGCCGGCCCTGGATCTTCGTCGCGCGGCGGGAGTCTTCGTCCAGCCGGGCTTGAAGCGAGTCCCTTTCGAACTGCGCGGCGTCGAGCTCGGTCCGCGAACCGCCGAGTTCTTGATCCAACAACTTGACGCGGCGTAACACGTTCTCGCGTTCCGCGACGGCCACCTGTAATTTTTCGCCGGCCTCCTCGAGCGCGCGAAGGAGCTTGTCCTGGGCCGCGTTCGAGGCGTCTCGACGTTCCTCCGCGCGCGAGCGTTCAACGTCGATTTCCGCCAGCACCCCGTTCAACTCCGTCCGGGCGGCGTCGGAGTCGCGCCGTGCCGCGTCCATTTCGTTTCGCGCCGTGCCTAGCACCTCTTCCATTTCCTTCACGCGTGAATCGTTCGGCCGGCCGCCGCGTTTGCGTTCCTCTTCCAGTTCCGCGCGAAGACGGCGGACCTCCCTCGCGACCGCCCCAAAACAAACACTGAAGAGGCGCTCGTTCACTCGATGTATGCGAATTTTCTTTCCGGTAAGAAGTTCCGTGAAGCTTTCGCAGTACTTGGCGAGGAGGTATTTGAACTGGTCGGCCTGACCAGCGGCGTATTGAAGCTTCGCGTCAAGCCGGCGGCAGCGCTCTTCCACGGACATTTCGCCCCATGAGGGAAACTTTCCTTCGGGGTCCGGGACGACGACGAGCCGCTTGCACATGCGGCACCAACCGTCCTGCCCGGCGTGCTTCTCACTGACGCGAAACGCGTTGCCGCAATGTGGGCATTTGAAACTAATCATCTGGGTCGTACCAGTCTATCGCCCTGGATTCAGGCACAAGCGCGCCGACGCCGCGTCCGTTTGAACGCTCACTTCACATTCCGCTCGAGGATCGGTTTCAGTTTCACGGCGAAGTCCTCGAGCGAACCGAATACCGCTTCCTCGTTCTGGCCCGAAATCTGCGCCGAGAGCTTAATCATGGAGGACGTGGGCGCGCCAAGCGTAATTTGGTTCCAGACCCAGTGATACGAATTTTCAAAGAAGTTGCCGGTCATGTGGTCGCCGGTCTTGAACCAATATAGTACGGCCTCTTCGCTGGCGTTCTTCGTCAACACGAGACGTTTGCCGGTGAAATCGAACCCGACCGGGTCAGTGTATTGCTTGTTAATTTCCCACCCCGCGCCGACGAGGCACACTTCAGGAAAATGCAGACTGCGCCGCGTCGCGCCCGCGTAGACAATCGTGAGAACGATGCTTCTGCCGTTAGGCGCGCGGTAGGTGCGCATCATCACGAGGCTAGTGCCCAAAATTTCACGCACGCGATCACCGACTTCGAGATCGGGCCCAATTTGTTCGTAGGGACCGATGCGTGAGGGGATATTCAAGACGTCTTGCGTCGGGTGCATGCGGCCCGCGCGTTCGTGCGCACGGTGAATCGTGACGTGCACGCCGGTCGTGACGGCGACTATCGCCAAGGCGATGGCGTGCCGGGGCAGGTATCCCATCGTCACGCGCCCCGCGCCGGGGCCGCCTTTCGCAAGAACCCTTCGAGCGTAAAGAAGAGAATAAACGCCACCACGAAAATGATGACGCCGCTGATGTCGTGGAATTTGCCGGAGGCGAAGGCGCTGCCGCGCGTATAGCCCACTACGCACAGTAGAAAAATTCGGAAGACGTTCGCCGCAATTGCGATCGGGGCGGACATGAGCAATACGGTCCATTGCGCCCAACGGCGCGTTTGGCTGAAGTACGCCATCAGCGCGCCGATCGCGAGCAATGCGATGAGCGAACGCAGGCCGCCGCAAATGTCGCCAACCAGCAAGAGATCGTTGTCACACCTGACGAACGAGCCTTCCTGCCTCATCGGCAACCCGACGAGTTGGGTCGCGCGTACTGCCATGCCGGTGGCGAATAATTTCAAATTTAGCGCAACGCTCTGTGTCACTGAACCGGGTAACGGGATCATCGCCAGGAGAAACGTGATTGGAAACCACACCGCCTTGACCCGTTCCGCGCCAAAAAATATCAAGCCAAGCGCCGCGAGCACCGGAATAAACGTCAGTTGCTGGATGACCATGAAACCGAGAAAATCGCCGAGCAGCAAGACGACGCACGTCGCGACAAGAAGGAAGTAACCGGACACGCTCGAAGACTGCGGCGCCGCAAGAAACGCCCGGCGTTTGATCCAAAACATCGTGATGACAATCGGCGGAATCAAGTATCCGTGAGAATAGTAGGAGTCCGCCGCTTCCCACCCGATAAGCATCCATTTGAACGGAATCCAATAGATGATGGTTAGGAGGATCGCGGCGACGGCAATTGAGACGGCGATTCCGGCGGATCGGGTCCGCGATCTCACTACGCCCGACGGCGCGCCCACGGCTATTGCGGACACCTGATCGCTCATTGAGGATCTTTCGGACGCGCCAGTAGAAGTGCGTTCACTTTCTCCATGCGAACTGGGTCTAACCGTTCGCCTCGTTCAGACTTTCTAAGCGCCGAATCGCGGAAACTTCGCGCTCGATCCATGTCGTTGAGGCCGGCATACGCTTGCGCCAGGGCCAGATCCGCGGCGGCGGTGCCGGCGCCGCTGCTGCTCACTACGGCGTCCAGATCTTGGAGGGCCAATTCGTATTCACCGAGTTCGATAGAGGCGAGCGCGCGGACATATAGGTATTCAGGGCGTTGCTCGTAGGAGATTGCCCGGTCAAGTGCGTCCCGGACTTCTTTGGCCGGTTCGCCCAGTTTGAGCGCCAACGCACTTCGCTGGTAGAGAATCCACGGGTCGTTCGGATGCAGCGTCAGATAGCGGTCACAAAAGCCGAGTGCCTCGCGTGAACGATTTTGAACGAGTTGAAGTTCAATGAGGCGCCGTAGAGCTTCTGAATTGTTCCTATCCGCGAGGAGCGCGCTCGTAAGCGCCGTCGAAGCCTGTGTGTAATCCTGCGTGGGGCCGCGCTGCATGAAGAATTCGGCGAGGACCATCCATGATTCCGCGGAACCGTTTTGGTCGCGAATATGCCCGCGGATCACGTCTTCGCCGTCCTCCACTTTTCCTTGCGCGGCGAGCGCCTGTGCGAGATCGGCGATGGCCCGCGCGTCTTCGGGCTCGGCCGCCAAATGCTCGCGCAACCGTTGCTCGATATCGGGAAGATTCTGTCCCTGTTGTAGGTCTAGCCGGCCGCGCATTAACGCGATCTGGTCGGCCGCGCCGGGGTTGCCTGCCGTTGCTATCTCCAGTTTTCGCAGCATGTCCCGGGCTTGATTGAGGTTATTGGTTGAGCGGTAGGCCTCGACGAGCAACGCCATCGTTTCCGTCGAATCAGGGTCGACCTGCAGCGCCGCCTCGAGGGACTCCACCGCGCGCGGGTACAGATTCGAGTCCACTTGAAGTTTGGCGAGATACAGCAACGACCTTGCGCTCCGGCCGGAGACAGCGACCGCACGCTGTGCGAACTGCATCGCCGTCGGCAAATCTTTTCTTAGACGCTCTATCTCCGCCGCCGTGATCAGGACCTCCTCCGTCGCGAGTTCCGATTGAACAATGGGGTCAATGAGTTGTTGCGCGCCATCGATATCGGGAGGGGTCTTCGAGATTTTCACTCGCGCAAGAAGACGCGCCGCGCCGGCGTTTGACGACGACAGATCGAAATAACGCTGGGCGAGTTCCTCGGCGTGATCGATGTCGCCGGGCCCGCTGCGTTTCACGTACTCGCCGACGATCGCTTCGAGTTGCAGTGCGAGCGCCTTTCTCGCATCGAGTTTCAAGTCTTCACGGCTGTCCAACGCCGTGTATTCGCTGAACGCTCGATCGACGTCGCCCGAGGCGAGGCAGTTGGTAATGCGGGCGTTTTCAATCGTGAATACATCGTCGCCGGCCCATCGAGCGGTCGCGCGCGAAAGGGCATCTAGCGCGGCATCGAGGCCGGCGCGGCGCCGAATCATATCGGCCCAGGCAATCGCGTTATCGATGGTAGTTTCGCCCAGCGCAAGTTGTTGATCGTACAGAGCGAACGCGGTCTTTGGGTCGCCATTCACGAGGGCGATTCCCGCGCGCGACATCAAGAATTGGTCCGGCGCAATACCGCGCGAAATGCCTTGATCCAGGGTCTGCTCCGCTCTGGCCGGATCGCCCGAGACGATGTAAATCTCGGAAAGAATCGCATACGCGGACACGTAGTCCGGCTGTTTTTCTATTGCCTTCTCAACGAGCGAAATCGCTTTCGCGGTTACTTCCGCCCGATCAGCGCCGCCCGTCGGCGAGTTGACGAGCGTTCGCGCTGCTATCGCGAGCGATTGCGGCGAGGCCGAGTCGTCGGAGAGAAGTTGCGCCGCCGTATCGACGGTCACGCGCACGCCGGCGGCGAACTCGCTCTGAAAAAGTTTCTTGGCGTTCTCGTCGTCCGGAAACTTGTGGATGTAGGCGTCAAGCGTGTCGCGCGCCGCGGGACGGTTACCGGCGCGCATTTGCGCGATCGCAAGATAGAAGCGCGCTTGCCGGAAATCGGGGTTGTTCTGGTTTATGGTTGTCAGTTTCGCGACGGCGCCGGTGGCGTTTCCGTCGGAGAGCATTATTCGGGCGTCCAGGTATTCTTGCGGGACAGTGTGCTCGGGATACCACGTCTTGTATACGTCGAGATGAGTTCTGGCGTCATCAAGCCGGTTCGCCGTCACGCACAATTCGACCCGTGCCATGCACAGCTCCGGTTGGTCCGCGAGAAGATCGGGCGCCATCCCATTCACGAACTCGATCGCCTTGTCGAACTGGCCGGATTCCTGGTACGCGATCAACGAAGCAAGATATCCGCGCGGCCGATTCGGCTCGACCGCGAGCAGCAGCGCAAGCTGGTCCAGGCCGTCTTCGTAGTCCTTGCGGGCCAGCGCATATCGCGCGGCCAAATAGATCACGTCCGGGGCGTTCGGGTCAATGTTTTCGGCGTTCGCGAGATATTCCCGCGCCTGATCCTGCTTCTTTAGATCGATGAAAAAGAGGCCGCCCTCGGACCATATCGAGGCCTTGTCGGGATGCTTTTCAACGACCGTGCCGAAGAGCGCGAGCGCGCCCGCGGCATCTCCGCGCTCCTGATACAACGTTGCGAGATTTCGATACGCTTCCGGGTAGTCGACTACATCGGCCTCCACAAGTTTTTCGTAGTGGACTTTGGCTTCCTCCCAACGGCCCAGCCGATCCAAGGAAAGCGCCCGGTAGTATAAGAGTTCCAGGTCGTCGGGCCGCTCACTCATTAGCTGCGACATCTTGTACTCGAGGTTGTTCCAATCGCGGCTACGGACGTACGCGTCAATACATTTCTCGAGGGCCCCATGGTTAGCGCGGTCGAGATCGTAGAGTTGCATGTAGGCCCGGGCGACATCCTGGAGCACGACGGGGCGATTGGTGAGGACCCGTTCGCTGGCGGCGGCGTACTTGGTCAGCGCGTCGATGTCGGAGCGCTCGAGCGCGACGTAACGGCGAAAGTAGAAGCGCGCGCGTTTCCAATCACCGTCCGCGTAGTAGCGTTCCGCGTCGGCGTGGACTTTTCGGAGTTTGTACGCTTGGTATTGAAAGTAGCCGGCCACAGCGCCCGCCGCGCCCAGCACGAGTATCAACCCGCCCGCGATCGCGATCTTGAGGTTCCTGGTCATGAAACTCCCATCACTCATCTGATCGCCAATGTGCCCACAATTCGCGCCACAGTAAAACGAAGAAATAGAGATCGTCCACCAAGTAACGTTTGGCGAGGCGCCTCGGGTCCTGGACGATTCGCCACGCCCACTCAAAGCCGATGCGCTGCAAGAGTAACGGCGCCCGCCGCACCTTTCCCGCCGCAAAATCCAATCCCGCGCCGATCGGAAGAAATACGCCGTGGTCCGATAGGGCGCTTACCCTCCGGCACCATCGTTCCTGACGAGGGCAACCCAGCGCTACAAACACGATATCGGGACGCGTCCTTGCAACTATGTCGATGGCCTTGCGCGACTCCTCGGGGTCGTCGTCGAAACCCATCGGCGGGCTGTATGTTCCAACAACGTTTAGACCCGCGTAGCGTTTCGAAAGCTTGTCCGCGGCCGTCTCCGCCACCCCAGGGGCCGCGCCAAAAAAGAAGACCCGGTAACGCTTATGCGCCGCCCGTTCCGAAAGCCAATAGACGAGATCGGAGCCGCTAATTTTCTGCCGCAGCGGCCGCCCGAGCAATTGGCTTGCCCAAATGATTGGCGTTCCATCCGGGAGCGATAGGAAGGCGTCCCGGTACGCGTCGCGCAGCGTCGGATCCGAACGATACCGGCATACATGGTCGACATTGGGCGTCACGACGAAGCCCGACCGGCCTTCGAGTATCCGCTGATCAATCGCGTCCAACGCTTCTTCCACGACGAGATTGTGCATCGGCACGTCGAAATACGTAGTGTGCTGAAGGACGGCGACGCCCGTCCGAGACGCCGGTTTCGCAGCGGCGAAGCCGGCCAGAGCGGATGATTGGTCTGACATCACAATGCGCTTCGCCGCCGATCTGTTGACGACGCCCCCGATTCAGATTCTATCGAACTCGTCGTCTCGGTCGTGGCCGGCATCGCCGACATCGTCGTCACTGTCGCCGGAAACCAACATTACGGCGGGTCCGGTTGACGTCTGGGAATTCTGGAACATCATTTCAGGAATGTCTCGGTGCGCCTTGCCGTTGGTGCGGCCGCTGTCGTACCCATAGTAGAGTTGGACGTTCTTCGCGAGATACCCGCCGCGAGTGTGTTTTACCGAATTCAATACGAGGCCGATGATGTTGGCGCTCACCTGGTCCAATTCGGACAGGCAGCGCCGCACCATGCCCAAACTCGATTTTCCACTCCCCACCGCCACGATGATCCCATCGACGATAGGCGCGAGCAATTTCGCGTCGGACATCAACAAGCATGGCGGAGTGTCGATGATTACGTGGTCATATTCCTTCTCCGCGGTTTCGAGGAACTCCATCATTTCTCGGGAGGCGAGTTTGCTCTTCAGATTGTCGGCCGCGAGGCCCGGACCCAGCACCATTAGCCCCTCGAATTCGGTCGGCCGAGCGAGCATCTGATACGACACGTCATCGAACAGCACTTCCGCGAGACCTTCGCCTGGATCGTGCCCGAACTCTTTCTCAATCGCCGGGTCACGAGGACAGACGTCGACAAGGAGGACCCGCCGATTTGCCTGAGATAGAGACACCGCGAGGTTACATGCGAGGGTGGTCTTGCCGTCGCCCCTGGTGGCGCTCGTGATCATGCACGAATTGACTTCGAGTGTGTCGTCAGGAGGATAGATAATCCGCGCCAATATGCGCCGATACTCGTCGGCCGAGGGCGAATCGGGATGATCCGCCGTCAAGAGCGCTGGCTGATAGCCCTTCGGGAGTTTCTCATGGCGGCCGTCCGGCACGGAAGCCAACACAGGCAGCGGCGTAATCGAAGCAAGGTCTTGGACCGATCGGGCGTGTTGGTTCGTAAGTTCCTTGACGATGGCCGCCCCGAACCCCGCGACCAGGCTCGCAAGCACGGCGAGCGCCATCAATTGAAACTTGCGGCTGTAGTCCGGCGATTCGGGTATGACGGGATCCGACATCTTGGATGTGCGGGCAGGCGCGTTCTGCTCGACCATCATGTTGTCGATCTGGTCCTGAAGCTTCTGCACACGATCCTGGCTTTGGTCCGCTTTAATTTGTAGTTCGTCGAGTTCCGCTTTGGTGCTCGACATTGCCAATTGCGCCTTCTTGTGTTCCTCGATACGGCCGAGCGCCACTTGTTGTTGCGCTTCGGCGGCTTCCTTGTACCGGGTCCTGGATTCGAGTTCCTCCCGGAGCAACGCCTGAATGCCTTGAAGACTCTCCTCGCGGACATCCTTCTCAATATCGCGCAGTTGCGAGGAAAGGTTTTCGACGGTAGATTCGAGGCCCTTGAGTTGCGGATGTCCGGCCTGCGATTTCGACTTGGCCAGGTCCCATTCGACTTTCGCGTCCTGGTGCCTGGCCCGAATACTCGTCACCCGGCCATCGCGATCCACGTTCGCCTCGATCGAGAGTTCATAGAGCGGCTCGTAGGGCGACGTCTTGAATTTCTCCAGTGCGCCGCCGACGCGATCAATCTTAGATTGGGTGTCCTCGACGGCCTTGTTTGTCGCCTCGATTTGCGCCTCGGCATCGGCCAGGGCGCCCCGGAAAGGGTCGGTGTCGCTTGGGCCAGTCTGCTTCAGACTATCTACAGGCACTCCCAATTGCTCGCTGAGGTCCCGGATTAGGGCGCGGTAGTTGTCAAGCGCTACCTGTTGTGTACTCTTTTCATTGTTCAACGCGCCGATGATGTCACCCTGCATGTTGCTCTCTTGCGCGGCCGCGAAGTCCGTATACTCCGAAATCACCGTGCTCACTAAAACGGCCGCGGACTTCGGATCGCTCATATATGCGGTAATGCTGACGAGCTCGCTATTTCGCTTGGACTGTGCCCGTACCTTGCTCTGCACGAAAGCCAAGGGATCTTTTGCGTTCGCTATTTCCGGCAGCCGGCGCACCTCCGGATTGGCGATCACGCGGTTTAGCACAGCGGGACCCTGAATCATCGCGAGCTGCGTAGTCAGCCATTTGTCGAAGCTGGCCGCCGTCCGCCTGTCCCCGCCGCTCATAATCGTTGGGTCGTTCATCAGAAACCGAAGGTCCGCGGATACGGTGTACTCGGTCGGCATGAGGAACCAAATCGCGACGACCGACGGAATCGCCAAACCGAGAAACAATCCGATGATGAGCGGCGCGCCCTGACGAAGAATTCGCCGGATGCCCAAGTGTCCGCCGCCGCCGCCGGCGCGGCCCGCGCCGCCGCCATATTCCGTGGCGAACGTACTGTGCTCGGTGCTAAACGTCGAATTCATGTTTCCCCCTTGCGGGCCTGTCGCGCCAATTCCGAAGATCGCCTACTTGGTGGTGATGGGTACAAACCCCTGAAGGTCTTGAAGCAATTGCGCGATTGCGGCCAAGTCCTGACCGCCGCCGATCGCGCTGCCGTTGTTGCCGTAAAGTTGCCGATATCGAGTGTCGGTGTAGTACGTATCGTAGGCTTGCCGGTACAGACCCATCACCGACGTAATCGGACCGGTAAACTGCTGGACGAAGTTCTGCACGCGGACCAACGTGCGCTGCGGCACGTAAATAACGTCTCCTGCTTCGAGCGGAAAGTCGCCGCCCGACTTCAACATCGCCCGGACATTTACGGTCATCACTTCGGTGTTCTCGTCGTCTTGCTCGCGAAGAAGCACGACCTGTCGAATTTTGCCCGTTTGCTCGGTCGCGCCGCCGGCCTGGGTGAGCACTTGCAGCATGGTCATATTTTCGGTCAACTCACGCACGCCCGGCTGACGGACCTCGCCCAGCACGTAGACAAGGTTGAGGCCCTCCGGCACGTAGACGATGTCGCCAGGATACACCGGACTCATGGCCGGATGGTTGCCGGGTTTGTCTAAACCCCGCAAGTCGAAATCGCCGACCTCTCTCCCGGCCGCTGTCTCGCGGATGACGAGCGCCTTTACGAGCTGGCCGGACGCCCCCACGAAGGAATCGCCGCCACGAGTATTGATGCGCTTGCCGCCGGCGATGTTTATCGCGTCCAAAAGATTAATCGGCCGGCTGTAAGGATATTCCGACGGGCGCGTCACCGAACCCATGACGAAGTAGGACTTACTGGTCACTTGGCGGATAGAAAGGCTGATCTGTGGATCGATAAATACCTCTTCGTATGCCTTGCGGAGGAGGTCCGTCGCTTCGGCGCGGGTCTTGTCGAGCACGTTGACATCGGGGATCAACGGCAGTGAGATGAACCCGTCGTACCGCACTACGACGTCCGAGCTTAACGCTTCGTCGTCAAACGATTGGAAGAGAAGCGAGTCGCCCGCGCCGATGTGATAGTCGCCGCCAAATTGTTGCCGCGGAGGCCCCAATTCTTTAGTCGTTGCTTCCGGGGCCGGTTCCCCCTCGGGTCGAAGGTCCTCGGTCGGCACCGTGACCGCCTCCTCGATAGCCGGATGTTTCTTTATTTCGCGCTTGACGACGGGCTTGTCCCCTGCCCACGCCGTGCCGCTTAACACGATAACGAAGGCCATAACCGCGGCCCCTGTCCCAAGAATTCTCACTCGCATGTTGGTCACTCCTTCCGCTCAAGATTTCCCGATTTGATACGAATCGATCCGCCGCAGCAAGGAACTATAGCTGACTTTCAACAACTTTGCCGCTTTACGCCGGTTCCATAACGTGTAGCGCAGCGCCTCTTCGATTAGAGTGCGTTCGGCCATTTCGATTGCTTGCCGGGCGGCTTCCTTCAGGCTTAAGAAGTGACGGTCACGTCCGTTAGTGCCGTTCGGCGCCGTGGCGCTGTTGGATTCCGTCCGCGCATATCGCTCTTCGACTAAGACGCGATCCTGGCCCGTCGCCACGTATTCCTTCACCCGGGCGGCGAGTTCGCGAATATTTCCTCGCCACGGCAGCTGCCGCATCAGTCCGACCGTCACGTCGGAGATCGGCCTGTATTCCCGTTCAAGCCCCGCACTGAAGTTGAAGTTAAAGTGGTCGGCGAGCAGCGGAATATCTTCCACGCGTTCGCGCAGCGGCCGCATGTGAATCACGAATTCACCCAGCCGAAACGCAATGTCTTGACGCAAACGTCCTCCCACAACTGCTTTGTCCAACTGTACGTTCGTCGCGGCGACAATTCGCGTGTTCGTTTTGACGGGCTTGCTTCCTCCGATTCGCATGAACGGTTCGCCGTCAAGCACTTGCATGAGTTTGACTTGAACGTTTTCAGGAATGGCCCCGATTTCGTCCAGGAAAATTGTCCCCTTGTCCGCAAGTTCGAAGCGTCCCGGTTTCGGCGCCCTCGCGCCCGTGAAGGCCCCCTTCTCGTACCCGAACAACTCGCTTTCGAGCAGTTCTGACGGGAGCGCCGGGCAGTTCACTTTCACGAAGGGCTTCCCGTTGCGCCCGGAGCGCCGATGCAACAGACGCGCTACGATGTCCTTACCCGTTCCGGTTTCGCCAGTGACGAGTACCGTCAAGTTGGAGTCGGCCAGGCGAAAAACCAGATCATCAACTTCTTTGATGAAGTCGCTCTGGCCTACGAGACTCTCGTGTAGGGGCCCGTGGGCCAATTCTGCGTCCCGGGAGAGTTGGGGTGCAATTGTTACCATGTCGCTAATTCCTTCGTTTCCGCCCTTTCGCTAAAGTTCACCATGCGGGCACGCACCGGAGTGAAAAGCAAAACGCATGCCAAACCGCGAATTTGGATTTGCAACGGACTTCAATGACATGCACAAGGTGAATGATACCAGTTATCGAATAAGTCGTCAACAATTTACACAGGATTGTTGAGTTCCAGTATATTATTCCTCACTTTGCGTTTATGATTGCTCAGAAATGACTAATAAATGCCTTTCGATACTCATGACTTTGAAGGCGAAGTCTAGAAGTTCCCGAAGATCGCGCCCATCAAATCGGTTCCAATCCGAATTTGGAAGATTCGAAACGTCCAAACGGGGGCTTATGACGTAACATCATACGGAACAAGGCTTTACGTTGAATACGCCGATAAAGTTGCTGATTGACGTGAGATCGCGCACCGTGATATTGTTCCGCGCTTCTTTTGGGAAGTCTACCTACACCTGACACGATGCGGGCAAATCGCCCGCGTACTTCCGCTCCAATTGAGGCGCACCGTACCTCCGAGACTATGGCAACAACCATCGATTACAAATCCACGGTCAATCTGCCGAAGACCGATTTTCCGATGCGGGCCGGGTTAACCGAGCGCGAACCCGGCACCGTGGCCCGTTGGGAAGCGATGGATCTCTATGGCCAAATGGGCGCCGCCCGGATAGGCCGCCCGAAGTTTGTGCTCCATGACGGCCCGCCCTATGCCAACGGCGAACTCCACGCCGGCACGGCGCTCGACAAAATCCTCAAGGACCTTGTGGTCAAATCCAAACACATGGCGGGCTTCGATGCGCCATACGTTCCCGGTTGGGACTGCCACGGCCTGCCGATCGAATTCAAAGTCTTGAGCGAACTCGGCGACGAAGCCAAGAAGTTGGGCCGGGTCGAGGTCCGGCGTCGTTGCCGCGCATTCGCGCTCGGGTATGTGGACCGTCACCGCGAGGGTTTCAAACGACTGCTCGTCACGGGTGCTTGGAATGACCCGTACCTCACGCTGCATCCGGGCTACGTGGCCACAATCATCCATGTCTTCGGCGAAATGTACCAAGCGGGCTACGTGTACAAAGGAATGAAGCCCGTCCACTGGTGTACCCACTGCCTAACGGCGCTGGCCGAGGCCGAAGTCGAGTACGGCGATCACACTTCCCCGAGCGTCTACGTCAAGTTCGAGGCAGTCGATCCTCTTCCCGGCGTCGAAGGCAAAACGTCCTTCGTGATTTGGACGACGACGCCCTGGACCCTTCCCGCGAATCTCGCGATCTGCCTAAACCCTGAAGCCGAATACAGCGCCATCCGCGTGGGCGACGAGACGCTCGTCATGGCCACGTACCTTGCTCCCGGCGTGCTCGAAGCCGCGGGCATTACGGGCCACCAGACCATCAAGAAATTCCAAGGCCGCGACCTGGAGGGCATCACGTACCGGCACGTCATGTTCCCCGACCGCATATGCCCCGTCATCCTCGGCGATCACGTCACCCTCGACGCCGGCACCGGCTGCGTGCATACCGCCCCCGGTCACGGCCAAGAGGACTACGCCATCGGCGCGAAATACGGCATCGCACCGCTTTCACCCGTCGACAACGCCGGCCACTTCACCAGCGAAGGCGGGCCTTACGCGGGACAGTTCGTGTTCAAGGCGAACAAAAAAATCATTGAGGACCTCGGCGCGTCCGGCGCGCTCCTCCATCACCACGCCTACTCGCACAGTTACCCGCACTGTTGGCGATGCAACACCCCCGTCATCTTCCGCGCCACGCCCCAATGGTTCATTTCCATGTCGCACAACGACCTGCGCGCCCGTGCGGTAAAAGCGGTCGCCGGGGTAAAGTGGATTCCCACCTGGGCCGAGGATCGCATCCGGGGGATGATCGAACAACGACCCGACTGGTGCATCAGCCGCCAGCGCTCATGGGGCGTGCCGATCCCCGTGCTCTATTGCGCCGCGTGCGGCGATGTGTACGCCAACGCCGGGACCTTCGCCATCGCCGAGGCCCTCGCGCTCTCGGCCGACGACGGAATCGATCGTTGGTTCGATGCGCCCGCGTCCGAGTTCGTCCCCGAGGGCGCGGCCTGCGCGAAATGCGGCGGGACGGAGTTCACCAAAGAGTCCGACATTCTCGACGTCTGGTTCGATTCCGGCGTCAGCAATCGGGCCGTCTGCGAAAAACGTCCCGAACTGACCTGGCCCGCGGATCTCTATCAGGAAGGCAGCGATCAACACCGCGGCTGGTTTCAGTCCTCGCTGCTGCCCGCGATCGCAATCAAAGGTTCGCCGCCCTACCGCCAGGTCCTCACGCACGGGTACGTCGTCGACGGCGAAGGCAAGAAGCTATCCAAGAAGCTCGGCAACTTCATGGACTTGCCGACGATGCTCAAGCAATACGGCGCGGACATTCTCCGCCTCTGGGTCGCCAGCGAGGACTCGCGGCAAGACGTTCGCCTTTCGGATGAAATCCTAACGCGCATGCAAGAAGCCTATCGCAGGTTGCGCAATACGTTTCGTTACGGTCTCAGCAACTTGTACGACTTCAATGCAAGCGACGCGGTCGCCTATGACCAACTCGAAGAGGTCGACCGCTGGGCCTTGCACCAATTTGAGGCGCTGCGCGAAGCGGTCACCGTTCACTACGACGCCTTCGAATTCCACAAAGCGTTTCGCGCCGTCCACAACTTCTGCGGCGTCGAGTTGAGTTCGTTCTACTTTGACGTCCTCAAGGACCGCCTCTACACCTTCGCCGCGAACGCGCCGGAACGCCGCGCCGCGCAGACCGTCATCGCCGAAATTCTGACGGGCTTGCTCAAGCTCGCCTCCCCCCTGCTCCCGCACACCTGCGAAGAAGCCTGGGGGTATTTGCCCGAACATCTACGCGCGGCCGACAGCGTGTTTCTGATGGCCTTCCCCGACGCGCGGCCCGAGCATCGCATATCCGGCCCCGCCCTCGAATCGTGGAATGCGTTGCTTCGCCTGCGCGGTGTCGTCACCAAGGAACTCGAAGAAACGCGCCGCGCTAAACTCATCGGTTCCTCGCTTGAGGCGGCGCTCGAGTTGCGCCCAGGCAGCGATGAGGTGCGCGCCTTGCTCACCAAGTACGAGGAACATCTGCCCGCGGTCTTCATCGTGTCTAAGGCCGATATTCTGGAAGTTTCCCGCGAGGCCGCCGCGTCAGAAGAAAAGTTGCTGGTAAACGTCTCGAAAGCCCCGGGCGCCAAATGCGTCCGGTGTTGGAATTATCGTGAAACGGTTGGCGCAGTCCCTGGACATCCAGGGTTGTGCGACCGTTGCGCCGAACAATTGGGGGAATCCGCTTCATGACCAAGCGTGAAATGACGAAATTCAAAAAGTTGCTCGAAGCCGAGTATCAGCACCTCAGCCAGGGCATACGAAAGATTGAACAGAATACGATGGAAGGGGCGATTGCCGGAGCGGGCGCCGACCTCACCAGCTTTGCCGAGGCCGGCACCGATAGTAACGCCCGCGACACGGCCTTGCGCGTGGCGAGCGGCGAATCCCACTGGCTGCGCGACGTGAGCGAGGCGCTTGCGCGAATCGAAAACGCGGCCTACGGCATGTGCGAGGGCTGCGGAAAAGATATCCCGATAAAAAGGCTCGAAGTGTTTCCCTCGGCGCGCAATTGCGTTACGTGCCAAGCGAAACTGGAAAAGCACGGGGCATATTGACGGTAGGCGGTAAGAGCGGCAACGCCCGAACATGACGACTTCCTCGATGCATGCGAAGGACCGGCGCCTTCGCGTCATTTTGATCACCTTCCTGGTCGTCCTAACCGCAGACCAAGTCTCGAAAGCCATCGTGATGGCGCTCATCGAAGTCGATCGGCCGCCGGACTTTGACGTGTTCTTCCAGTTCACCCATCAGAGAAACCCCGGATTGGTCGGCGGCATGTTTCGCGAGGTCCCCGCGCTCGCGTACGTCTTGCCCGTTTTCGCAACGGGGATTCTCGTGTATCTCTATCGGTTCCTCGATCCGAAATCAATCTGGCAAACGCTTGCCTTCGGTATGGTGTTCGGCGGCGCGGTGGGCAACCTCATCGATAGGTTCCGGCTCGGCTCGGTGACCGACTTCCTCCAAGTGAACTTCTACTTTATTCCGTTTGATTTCCCGTGGAAATTTTATCCGGCATTTAACGTGGCCGACTCGTCCGTTTGCGTCGGGGTGGCGATATTGGTGATCACCTGGAACCTCGCGCCGCCCCCTGAGAAATCGAATGTTCCCGGAACTGTTTAGGATCGGCCCCGTCCCGATCAATTCCTACGGGACCATGATCGCGATAGGGTTTCTGATTTCGCTCTACTTCATTCGTCGCGCCGCGAGGCGTGAAGGCATCGATCCCGATCTCGTCTCCGACGCGGCCTTCTACATTCTTCCGGTGGGTCTCCTCGGCGCGCGGCTTCTCCATATCGCCATGTTTCCGTCCACGTATTCGTGGAGCGACCCTATCGGGTGGATCGCCATCTGGAGAGGCGGCCTCGTTTTCCAAGGCGGCCCGCCCGCCGCCATGGCGTTCCTTTGGTACTACGCGCGGCGCAGAGGCATCGCCTTCTGGACGATTTTTGACCTCGCTTTCCCGTACCTTCCCTTAGCCCACGCCTTCGGACGAATGGGCTGTTTCCTCAAGGGATGCTGCTACGGCAAGCCGACCAACGTCCCCTGGGCTATTCCCGCCCGCCGCGTGCCGTGGGACCTTTCCCAACCGCCGGACGGCAGCCCCGCGTATTTAGACCATCTTCAACGCTTCAGCGACATGACGCCCGAGGCGCACTGGTCGCACCCCATACACCCCACGCAGTTGTACGAGCTTGTCGGACTCTTGATCGTATTCGGAATAATGCTTGCCCTGCGCAAGTATTGGCGGCCGTTCCCGGGATTCACGTTGCCGGTCTACTTGGTGCTCTATGGCGTACTCCGATTCTTCGTCGAGATGTTTCGCGGCGATCACAACCCCGTGCATGTGCTCGGGTTGTCGGATCAACAAGCGATTTGCGTAGGCCTCGTTCTCCTGGGAGTCGCGGTGTACTTCCCGCTGCGCGCGCGGACGGCCTTGCCCGGAAATTAAGGGAATTACACCGTTGACTCCCTCGCTAGTGCCAATTTGGAACACTGCTGTCAGACACGGACACCTATTGTCAAGTGTTTATGTTATAGTAAAATGTAAACAAGGGCTGGCTCAAAAGCCGTCCCCCTCTTCAGGACGATTCCGAATGAACTATCGATTCAATATTGACAAGGCTATTGAAGCTGCGGCACTTTTTATAGAGAAGGCCGGGCGGCGCATAAACCTCCTTAAACTTGTCAAACTTCTATACATCCTTGACCGAATGTCTCTTGATCGGCGCGGAATTCCTGTATCGGGCGGTAAGTATTATTCGATGCGTAATGGCCCAATGACGAGTGAGATACTAGACCTCATCAATGGCGATTATTGGGGCATAGACGCTTCAACAGGGAAATGGTCTGAATTCATCGGCGAACGACAAAATCACAGCGTTGAGTTAAAGGCGATCCCAGTTCCCAAACATCTTTCAGAATGGGAACGCGAAATGATTGATGAGCTATGGAATGAGCATGGCACAAAAAACGAGTGGGAGCTAGTTAAGTGGTGCCATGAAAACTGTCCGGAGTGGACTGAAGTCGAAACAAGTCGCGCGGAGATTTCGGTTGAAGATATCTGCACAAGGCTCGGAAAAGCTCCCAATGAAATCGACTATTTGCAAGCGGAAATTCTAACAAGCAATCGTCTTGACGAAATTTTCGCAACGCCTGATTGATTCATATTTGTGCTAAGTACTCCTTAGCGATATCTGGCATTTTCTTTGATTTTCGGGCCGCTGTTATTACTTTACGGACTACGTCTAAGGACGGCTTCCTAATCCGGTTGAATTCTCCGCGATCAATCGCCCTCTGTAGTTCAGGGGAGCATTTCCCACAACGACAGGTCGAAAACTCGACGACACTCGATTTGATTAGCTCCGGCCATTCTTCAGGGGCTAGAACGCATTCATCGTCTTTGTCCCACGTACCATCTGCGCTGGTAATAGTTACCATTACCACCATACCATCGTTTGACTGAGGATCGGAAATGATAAGGTAGCGATGATAATGAGGTGTGGTAGCCTTAATGGCATCGCCAAGTGCGATCATTTTCTAGTCCTCTGGAAATGTCGCGGCGAACATGTCAGGAGCGGTCATCATAGGCTGAAATCGCCAACTGTGCGAATGATACAGGAAGCTGTCTCTCTTTTACTTTTTGTTCGACGTACTTTTGGAATTTGCCCTTCTTGATGTAATCCTCTCGTAGCCATCTGCGGAATTCGCCTAACGCAGAATCTGGATAGCCCAAACGTCCTGCGGGTTTGATTCGGCCTGCGGAAGGTACGCGGGAAGATTGTGATCGTACTTCTTCCGTTCCCCGTATTTATTATTTATTATCGAATCTGTTGCCGTTCCAGTGCTTCCCCCAGTGAGTGGCAACGCTGATATCTGGGACAAACTTGCTGTCGATTTGTAGTCCCACCTGTCCGAGCGTAACAATCTTGTCCGCCATTACTTTGAAGATGCCGAAGTAACCGCGAGGCAAGCAATTGTAGGTAAGAGCGACGCGATCATGGAACTGCTTCCATTCGTCAGGCACGAAACTAAGAGGACGGCGAGGCTCCCGCCGAGCCGCAGCCCCCGGGAACTAACCCAGCAGCTTGCCCTGGCGGCCCTTGATCCCCGTCATGATCCGCTTGAAGCCCTCCGGCTCGCGGCATGCGGACTCCGCTTCTTCCTTCGTAACAATTCCCGCCTTGTACAGCTCCACCGCGTGCTGGTCGAAGGTCTTCATGTCGTTGTCGACTTCGAGGACCCCGTGCAGGCGTTGAATGTCCCCCTCGAGAATCGCTTCCTTCACGATCGGCGACTCGCCCAGCAACAACTCGATGCAAGGCACGCGCCCGCCGCCGATTCGTTTCAGCAAGCGTTGGCAACAAACACCCGCGAGCGTGAACGCGAGCTCCTGGCGGACGACCTCCCGTTCCGCCGGCGAAAAATAACTGATAATGCGGTTCACCGTGTCCACCGCCGTCATGGTATGCAGCGTGCTAAACACCAAATGCCCCGTCGACGCCGCGCTGATCGCCGCCCGGATCGTCTCCTGGTCCCGCATTTCACCCACGAGGATCACGTCCGGGTCTTCTCGCAACGCGCCCCGTAGCGCGTTCGCGAAGGAGTGCGTGTCGCGCCCGACTTGGCGCTGCGAGATGATCGATTTTTTGTCCTGATAGACGAACTCGATCGGGTCTTCCGTGGTGATGATGTGCGCGTGACGGGTCTCGTTCACGTGATCCACCAGCGAGGCCAGTGTGGTCGATTTTCCGGACCCGGTAACGCCGCAGACCAGGAAGAGACCGCGGTGCATGTATGCCATTCGCTTGATGGTCGCGGGAAGATTGAGTTTCTCGAAGGGAACTGGCCTTTCCGGGATGAGTCGAAGCGCGAGCGACATCGCCCCCATCTTGATGTATCCGCTGCAGCGCAGATAACCAATGCCCGCCAAGTGGTACTGAAAACTATTTTCCTTGTCGACGCTGAGTTTCTCGACCTCCGCGTCGCCGCCCAATTGGTAGACGACCTCGTGCATGTCGTCCTTACTCAGAGGCGGCATGTCGACCGGCTTGAGGTCGCCGTCGATCCGCATGAACGGCGGCGAGCCTGGGCGCAAGTGAATGTCGGACGAGTTCGTCTCCATCATCCGCTCGATCAGGACGTTCATGTTGAAGTCCTGGCGCTTGTAACTCTTGATGTCGACGACCCAGGAATGCGAGCGCAACGAACGGACCGCGAACTCGCCAACGACTTTGTCGATCGGCTGGAGCTGGGGCAGTTGGCGCCAATCGAACGCCGGCAGTTTGATCGTGCAGGACCCGTTGTTGGCCGAGACGTGGTTCGGGATTTTCAACTCGTTCAGCTTGCCGCTGACCACGAGCGCGTCGGTCCCTTCCTTGGCGTCGAACGTGATCGCGTAGTAGTCGATTCGTTTATCGAACTGGTTCGACTTCGCGTGGATCACAGCGCCCTTCGTCGAAAGCGTCAACTCCGCCGGGAGGCCGACCTGCCGGATGATCTCGGTGACTCCCGTTTGAAACAGGTCGAAAATCGTGCTCTTTGAGTTTGTACCGATAACCATCGTGACGGGGTTCTATCCCGGAGGCCCAGTGCGCAAAAATTCGTGTCGGCAATGTAACAAAATCCGGGCCTGAAATCTATGAGACGAGCGCCTCAACGTTCTTCCATCGCGTGATAGTTACCAAGCGTGCCGCTCCAAACTCGCGCGATTCGCCGGTGACCGCTACAATATCCTGTTCGAGAAAGCCGACATGCGCCCTGCTATTGCCACAATTCTTGTCTTGACCACTTTTGGATGGGTCAGCGCAAGCGCGGCGGAATCCGCGATCGACGATCCCCTGCCGCGCCGCGGATTTCTCGGCGCGCAATTGATGGCCGTCCCGCCCGAATGGCGCGAAATGCTCCGTCTCGGGCCGCAACAAGGCGCGATCATTACCGGCATCATTCCGGGCACCGCTGCGAGTTTGTTGGACGTGCGCCAGTACGACGTGCTGATTCGCGTCGGCGACCTCGAGGTCTCCGGCGATGAGGTCCTGCCGGAAATTGTCTCGACGATCAGCCGTCATCGCGACGGCGACGTGCTTCCCTTCACCTTCATTCGGAATGGCCAGGAGGTCACCGAAAACATCCGGCTGATGGGGTTGCAAAAGGAGATGAACCCAAAAATCGACGTCGTCTATTCGGCGCTCAAAGCGGGGCCGATTTGGCAACGGACGATCATCACGAAACCCAAGGGCGCTGGCCCCTTTCCAATCGTGGTCTATTTCCAGGACTACGGCTGCGAATCGCTCGACCAACCGTATCCTCCCTACAGACCGATCCGGCAATTCGCTCACACGCTCGCCGAGTTGGGGGTCGCCGTGATGCGCATCGAGAAGCCGGGCATCGGCGACAGCGAAGGTCCGCCGTGCACCGAATGCGGTTTCGAAACCGAACGCGCGGCCTTCGACGCCGCAGTCCCCTACGCGAAATCGGTTCCCTTCGTTGACGCGAACGATGTCCACATTTTCGGCCACGGCACGGGCGGAGTTTCGGCGGCGTTGGCGGCTGCCAAATATGACGTCGCAAGCGTCATCGTTTTCGGTACGTATTGCCGGCCCTTCAAGGACCATCTGCATCGCAACGAACTGCGCTTCGCGGCCGTTTCGGGCATTCCGGAATCAAAGTCCGAAGAGACGGTCGCGCTGGCGGACAAATACTTCGGCATGCTGCTCGACGAAAAAAAGGCCCCGTACGAAATTCTCTTCGACTGTCCGGAGCTGGACGCATACGTCGAAGTTCGAGACGGCGACGACAGCACAAAAATCTTCGGCGTCGATTACCGGTATTGGCAAGAACTGAACGCGGTCAACGTCGACGAAGTTTGGTCGAACGTCGACGATCTGGTCCTCGCGTTATGGGGCGACGCCGACTACGCCTCGGGCCAAGAGGACCACCAGCGGATCGCCGACATCGTCAACGCCAACCACCCCAAAAACGCCGTGCTATGGACCGTCCCCGGGACCGGCCACAAACTCGACACCGCGACATCGATACACGAGAGCTTCGCCCACCGAATGTATGGCCCGTTCAACCCGCTGATCGCCCACCAAGTCCAGCTTTGGACACGAGGCGGCGGCCGTTAAAAGCCCTCGGCAGCCTGGGGCAAAAGTGTCAACGGTGGAGAAAGATACTTAACACCACCACTACTTGACATAGGTAGAATTCTGTGGGACACTTGACCGTGGTCGGCGTTTGCGTGGGTTTAACCTCTTTGGGCGAGGGAGCCCGCGCACTCGTGGGGCTGTTTAAGGCATCAACGATAACTCTGGAGGGCCCAAAGGAACCGGCAAGATCACTTGATCTGTTGTTATCATTTTTAATTTGTGTCTTAATCCACTGCTGTCCCAATGTTTACGCAACAAATACAAAGGGTTTCAACTGACACTCGCGTCGACCCCGCGTGCACAGCCGAAAAAGTCAACAAAATGGGCGTATTCTGGAAATTGGTCACTTCCGCGAAGTGTAGATTTCTGTAACACTTTCGAAAGTCTCCAACGGGTATTTCGACGAAAATGCTTGGTTTCTACGGAATGTACGCGGACTTAACCCGTCCGCAACTGAATCTGGATTGAAATCGAAAAGGGACTCATACCTGCATAAATCATGATAGATCAAGCCCTTCCACTGATCATCGGACGAGACGTTGGGACAGTAGTGTTATTTTAGTATCATTAACAGATCGCGAATCTCCTCATCGATTTCCTCAGGCGTTCGAATGGTGAGAGAGATCTCCTCCCTCAAAATTTGCCCGAAGCGTCTGCGAAGACGATGCACGGCGCTTTTGATCATTCCCTCCCCGAGCGACGTCTGCCTGGCCAATTCCGCGTAGTGGACCGTCGATTCATCGGAGATCAGATACGGCTTAAGAAGCACATATCGGTCACGTTTTCGGGGCGTGGTCATTTCCGAATCGAGACGATCCATTGCGCGGGAAAGCAGGGCCAGGGCCCACCTACGATCGTAGGCGTGTTCTGCGTCCGTGCCGGCGTTGACCTCAGGAGACTCATCATCGTCAATGACGGCCATGGGCACACGCGTAAAGTCGCCGCCGCGCTTTTGCGCGGAACTTCGCTCCTCGATATTCGCCAAGTGGTTCCT
Organism: uncultured Nitrospirales bacterium; assembly: GCA_964467615.1. Taxonomy (GTDB): domain Bacteria; phylum Hydrogenedentota; class Hydrogenedentia; order Hydrogenedentales; genus CAYXRK01. The sequence goes on along the minus strand of CAYXRK010000041.1, from coordinate 855 downwards.
TAACGAGGTCAATAGAAACGTCCGAAATTTTCCCCGTTCCGGCGAAGCCTTGGTGATGGTCTTCTTTTCAATGACCTCCAAAAAGAAACTCTGCACGATGTCGTCCGCTTGGTCGGGGGAATAGCCTCGTTTCTTCACGTAGGAATGAAGTGGTTCGCGATAAATACGGAAAACTTTCTCGAGAGCGGCGCGTCCCTCGGGACTATCCGGATTCCTGGCCACCTTGGCGACGATGCTCCATCCGGTTGTTTCGAAACTTTTGTTCATACGCGAATGGTACAATAACTCCTAAAAAAGAGCAAATCTTGACTGACTACTTAAATCGCGAAATAAGCGTGCCTCGGTATACTTTGGGCCGAATGGGCTAATGTAATTCGGCTGAATTGAGCGAAATCCTGCGTGGATTTACGCGCCCTGTTTGTTATTCAGACGAATTCAGGCTTGGTCGAAGAGGGCCTGGACGGCTTATTTCCCGAACGCGCCCGGCTCGTCGTGTGTCGATTCGGCACATTCAAATATCACTATATGATAATTAAACTTGCTATTTGTCAAGTAATATATATGTCCATTTTCCCCGTTATGCCTAGATTTGAAACCTACAGCCAATTTTCCTGTATATAGCTACGGGTAGTCACATCAACAGGTGACCTTCAACCTCGGGCGGAGCGAGGCCGGAGGTATTTGGTGGCGAGCGGATAAACCTATGGAGGGCGATGTCGATAGAAGATAGATTTGTTTTGCGCGGCAAGAAGGCATTTTTTTTGGCAAGTTCAAGTATCAAGGGAACCCTGGGAAATCCAGCTAATTCTAATTCGCTTTCAAAATGAGACTAACCATGTTACACTAGGGTCATGG
>CAYXRK010000040.1:12268-29305 GCA_964467615.1 uncultured Nitrospirales bacterium | reverse complement strand
CTAAGGTCTTTGTTTTCGAGATGATATTCGGCGGACATGCAGTATCCCGGCACCGCGGTCAGTAGGCAGAAGTCAGGTCCGAACTCGCTTCGTCAATCGTCGGAATCGTCGCTGTCTTCATCGCTGTCGTCGTCGGAAGGGAGAATCGCCATGTCTTGCGCGGCTTGGTCCATCACTTCTTCCGCGACGTAGACGGGACAGCCGACGCGCACGGCGACCGCGATTCCGTCGCTAGGTCGGGAGTCTACCCGGAGAATTTGCTCGATTTCGCCGTCACTCGAGCGTTGCTCCACGTTGAGGTGGGCGAAGAAGGTCTCGTTCTCGAGCTTGTAGATGGTGACCGATTCGAGGGTGCCGTTGAGCCCGGCGAGTACGTTGCAGAGCAAGTCATGCGTCATGGGCCTGCCGGGCTTCTCTTTCGTCAACCCGATGTGAATGGCTTGGGCCTCGGGCACCCCGACCACGATTGGAAGGACGCGATCCTCGTGCCTCAAAAGCACGACGTGGTGATTCAGCCCTTCGCTTACACCCAAGATTTCGACGGCGACCATCGGTGCGCTCCTTATCAGCGGATTATAGAGCGTGCCCCCGCGTGGGTGCGAACACGAAAACGTTGTGACGACGGGGCGTCCGTTATACTCCCTGGTCGCCGCGATGAAACGACTGGACAAATATACGCTCGGCCGCATTCTAGCGCCTACGCTGACGGCGTTGGCGGCAGTCACGTTTGTTTCCGCGGGAATCCGAATCTCGCAGTACTCGAAAGAAATGCCGGTGGAATTGATCACGGTAGGTGACGTTTCGCGGCTTTCAATTCTGCTTCTGCCGAGCCTCATTACGATTGTGTTCCCGATGACGCTACTGCTCGGCATCATCATGGCGTTTAGCCGCCTCGCCCAGCGGTCCGAAATAGTGGCCATGATGGCGGCGGGCGTCCCGTTGAAGAGGGTTGTCGCGCCGGTAATCGCATTGGGAGCGATCGTCAGCGCTCTCTCGTTCGCCGTTCAAGATGTCCTCCAACCGTGGACCATCGCCCGCGCGTTCGACCTTATCTACAGCGAGCTCCCGCAACGCGCGACCATCGACATGCTCGCGCCTGGCGTGATGCATCAGTACGGAGATGTGCGTGTTTACTTCGCCCGCAAGGACCCCGAGACCCTGACGTTGTACGACCTGGTACTCGTTCGGCCCGAAGCGAAAGGCGGGGCCTCGGTATTTCGGGCGGCGTCCGCTAGACTGTCCGCTGAAAGTGGCCGATCCGAGCTGCGCTTGACGGACGGGCGTTGGCTGACGCCCGACTTGATGTCTGCCTCGTTCGACGAGACGACGCTTTCGATCCAGCGGCCTCCTGCCATTCCAGTCCGCGGGGCGCGTAAGGCGCGGAGCCTGGCCCAACTTTTTGCGACGGAGTCCGGCCTTGCCACCGAATATGAATCATCGAAATCGGGAAGGACGAAAGAAGAACTGCGCAAAGAGCGTTCCGAGATTGCCTCGCGTCTAGCGATGCCCTTCGCGTCGTTGGCCGTGTCGCTTGCCGCGGCGCCGTTGGGCGCCCGTGCCCGCCGCTCGGGCCGATCATTCATGTTTGCGGCCGGATTCGCCGTGTTCGTCGTCTACTACGGGCTGAGTGTTCTGATGGAGCCGCCCGTCGCTCGCTCGTTGACGACGCATATCGTCAACGCGTGGGTGCCGAATCTCGCACTGATGTTGGCCGGCGGGGTGTTGATGTGGCGCATCGATCGCATATGACGTTGTATGACCGATTTATCGTCCGGCGCCTTGCCGTCACGTTCGTGCGCTCGCTTCTCGCCTTGGCGGGACTCTACGTTGCGGTGGATCTCGTAACGCACCGAAGCGGCACGATCATGAGCAAGGGCGTTCCGTGGAGCGTGGTCGCGGAATACTATGCGGTGTCGACGCCCGTCGTGTTATACGAGCAGCCGCTCGCCGCGCTCGCCGTACTGGTCACGGGCTTGGCCGTATTGGGCGGTGCGGCCCAACGGAATGAGTTGACCGCATTGTTGGCATCGGGTGTGAGCTTGCGCAGAATCGCGGCGTGGCCCGTGGCGTGCGGCGTGGCCGTGACCGCGATGGTATTCGTGTTTAGCCAGACACTGGGCGTCGCGGCTGCCGCGCGGTCTCAGGAAATTGAAGAGCTCTACCTAGTCACCTCCGGCGCCGTGCCCCGACACGGCGTCAGCTGGACCAACCTGCCCGGCGATTGGGACTGCCACGTAATGAAGTTCAACCGGCGCGCGCTGTCCGGCGAAGACGTCTTAATGTTGGGAACGACCGGCGGTGAATCGCAACAGATTCGCGCGAAACGTATCTACTGGAACCCTTCGCGCTTGGAATGGATCATTGAGGACGGCATTTGGTCGACGTTCAATTCCAAGGAGGGCATGTCGGGCGTACACCGCCGAATTCGACAAGAGACTGCCCCGCTTCGAGAGACGCCGGATCGCTTGTTCGCGTTTGAGGACGACGGCGCGGCGAAGTCGGCGGGGGACTTGGCGGCGACTATTGGTATCGCGCGCGACTGGGGAATTCCCACCACGCGGCTCGAGGTGGCGTACCAAACGCGTTTTGCTAAGCCGGTGCTTTGCGCCGTCATGATGCTGCTCGCGCTGCCGTTTGCGCTGCGCGTTCGGCGCGGCGGTGTCGCGATCGGGCTGGGCGTCAGTATCGCGGTCGGTTTGGCCTATCTCCTGGTGTTTTCGCTCGCCGAGGGATTGGGATCGATGGGCCGGATTCCAGTTGCGGCCGGGGCATGGTCCGCGAATATCGTATTCGCCCTCGTCGGACTAGAGCTGTTACGAAGAACGCCTACCTGATTGTAGATGCCGACACCAAATGCGGGGTCATTGACACAGCATAATGGACTTCAATGTACTGCTTTTAATGAGAACTCTGTTGCGGTGCCGACACGGCCCTAAATAACTGCCGGACCCCGCCGATATATCGAGTAGATGAGACGGATCGGAAGCGATCCTTTGAGGTATACTTAGCAAACGTGGTTGGCATTGACGGCCTAGGCGGGATACAAGGTCCCCGCACCGAACGTTCTGAGAAACCCCGCGAACGCGAGCGTACTGCCGCTTCGGGGGGCAGCGAACCGTCGGACAACGTCGTCATCAGCAATGAGGCGCAGGCTGTGGCGACAGTCGCGGCAAAGACGCTTCAAGCGGTGGCGGGCCAAGCGGACATTCGGGCGGATCGGGTGGCCGCGGCGCGCGCAGCGATCGAACGCGGCGACTACCAGGGCCGTAGCGTCGCGGGCGTTGTTGCCGACCGGATCAGCAAACTTCTGTAGACGCATCGACGACCAATGACACGCACCGGAGCCACGGTATTGATCGTGCTTCCGGTGTTTTTGTTTTCCGGCTGTGCTTCGAATCCCGCCCGGTGGGGCGACAAACGAGGCGAGGGAATGGCCTCGTGGTACGGCGAGCAGTATCACGGCAAGCAGACTGCTTCGGGCGAGACGTACGACATGAACGCGCTCACCGCCGCGCACCGCACGCTCCCGTTCGATTCGAAAGTCCAGGTGACGAACAAGAAAAACGGGCGCGAAGTTACCGTGCGCATCAACGATCGCGGGCCCAACGTACGAGGCCGCGTAATCGATGTGTCGAAAGCATCCGCCGAACGCCTGGATATGATTCGCGACGGTGTCGTTCCAGTAAAGTACAAGGTACTCAAGTTCGGCAGGCCGAAATAGTTCGTGCGGTACACTACGCCGATGGCTATCAACGTCAAAGGCGTGGTCCGATACGACGGCACTGACTTCGCCGGTTGGCAGATTCAGCCGGACCAGCGAACCGTCCAGGGGTCGCTTGAAGATGCGCTGACGAGGATCGCGGGCGAGCGCGTCGTCGTGAACGGCGCGAGCCGGACCGATGCCGGCGTCCACGCGCTGGGCCAGACGATCCAGTTCCGCTGGGGCGGCCCCAAGACACTTGAGGGTCTGCGCCATTCCCTTTCACAAATGCTGGGGCCCGAGATCCGGATCGAATCGATCGAGGCGGTGGACGATACCTTTCACGCAACCACTTCCGCCACGGGCAAGCGCTACGCCTACGTCGTCTGCACCGCGCGCGAGCCCGACCCGTTCAGCCACCGGTACGCGCTGTGGTATCCGCACTGCGTGGATTGGGACCTCGTTGCGGAGTTGGCCAACGAGATCATCGGCAGACGTGATTTCGCCGGGTTTACCGCAGCGGGGTCGCAGGCGACAACGACGACTCGGACAGTGCGGACCATCGAAATCAAACCGGGCCCGGTAGTGGGGCCGCTCGATGACGATTCCCACGTGCGAATCGAATTCGAGGGAGACGGCTTCCTCTACAAAATGGTTCGCAATCTCACCGGAACGCTATTGGAAATCGCGCGCGGCAAGAAGGACACAGCGACTATTGCCAAGCATCTCGCTTCGGCTGGACCGTATTGCGGCTACACCGCTCCCGCGCGCGGCCTATTCCTGATGCGGGTTTTCTACGAAGAGTAAACGGCCCGCTTTGGGCGTGGTGCTCGACGGCGGAACAACAGAGCGCCCGCTATGGCTGACAACACCATCGCGTCCGCGGCATTCGCCGAATTGGACCTAGCTCCATTCGCCGCGCAACCCCCCCCGCCGCCGCCCGCCTCACCCAGCGCGAAATCGATCTGGCCGACAGGGAAGGCGTCGCTCACGACCGTGATGCCGGACTTCGGCGGGAGGTCCGCGGCGGAAGCTTCTGCGAAATACTCGCCGCTGTCCGGCACGGTGATCTGAAAGAGACCGCTCGAGTCGGTGTCAACGGAAAGTCCCAGCGTGCCGCCCGGCAAGTTGGCCGTGACCGTCGCGCCGGAAATACCGCTGCTGTCGGTCGCGCGAGTCACCGCGCCCGCGATAGATTTGGCGAAGGCAAACTTCGGAACCATTACAATGTTGAGCGCCTCGCCGCCCGGAGTCGGAGCGACATCTTGCGCATTGTACTGCGGCGCGGAGAAGCGGAGGGCGACGTCCCCCACTCCCTTGCCCGCCGGCAGCGCCAATTCAAAACGCCCCTCGGCACACGTGAACGTAAATGCCGGGGGATCAAGGGGCAACCCATCGCTCAACGCCTCGACGCGAGCGCCAGCGAGGGTGACTTCGACCGTGGAACTGCCGAAGCTCTGTTCGTCGACAACGATTCCCGAGGTCACTTGTTCCGGAGTCAAGGTATGCGGCGCGAGTTGGAAATCGAGCGTTGCCGTTGCGCCACCCCCGAAATCGGCGGGGTCCACGGTGGCAATTTCGGAGACGAACCCCGGAGCAAATGCCTGGACGGAATACGAAGTTGGCGAAGTTCCATCGGTCGACGTTGGAAGACGCCGCATTTCGTATGTGCCATCCGCGTTGACGGCCGCCGTCCGCGCAACCAAAACCCCATCCACCATTCCCTCAGCGCGGACCGTCGCGCAGGTGAGTACGTCGCCGGAGTCGGACTCAACTTTACCGGAAATGCTAAGAGTGGATGGCGCACTCTCGGGGCCTTTCAGTTTTAGAATTAAGCCGTTAAAGCTATCGGGGCCGTTCACCACGAACGCACCCTCGCCGGGATCAACGTCCCCCGGCGGCCTCACGATACCGGCAATGAAAACGTTGTCGTCTGCGTCTGCGGCCAGCGCTTTGCCTTGGTCCGTACCCGCGCCGCCAAATGTGCCCGCGCTAATGAAATTTCGGTCCGTATCGAGACTGGCCAGATACCCGTCGGCCAGTCCGGCGACGGTGTGTTCAAACGTGCCCAACGTCGGATCCAAGTCGACGGTGTCTTGGATAGTTCCCGTGACAAACACCGTATCTTGCGGGGTGACTGCCACGCCGTACACAATGTCCGTCCCAGGCCCACCAAATAGGCCTGTCCACTGCAGAGTTCCGTCGGGAGCGAATTTCGCTAAAAATCCGTCGTCATCCCGCGCAGTCACGCTCTGTCCGGCGAGGGTCGCCTCACCGTTCACCCATCCCCCAACGTAGACATTACCGTCGAGATCGAGGGCGATTTGGGTCGTGATATCGTTCAGGACGCCGCCAAACTGCCGTACCCAAACAAAGTTGCCCGCTGAATCCAACTTGAGCAGGAAGCCGTCACCGCCACCGGCGGGCGTCAGCGTCTGCAGGCCAGCGTCTGGATCAAAGTCGGCAGTACCGATAAATCCTCCCGAAACGTAGATGTCGCCGGCCCCGTCCACTGCAACGGAGACCGAGAATTCGTTCGATGCGCTGCCGATCGATTTTCCCCACACGAAAGTACCATCGAAACGCAGCCGAACGATGTAAATGTCGCTACCGCCCAGGGCAGAGACATTTATTTTCGAGGCGTCAAGGTCGATGGTCCCGAAGTAGTCGCCGATGACGACGACGTCGCCGCCGGGCGCAACCTTTATATCGTGCGCATTTTCAGAATCGAACGCGCTTCCGAAAGTTCTTGTCCACTCTATGGCGCCACTAGGGTCGTACTTCACGACGAAACCATCGCTGCCGCCTAACGAGAGGAGTTGAGCGATGCCCGGTCCATTGTCAGCATCGACGGTCGACTCGAAAGAGCCTGCCGCGTAGAGGCTGCCGTCCCCGCTGACCGCGAGTCCGAACACTGAGTCGTCTCCCGGGCCATCGATCGTTGCCGCGCGTACCAGAGCACCCGTCGCGTCCAAGGTGATGATGTATCCGCCGTCGGAACCGCCAGCGCCGGATACCGACATCGCCGCGGGACCGGGGTCAAGATCAGCCGATCCTCGGAAATCGCCGCCCACAACCGTCTGACCGTTCAACCCAGGGTTCACCACAAATGCGTCGGCCCCGTCAGCGGCTGTGGCGGGCTGAATGGTCCTCGCCCAATCCAGGTCGTGTTGCGCGGACACCGATGCAGCGCAGAGCAACAGACATGTCAACGCGCGTGGTGGCCGGGGTAGCGTGGCGCTCGAACATTTGGACGCCGACTCCAAGGAATGCGAAAGCATGATGGTGAACCTCCGTTTTGAACGGTAGATCTGTAGATCGTTTCGCGTATGTGCCGCGAGAATAGCTCCAAGAAAGACGCCGTTTCACGATTGTGTAGATAGTACAACCGAGGCCGGGAAACGATCCACGCATTAGGGGCCGCCCGCTATTCTTGCAATCCAATCCCGGTTCCGGGTTAAATCGGGCCGATGATGAATGCTTTCAGACTCGCCGTGGCGTTTATCCCGCTGGTTGCGGCGATTCGGCCCGCATCGGCCGAGGACGCCGTCCGCTTTGCGACGTATATGACCGCGGACAAGGTGGTGAATTTCTTCACCGGCTTGGAGGCCGGAAAGGACCCTGTCCCCGTCTTCGAGCGCCTCCATATACACAAGGTCTGCGTTGAGGTGTATCGAGGCGGAGTTGTCGTGCCGCCGGACCAACTTCGTAAGGTCAAGGCCTGGTTCGAGGAACGGGGCTATCAAGTTGTCGGCGGGATCGCGACGGTCCCCGGCGGCGATTTCGGCGTCAAGCAAGTCGGCGCGCTCGACTGGTTCAATTGGCAGAACGAGAAGACGCAGCGCGACCTCAAGGCGGTGATGGAGGCGGCAGCGCCGATCTTCGATACTTTCGTCATCGACGACTTCCTATGCACTGGAGACGAGTCGCAGGAATCCATCGACGCGAAGGGAGAGCGATCCTGGCCGGACTATCGCCGCGACCTGATGGTCCGCCTTGCGCGGGAGATTTTTATCGAACCGGCGAAACGGATCAATCCAAGCATCACCATGATCATCAAGTACCCGCAGTGGTACGACCGGTTTCAGATGTTCGGCTATGACGTGCCGCGCCAGTCCGCGCAATTCGACCAAACGTGGGTCGGCACGGAGACGCGCGGCGCGGCCACGCAACGCTTCGGCTTCACGCAGCCGTACGAGGGCTTTGTGAATTACCGCTACATCAAGTCCATCGCGGGCGAGAAAGTAGCGACGGCTTGGTTTGATCACGGCGATTGCGACGCGAATGATTTTCTCGATCAGGCCTACATGACCGTGCTGGCGGGCGCGCCGGAAATCGTGCTGTTCAACTACGGCGAGGTGGTCGAAGGCCATCCCGGTCACGATTTGCTTGCCGAGCACATGCCTCGGCTGCAGGAACTTGCGACAGCCGTGAAGGAACATCCAGTCACCGGCATACCCGCATACAAGCCGCCGAACAGTGACGCCGGCGGGGACCTGTACATCATGGACTTTTTGGGCATGCTCGGCGTGCCGCTGGTCCCTGTATCGGAATTTCCCGCGGACGCCCGTGAGATCATTCTACCTACGCAGGCCGCTTCAGATCCGGACATCGCGTCGAAAGTCGAAGCGGCAATCGAACGCGGCGCGACGCTGATTCTCACAGCGGGCTTTTTGGCCAACGCCGAAGGATTGCCGTGGAAAATCGCTTCGAATCCCTTTAAGGCTGAATCGGTGATCGATCCCTCAGCGGGCAAAAGGACCGCCGTCGAGAATTTGACGCTCGAATCGCGTGAAGGCCCGCGCGGATTTAAGCACAAGCTCGTCGCCGAAGCCAACGGCGCTCGATATCCGTTCATGTCGATTAGGCAGGAGGAAGCATCGACCCTGATCTTCATCAATGTACACACCTACTCGCAGGCGGACTTCGACGCGGTGGGCGAAACCTTACTCTCCCCGAGGCCGCTGAGTTTGCTCGATCTGCCCATGGATGCCTTCACGCCCCTTCGGATGCGTTTAGGCGAGATCGGTCCCAAGCCTTGGCTCAACGCGCCCGCCAAGGTCACGTTCCAGCCGCTTGGAGACTCGAGTTGGTTCCTTCTCAACAACAGCGCGGAACCTGCTAAAGTCGAGTTGCGCATGTTCGGTGTTCCAGGCGACAAATTCGAAGACGCGCTCACCGATGAAATCTTCCGCACCAAGGGCCGGCCCGGTGGCTTCAATCTTTGGACGCTGTCGTTCGATATTGAAGGCCGCGGCTATCGCTGGATTCGGCCCGTCTCCGATTGAAGCGCGGCCTGGATCGCCGCTTCCCATCCGGGCGCCATCACGCCTCGATCCTCGATCGTGATGCGCCGCTCGTCATCGCCCGCATGTTCGAGCGTGATGTCGACACGGCGCGCGGGCAGCAACGCCTCAGCGCGTTCGGCCCATTCGATGGCGCACAGGCCGTCCGGCGTGTCGAAGAGTTCCTCGTAGCCCAAGTCCGCGATTTCGCGCGGCGACGTCGTCCGATACAGATCCAGGTGATACAGCGTCCGCGGGCCTCGGTACTCGTTCACGAGCGTAAACGTCGGGCTCGACACCGCCTCGCCCGGCGCGATCGCAGACGCCAGTCCGCGCACGAGGCAGGTCTTCCCTGCGGCTAGGTCGCCGCGCAACGCGATGACCGAACCATCCGGTATCAGTGACGCGAGGGCATGGCCGAGCGCTTCGGTCCGTTCGGCGAAACGCGTGGTCAATTGCACGGCGTTGCGAACACCTTTGCCGGGCCTTCGGCTACTTCCGTTTTTGGGACAGCATCCACTTGATGGCCTCGGGATCGCCGTAGGCGTTGTCCCACGAGTTGTGGCCGACACCGGGGTACTCGGTGTATTTCACGTCGCCGCCCGCCGCGCGTATCGCCTCGACCATCGTCTGTGACCGCGCCGGTGGCACCACCGTATCGTCCGCGCCGTGAAACACCCACATCGGCAATTTGGCGAGTGTTTCCGCCGCGGTCACTTGCCCGCCTCCGCACACCGGCGCTACGCACGAGAACATCTCGGGGTGCAGCGCGCCGTAATGGAACGATCCGAACCCGCCCATCGACAGTCCCGTCAGCACGACACGATCCTTGTCGATGCTGTACTCGCGCAGCACGGTCTCGATAGTCGCGTCGATATGCTCGAGCGCCGCCGCCGCCGTCCACACGTAGTCCGGCGAACATTGCGGCATCACCACGAGGCACGGGAACCGATCCGCATTTGCCTCGATCGCGTGGCCAATGCCCACCGTGGTCTGTTTGAGACCGTCGTTGCCGCGCTCGCCCATGCCGTGCAGGAAGACGATGAGCGGCCATTTCTTCTTCGGCGTGTAGTCCGGCGGAACGTACAGCGCGCAAGTCCGCTCACCGTCCGAGGCGGTCGTTTTGAATTGGACCAAGCCCGTCTCCACCTTTGCCTTCGCGTCGTCTGCGGCTGCGGACCCCGTCACCGCAGCGACGACCGTCGCGATCCATATCATTCGCCTGTTCAACATATGCTCCTCTCGTTCCAAGAAAACACGTTACCGTAGCGATCCGGGCGGTCGCGTTGCAACATGCCGTTGCGGACCGCGAACACATGCGCCGATTGTTTTGATGTTAACAATTCGGTAGACTCGCCGGATCATTTGGGCCATTTCGACTCACATTTTGCCGCGACATCACGCGGTCCGCGAAGGAGCGCTGCCATGCAATTCGAGTATTCCGACAAGTGTAAGAAGCTGATGGGCCGCCTCAAGGAATTCATGGATCAGCACGTGTATCCGAATGAAGCGCGCGTCCACCGCGAGCTCGAGGAAGGCGACCGCTGGAAGCCGCTCAAGGTCATCGAGGAACTGAAACCCAAAGCCCACGAAGCCGGTCTTTGGAACCTTTTCCTGCCTGAGAGCCACCGCGGCGCGGGCCTGACGAATCTCGAGTACGCGCCGCTCTGCGAAATCATGGGCCGCGTGGGATTCGCGCCGGAAGTGTTCAATTGCTCCGCGCCCGACACCGGCAACATGGAAGTGCTCGAGCGCTACGCCAGCGACGAGCTCAAGAAGAAATGGCTCGAACCGCTCCTCAAGGGCGAACTCCGCTCCTGCTTTGCGATGACCGAACCGCGCGTCGCCTCGTCGGACGCGACGAACATCGAATCGCGGATCACGCGCGAAGGCGACGAGTACGTCATCAACGGAATTAAGTGGTGGACCTCCGGCGCGGGCGATCCTCGCTGCAAGGTCGCTATCTTTATGGGCAAGACCGACCCCACCGGCCCGAAACACACGCAGCAGTCCATGGTCGTCGTGCCGATGGACGCGCCGGGCGTCATCATCAAGCGCATGCTCACCGTATTCGGATACGACGACGCGCCGCACGGCCACGCCGAAACGCATTGGGAGAACGTCCGCGTTCCCGCGGACCATCTCCTCCTTGGCGAAGGCCGCGGCTTCGAAATTGCGCAAGGCCGCCTTGGCCCCGGCCGCATCCACCACTGCATGCGCAGCATCGGCGTCGCCGAGCGTGCGCTCGACCTGATGAAGCAACGGGCCAAGGCGCGCGTTGCGTTCGGCACGACGCTCGCGGAAAAAGGCGTCGTGCGCGACTCCATCGCCAAGTCGCGAATGGAGATCGAGCAGGCGCGCCTCTTGGTGCTCAAGGCGGCGTACATGATGGACACGGTCGGCAACAAGGTCGCGCGCAAGGAAATCGCGATGATCAAAGTCATCGTGCCGAACATGACGCTCGGCGTGCTCGACCGCGCCATCCAGGTCCACGGCGGTATGGGCGTCTGCCAGGACACCTTCCTCGCGAAGGCCTACGCCGGCACGCGCACGTTGCGCCTCGCCGACGGCCCGGACGAGGTCCACACGGAAACCGTCGCGAAGTTGGAGATTGGTCGATAGCGTTTGCCAAGCTCGGCGGCGGCCCGGAAACCATGAATTCCTTAGAGGTGCTTGGATCGGCAAACCCCCTCCATTGGTTTAAGGGAGAGGGCAGGGGGAGGGTTCGACGCCCCTTGCCTTGCACGATGGACGCGAGGAACTGATGAGCCAGCTCGTCATGGTGCGTCACGGCCAAGCCAGTTTCTTCGCCGACGACTACGACAAACTCTCCGAGCGCGGAGAGGACCAGGCGCGCGTGCTCGCGAAGTTCTGGCTCGAACGCGGCCAGGATTTCGACGAGGTCTATTGCGGCACGTTGAAGCGGCAACACCGCACGGCGGAAGTCGCGGGTGAAGTGTTCCGCGCGGCAGGCCGGCCATGGCCGGAGATCGTCCAGCGGCCCGCACTCAATGAGTATGACGCCGACAACATCATGGACAATCTGCTGCCCGAGTTGTGCGCGCGCAACGATGAATTCATCACACTGAAATCGGAGTACGACAACGCCTGCGAAGGCCGAGAACGGTATCGCACGTTTCACCGCCTACTCGAAGCGGTGATGGCCGTCTATGTCGAAGGCGACTACACCTCGAACGGATTCGAGCCGTGGCCCGTGTTCAGCGGGCGCGTCCGCTCCGCGCTCGACAGCATCATGAACGTCCCAGGCGGCGGCCGCCGCATCGCGGTCTTCTCGTCCGGCGGGCCCATCGGCATCAGCGTCCAGACCGCCCTTCGCGCGCCGGACATCAAAGCCTGCGAACTTAACTGGCGCATCTACAACTGCTCGCTTACCGAGTTCACCTTTTCCGGCACGAAACGCGTCGCGCTCGATTCATTCAATTCCGTCGCGCATCTGCTTCCGCACCCAGAGCTGTTGACGTTTCGGTAGCGAATACCAGCTACCCGAGTCGTCCGTGTTGGATTCTCAGGGGAACAAAAAGTTGTCCGTCTCCTCCATCGGCATGATCGGCCTTGGCGTAATGGGCCGGAACCTTGCGCTGAATCTCCGCGATCACGGTGCGGCCGTTGTTGGATACGATCTAAGCCCGGACAATCGTTCCCGGTTTGACGCGGAGATGGGCGCGCCGGCCGCGTGCGCAACGCTCGCTGAGTTGGCGTCGCGGCTGCCGGCGCCGCGCCGGATCATGTTGCTTGTTCCGGCGGGCAAACCGGTCGACGACGTAATCGCATCGTTGCGCGACCACCTCGCGCCGGGCGACATCCTCATCGACGGCGGTAACAGCCACTACAAGGACACGCAGCGACGCTACGGGTCGCTCGCCTCCGAGGACATTCTCTTCATCGGCATGGGCGTCAGCGGCGGCGAGGAAGGCGCGCGCACCGGCCCGGCCATGATGGCGGGCGGCGCGAGCGAGGCATGGCCGAAGGTGCGCGCGATGTTCGAGTCCATCGCAGCGCGCGCGGACGATGGTGCGCCCTGCTGCGCGTTCGTGGGCCCCGGCGGAGCGGGACACTTCGTCAAGATGGTGCACAACGGCATCGAATACGCCGACATGCAGCTCATCTCCGAGGCCTATTGGCTCCTTCGGAAAATCGCAAACATCACCCCCGCCGAACAAGCAACGATATTCCGCGAATGGAGCGAAGGCGAGCTTAGCAGCTACCTCATCGACATCACCGCCGACATCCTGGCGTCCGTTGACGAGCGGACCGGCAAGCCGATGGTCGATGTCATCCTCGATACGGCGGGCCAGAAGGGCACCGGCAAGTGGGCGTCGCAAGAGGGCCTCGATCTTGGCGCGCCGATCCCCACCATCACCGAGGCGGTGTTCGCGCGCTGCCTATCGGCGGTGAAGGACGAACGGGCGGCGGCCAACCGGGTGCTTCGAGGTCCGGCCGCGGCGTTCACGGGCGACCCTGGCAAATTCGTCGACGCGGTCCGCGATGCGCTTTACGCTTCGAAAATATGCACGTATGCGCAAGGCTTCCAACTGCTGCGCTACGCCTCGGACGAATATCGCTGGGACCTCGACCACGCGGCGATCGCGGGAATCTGGCGCGCGGGCTGCATCATACGGGCGCAATTTCTCGATCACATCACGCGGGTGTTTACCGACGACCCGGCCACAGTAAACCTTCTGCTGCGCGAACCGTTTCTTAGCGCGATTCGCGGCACGGAATCCGCGTGGCGCAGCGTGATCGCAATCGCCGCCACGCTTGGTGTACCCGTTCCCGCGTTCAGTTCGGCCCTCGCGTATTTCGACGGTTACCGCTCGGCCGTTCTCCCGGCGAACCTGCTCCAAGCCCAACGCGATTACTTCGGCGCCCACCGCTTCGAACGCACCGACGCGCCTCGCGGCGAAACGTTCCATCGGGAATGGTAGCCGTCGCTCGCGCGCAGAATCTTGGTTTCCGCGCGCACGAATTGGCTACAATACAACGTATTGTCGAAGAGAATTCACGCGTATTTTTGGAGTCTTGGAATGGGAATTTTGGCCGTCGGGGCTGATGAGCGCGTGCAAAGCGTTTCGGTTGGTTCGGACACTCTCGTGGTCGATCTCATGGACGGCCGGACTATTTCCGTCCCTCTCGCATGGTACCCGCGGCTCTTCAAGGCCACGCTCGCCGAACACGCCAATTGGAAAGTGTGCGGCGGCGGATATGGTATTACTTGGCCCGATATCGATGAAGACCTTAGTACGGAAGGTCTTCTCCGCGGCGCGCCCGCGCCAAATGCCCAGCCTCGATAGAGAGCTCGGGCCGGATCGGGTCTGAAAATGAACACCCCACTCCACGATTACATCAGGCCCGGCATTGTGCATTTCATGGCGTTCCCGGAATGCGCGAAGGGCGAGGGGCCGGTACTCGAAACTGTCGAGCAGATCATCTGCGATCCGTTCTTCGAGGCCATCGAGATTACGCACATCGCGTCGGATGACGTTCGCCGGCGGGTCCGCGAGCGGTGCGACCAAGCGCGCGTCGAACTGCTCTTCGGCGCGCAGCCCATGCTCCTAGGCGGTGGCCTCGATCTCAATCACCCCGATAAGGCCGAACGCGACAAAGCCATCGCCAAGATACAGAAAGCGATCGACGAAGCCGCGGGCATCGGCGTCCGCAGCGTCGCGCTGTTGAGCGGAAAGGCCGTGGCCCCGTTTGACCAGGCGCGCGCGCGGCTCATCGAATCGCTCAAACGGATATGCGCCTATGGCCGAGAGTGCGGCGTCGATATCCTCCTCGAGACGTTTGATCGCGTGCCGTTCGGAAAACACTGCCTTATCGGACCGACGGAAGAAGCCGTCGAGGTCAGCGCCGCAATCCGCGAGGAGTTCCCGGCCTTCGGTCTATTGCTCGACCTCAGCCATCTGCCGCTGATCGGCGAATCGGCGATCGACGCCATCGCCGTCGCGGGCGAACATCTTGTCCACGTCCACATCGGCAATTGCGCGATGGACGATCCCAATCACCCCGCCTACGGCGATAACCATCCGCGGTTCGGCGCGTCCGGCACGCGAAACGACGTGCCCGAGCTTACCGAGTACCTGCGCGTGTTGTTCGACACCGGCTATCTCAGCCCGGCGGAACGCAAAATCGTGAGCTTCGAGGTCAAGCCGATGCCCGGCGAAGATGCGCTCGCGGTCATCGCGGGTAACAAGCGCACGCTTGTCGAAGCGTGGCGGCGTGTGTAGAGAATCCGGTAGCCTCTGCGCGTTGTTCATGCTGGAGCGGGAGTGACCATGCCTCGAATATTCGTATCACGCGCATTGCCGAAAAGCACTATCGACATGCTCACGAATGCCTTCGGCGATAGCGCGGTCGCGGTCTATCCGAAAGACCAGGTCATCGAGCGTCACGAATTACTTGAGGGAGTCCGGGGCATCGAGGCGTTGCTTCCCATCTTGACGGAGACCATTGACGTCGAAGTGATGGAGGCCGCCGGCCCTCGACTCCGCATCATCGCGAACTATGCCGTCGGCTACAACAACATCAACGTGGCCGAAGCGACGAAACGCGGCATCGCGGTAACAAATACGCCCGGTGTGCTCACTGAGACGACCGCCGACCTTGCCTGGGCGCTCATCCTCGGCGCATCGCGGCGCATCGGCGAAGGTGAGCGCTATCTGCGCGCCGGCAACTGGAAAAGCTGGGCGCCGCAAATGCTCCTCGCCTGGGACGTGTATGGAAAAACGCTCGGCATATTCGGCATGGGCCGCATCGGGCAGGCCGTCGCGAGGCGCGCGCTCGGATTTGGCATGCGGACGATCTATCACTCTCGCTCGCAAAAAGACGCCGCGCTCGAACGCGAACTCAACGCGGCCTACGTCGATCTAAAAACGCTTCTTGCGGAGTCCGACGTCCTCTCGCTGCATTGCCCGCTAAGCGCAGAGACCCGCCACGCGTTCGGCGCGGACCAATTTCGCAAGATGAAACGCACAGCGATCTTCGTCAACACCACCCGCGGCCCGGTCGTCGACGAAGCGGCCCTCGCCGCCGCACTCCTATCCGGCGAAATCGCTGCAGCGGGTCTCGACGTCTTCGAACACGAGCCGAAGGTTCACCCCGAACTGCTCAAGTGCGAGAACGCACTCCTCCTCCCGCACATGGGCAGCGGCACCATCCAGACCCGCACGCGCATGGCCGAAATCGCCGCCACGAACATCGTCGAGTTCCTCTCCGGCCGTCGCCCGCCCAATTGCGTGAACCCGGAAGTGCTTCGCGCGTGAACTTGCGAAGGGCGCGCCGGAGTTCGACAATAGAGGCGACTCGAAGGAGCGACAAATGCTCATAGACTATTTGAACGCCGCGATGAAACGGGCGAAATACAAAATCCTTGAGGACGACGGTACTTACTTTGGTGAGATTCCGGGTTTCGATGGCGTTTGGGCAAACAACCAATCACTCGAAGAATGTCGTAGCGAACTTCAGGAAGTATTGGAAGAATGGCTATTTCTCCGCATCGCAAAGAATCGCGGCGTGCCAGACATTGACGGCATGAGTCTAACGGTTCGGGAGGAAGCCGTTTAGTGCCAGCGTTTGGGCCTGTTAGCCGCGGTGATCTGATAAAGTATTTACGGCGGCTCGGTTTCCGCGGCCCGTTCGCGGGACGCCGTCATCAATTCATGCAAAACGACGAGTGAGACGTTCGAATACCGAATCCCCATCGCGGGGACGTTGGCAGGGATCTCCTGGCCGAAGTCTTGCGTCAAGCAGGTATCAGCAAAGCAGAGTGGGAAAAGC
This sequence comes from uncultured Nitrospirales bacterium, assembly GCA_964467615.1. Classification (GTDB taxonomy): domain Bacteria; phylum Hydrogenedentota; class Hydrogenedentia; order Hydrogenedentales; genus CAYXRK01. Next base: position 12,523 of record CAYXRK010000040.1, on the reverse strand, counting down.
TGTGAGCCAATGTACATCGGCCGAATCGTCTGCATAGCACAAACCCCGGGCGGCGAACTCTGCGCGTCGTACCGTGTCTCCAGCCGTTCGTTTCCGAACCGCAGCGCCGTCATTGGCGAAAATCGCGTCAGCATCGTTCCGAAGCCGGGCTTCGAGGCGGACGTTCAGAAGAACCCCTACATCGCATACAACTGCGTCCGCGTTGTGTACGGCGGCCAGGTGGCCGTTGTGACGAACGGCAGCCACACCGATCCC
>CAYXRK010000040.1:0-12258 GCA_964467615.1 uncultured Nitrospirales bacterium | reverse complement strand
AGGCATGGCCCCGCGCGACGCCCTCGCATTGGCATCGCTCGCGCTCGACTACGAGAAGGACGACTACAACACGCCGCGCATCAGCGCCGTTGCCGATCGGCGTGACGCCTCCGGTTGGCTCGCGGTAGTCCGGCATGACGGCCTCGAAGTCCGCCGCATGCCGCTCGAGCCCGGCCGTTTTTTCTACGTCGCGACCTACGAAGAGGACCGCCTGCGCGACGAGCAATCGGGTGCGTACGACGCCGCGTCCCCCGACGCCGCCTGCGATTTCATTCTTGGCGGCGGGCCCTTCGCCTACCGGACAAACCCAGTGACCGCAGTCGCCGCCCTCGAACGCAGCGGCGGTTTCGACCTCGCCGCCAAGGACGCACCCAAGGCCTAATGTCGCAATCGTTCCTGCGCGACGTCGACCAACTCATCCGCGCGCGCTATCCCATTCTTTACGTCGTGACGTGGGAAGAAGAACGCGCGCGGCAACTCCCGCTGCAAGTCGCGGGCAAGCAAAAGAAATTCTTCTTTGATTGGACCATCACCGACGGCCTTCGACGCGTCGGCGCGCAGCCCGAATCCTGGCTAGCCCTTGATACCTTCCGTTGGCAGGGTAATATTGACCCGGGTGAAGCGGTCGGGTTCGGAGTCGATCTGGATTTGGCCGTTGTGGTCACGGATGACGCCGTAGGCGACGCTGAGGCCGAGGCCAAGGCCTTCGCCGAAAGCTTGGGTAGTGAAGAAGGGGTCGAAGATTTTGGGGAGGTCTTCGGAGGGGATGCCGCAGCCGGTGTCGTGGAATTGGATGAGGACGCTTTGGGGGGCGGGGGCAGTGGTAACGGTGAGGAGGCGTTCGCGGCCCTCCGCTTTGCGGAGGGCTTGGTGGGCGTTGTTGATGATGTTGAGCAAGGCGCGCTGAATTTCGCTGGGGTCGATTAGGACTTTGGGGAGGTTGGGAGCGAGATCGCGTTGGATTCGGATGTTGTCGACGCCGAGTTGGTAGGCGCGCAGATCGAGGAGATCGTTAAGGAGGGCGTTGATGTCCAACTCCGCACGCCGGGTGTCGTAGTGCCGGGAAAAATCCAGCAGGCCCTGCACGATCGCGCGGCATCGTTGGGCCTCGGTGGTGATTTGTTCGAGGCGGGTGCGGGTCTTTTGGTCCGTGGCCGCGGCAAGGAGAATTTGGGCGTAGCCGAGGACGCCGGTGAGTGGATTATTGAGTTCGTGCGCGACGCCCCCGGCGACGGTTTGGAGCGCGGCGAGTTTTTCGGCTTGGATCCGGTCTTGTTGCTCTTTGGCGTTATCGGTAGGGCCGGTTAGATAGAGCGTGAGCGCGCCGTCGGGGGAGGGGGCAACGCGGAGAACGCAATGTAGCGGTGCGCCAAGTTGAATATCGATACCGCTTGCACGTGTACGGGCATCTTGCAAGGAACTTCCCGTGGCCGGGAGGACGTCGGCAATTGGGCGGTTGTTGAGGGCGCCGGGTGACTGTGCGCGGAAGAGTTTTTCTGCGGCGGGATTGGCGTAGGTGATGCGATCGGTCGGGCCAAGCGTGAGGACGGCGTGAGGCGAGTGCTCGATTATGTGTTGCCAATCCACGTTCCGGTGCGCCTTTGTTTTCCGGCGGCGGAGTATAGCAAAGGGACGCGTCAGGCGGGCGGTTGTTTCCGGGCGGCAAGCGCGAAACCGGAGATGCAAACAGCGAAGAGCGCAAGGGAAATGATGGCGTTGCCGGGGAGGGTGATGGTTTCGAGGCCGTAGACTTCGGAGATCGTGAGGGCGACGGCGAGGCCGATTCCCATGAGGGCTTCGCCGGCGATCATGCCGGAGCCGAAGAGGACGCCTTTGTCGGAGGCGTCGTCGCTGGTGCGCGAGACGACAGCGCGGATGATGCCGCCGATGAAGATGGGGACCGAGAGCGAGAACGGGAGGTAGATGCCGACGGCGACGGGCATGATGTGGGCGCGGAAGGTCGAGCCGGCTCGGGCGAGGAGGATGTCGAGCGTGATGATGGCGACGCCGATGCCCGCGCCGATGGCGACCATGTTCCAGGGGAGGTGGCCGTCGCCGAAGAAGCCTTGGGCGAGGCTGGCGAAAAGGGTCGCCTGGGGCGCGCGGAGTTTGTCACCGATTCCGTAGTGCTGGTGGAGCAGCGTCATGACCGGCGCAAAGATAAAGGCGGTGACGACGACGGAGGCGACTTGCATTTGTTGCTGGCGCTTGGGCGTCGAGCCGACGAGTTGGCCGGTTTTGAGGTCTTGGGCCATGTCGCCGGCGGCGCAGGTGGCGCAGCAGACCACGCCCGCGACGCCGAGGGTGGCGAGAATGGCGGATTCGCCCTTGACGCCGAGGGCCATGAGCACGCCAGCGGCCATAAGAAGCGCGCAGATGGTCATGCCTGAGACAGGGGAGTTCGAACTGCCGACGAGGCCGCAGATGTACGTGGCGACGGCGGCGAAGATGAACGACGCGGCGACCATGATAAGGGTGGCGGCGATGGCGACGCCGAGCGATCCGATGAGGACGTCGTACAGCGCGGCAGTGGCAACGACGGCGATCATGAGCAGCACCGCGAGGGACATCATCGACATGTCGCGGTCGGTGCGTGCTACGGCCTTCCCGCCTGCCGCGGACATACCGCGAAGGCCCGCCAGCGCGCCGAGCACGCCCGTGCGGACGCTCCAAATCGAGTATATGCCCCCGACGAGCATGCAGCCGACGCCGAGGAAGCGGACTTGCGACTTTCCGAGTGCGTCGGCGTATTCGACGGGCGAGCCTTCGCCGGTGTATCCCCCGAGCAGCGGAATGGCGATGACCCACCCGATGACGCCGCCGGCAAACACTTGCATGGCGACGCGGAAGTTGACGATGTAACCGACGGAAACGAGGGCGAGGCTCATGTCTGATCCGATGTAGAATACGGAACGCCCCGCCGCGACCGCGCCCTGCACGGTGGCCATCACCAGGCCCAGGCTCGATACGAGATACTTGAAGACTGTGCCGAGTGCGAGGCCGAAACCGATCCACTTGACGCCCGCGCCGCCTTCGTGGCCGGCGATGAGGACCTTGGAGCAGGCGACGCCTTCGGGATACGTTAGGTCGGGCCGATCGACGATGAGCGCGCGGCGTAGCGGGACCATGAATACAACGCCGAGCGTTCCGCCGAGCATGATGATCAGCGTCGTCTCCCAGTAGTGAAACGTGTCCCACGCCCCGGAGAGAACGAGCGCGGGAATCGTGAAGATTGCGCCCGCGGCGAGCGTCTCGCCGGTCGAGGCGAGTGTTTGCGAGATGTTGTTTTCGAGGATCGTGCCGCGGCGGAATATGCCTTTCATGATGGCCATGCTGATGACGGCGGCGGGTATCGACGCGCTGACGGTCATGCCGGCGTAGAGGCCGAGGTAGACGTTTGCCGCGCCCATGACTATGGCGAGCACCAGGCCGATGACGACGGCGCTTATCGTGGATTCGGGGATCTCAACGGCGATGGGGGAATTTGCGTGGGTCTTCACCGAGGTGCTCCGAGCAATTTCAAATGGTCTTATGATTAGCGCGTAATTGAACGCATACAGAAATCAGGGAGTGCTGTGATCAAGCCCGAGTTGAACACCATCGTCAAAACGCTGGACAATAGGCCCCGAACACGATTCGCGTACCGGACCCCAGCGAAGTCTACGCAAAAGCCACTATAGTGCTTCGAGTTTGAATCCGCCGAGGCCATAACAATCGCTCAATCCACAGAAAATCCAAGTAAGACGCGACGATTAGCATATCATGGGGTCGCGCTCCTCGCAGGCACCCTATTCTCGGGCATTCTTCTCGAGTTAGGCGTAAGGCTATTTTTGCCGCAACCAATCTATCTCGATTGGTTTACGCCTCATTCCAAATACGGTTTTGCGATGAAACCTCTTTCCCATCAAGACTATCCTTACGTCGGCCACGACTTCGTCTTGAGCGTGGATACGAACTCGTATGGATTCAGGGACGACGAGTTCAGCATCGCGGAGGATTCCACTAAAGTCCGCATCGCACTTCTTGGCGATTCCTACTTGTTCGGACACGGAGTCACTGTCGCGGAACGACTGGACACTCATCTTGCTCGAGTGCTCGAACGCGAAGGGCTTTCCGCTGAAGTTATGAATTGTGGGGTCCCTGGATGGGGTACGCGAACTGAAATCCTATTCGCCCTTGACCATCTCGAAGAACTCCGCCCAGACATTGTCGTTCTGGTCTTTTGTGGAAACGATCCCTCAAATGACCGAGGCGACGTTATTCCGCGGTTTTCGGATCCCGACCACCCCCTGTACGGACTGAAGAGATTCGTGCGAAACCATTCCCACGTTTACCGATTGGGACTGAAGTACCGGACGACGACACGCCATAGGCGAGGTGCTCGCGCCGAGCTCGCGAAACACGGCACTGCCAATTTCGATGCACAGACTGCATCTGTGATTACAGACGAGGATTGGGAACGCACTCTCGGCATGATTCGGGCCTTTCACGAGGACTTTCTAGCATTCAATCCGAAGGGTCAAATGGCAGTGCTGGCGACGGCGCCCGATAACGATGGTATTGGAAGGCAACTCGCGTCACTGACAAATGGTATGGATCTACGGTATCTGGATATCAAGGAAGCGTTCACGGCGATTACTCCTGAGGAGCGCCGCACCCCTTGGGACTCCCATTGGGGCCCGAAAGTCCACGAGATCGCCGGACGCGCTATCGCGGCCTGGATTCTAGAGCACCACGGTGAATAGGATGAAATTGCTTTATCCGATCGGGTCAAGCGTCGGGTAATGCATACGCGATGCCCTGATCACCAAGTTTCGTTCCCGTTCTTCCAAGTCCCCGCACGAATCACGACATACTGTTTGCCGTCTTCGCAAAGCCAATAAGTTGCCCGGCCGCCCCGGGCGCGGCATCACACGGCGTTTGTATGCGTGACAATGACGAACGAAAGCGTGTTCGGGATCCGATCAAAAAACGACGTATCGGCGAACGCCGAAAACGATCGCACCAAGGACGATAACCGTGGAAGCCGCGACGAGGAACTTGCGCTTGGACGATGGGTTGGGCGGGCCCGCGTTGGATCCCGCCGAGGAGACAATGGATCCCTCGGCGCCTCGGGTCGCCAATCCCGGCTGGTGAGAAATAGCCTGGACTGCGGGGCCGGCCGAGTTTAGACGGCCCGCCGCCGAAGATACTAGTGTTCCTAGTCCGGTCGCGTTGGAGGCCGCGGGACCCGTTGCCAGCGTTTCGGGGTCGACCGATGCTCCCCCTTGGGGCAGGCCGGCTTGCTGCGCGCGAAGGCCTTGCGTGCGTTCGGCGAAGTCCGCTTCGGACTCCGACGCTGGGCGACGGGAACCGGGCCGCGGGTTTAGACTACCGCGCAAATCCGTTCCATTTTGCGCCACAGGGGGAAGCGGCGCTGGCGCGTTCGGCCCGATATTCAACAGCGGCTCTCGCAAAAGAGGATCGGAGTCGGGCGGCGGCTTTTCGCCCGTGGGCGAATCCGGCGGCTTCTGGTCCGGTGGCGAGGGCGTCGCCGGATCGTCCGGGGTCGAGGTCCCGTCAAGAAAGACGGTCGCTTCGCTGCCGGCGGAATCAAGCCCGATCGCGTCGACCCCGGAGAGGGTCGTGTCCTTAATGCTGATGCGCGACTCACCCGCTGCCGCGCCATCGACGACGCGCATATTGATGTTCGCGATGTCGCCGGACGCAATTGTGTCTTGGTTCATTCCAAACATGAGGACGACGTATTCGCCAGGCGTCGCGACGTTAGCTTGAACGAGTTTGCGGGCGGCGGCGGCGGCGGATCCGGTTTCGATGCCGACGGGCTGGAGGACGGCCGGGTCGTAGTTGAGCCGGAAGTCCATTGCGGAGACACCGGCGGAGACGGCCCCTTCGAGGCGGACGGGGACGGAGATGGTGTCGCCGGAGCGGTGAGGCGCGCCGAGTTGGAGCACGCCGGTCTGCGCCCAGAGGAGCGGCGACAAAACTACGAACACGAGGGAACTACGCAGGGCCATAAGGGGCCTTTCTGGTATCGATTCGGCGAGGACGGGCCAAGGCCTCATTATAGCGCGGAGTGACCGAGGCGTTAACGATACCAACGCGCGGGACGGGCGTTGCGTTGACCGAGCGGAAACCCGAGTGAGTTGACAACGATCGTACGTGCGGACATCATGCGACCCGGGCGGGTTACACGGAAAATAGGAATTAATCTCATGAAAAAAGCGGTGCTATTTCGATTGTTTAGAACGAATCCCGTTCGCGCGTTGGCAGTCGCTACGGTGTACCTGGCCATCGGCCAAGCATCGACGGCAGAGGACGCACCGAAGGCGTTTCTTGATGGGAGCGGTCCAGGCTGGCGGGCGTTGTGGGAAGAGGACTTCGTAAACGTCAATTGCGACGCGGACACCTGGGCTTGGAAAGACGGCGTCATTTACTGCACGGGAAGTCCAGTCGGGGTCATTCGCACGAAGGATAAAGTGACGAATTTCGAACTGGTCTTGCAGTGGCGGCATATGCACTCGGCTGGAAACTCCGGTGTGTTCGTGTGGGTGCCGGAGGAATCGTTGAAGGACCTTGGGCGCAACAAGTTGCCACATGGCATCGAGGTGCAGGTGTTGGACCACGGTTACACGGAGCAGTATGAGAAGGACGGCGGCAAAAAGGCCGACTGGTTTACGACGAACGGCGATGTGTTTCCCGTTGGAACATCGGATATGAAGCCCTTCCCGCCGACCGCGCCGGATGGCAAGCGGAGCTTTCCGAGAAAGAACTTGAGCAAGGGCGTGGGCGAGTGGAACCACTACTACGTGCGGTGCATCAACGGCGAGGTGCGTCTATGGGTGAACGGCGAGGAAGTGTCGGGGGGGACGGGGTGTACGCCTGCGACGGGCTATTTGGCGCTCGAGTCGGAGGGATCGCCGATTGAGTTCAAGGGGCTGCGGATTCGCGAGTTGCCGTGAAGAGTTTCGTTACTCGAAGGGATTGACGACTTCTACCCCAGCACGCCGAAAATCCCGGACGTTGCGGGTAGCTATTGTAAGGCCGTAGGTAAGCGCCGTGGCCGCGATCATGCCGTCCACGACAGGTATACGTTGACCTTTACGCTCGAGTTCGTTCACGAGCTCGCCCCAGCGCAGACCGACGGCCCGATCCCAAGGCATGCATTCGATCTTCAAGCAGGTGGACAAAAACCACCTTTCGAGACGTTCTCGCCTTTTGCCGCGCGGCATCGCCAGGATTCCCTTATGCACCTCGCCCAGAACGATCGGGTCCACTCTTAACTTCTGTTCGTGGAGCGATAGCCAGCGTGTCACATTGGGATTTGGCGCCGGACGAATCGCCTCGCTGAGGACATTCGCATCGACGAGGTAGTTCATTCGAACGTCGGAAACCTAATGTCGCCTGTAGTCTCACTTCGATCCATCGGCTTGAGTTCCACTTTCACCGGGCAGGCAAGGAGCGCCTCGACAAACCCTTCGTTGCGACGTCGTGTTGTCCGCTTGAGGCGATATTCGCCGCTACGAATTCGCTTGATTTCGAACTTCTGGCCGGGTTCGATCTGATCCTGGCGGCGTATTTCCGCGGGGAGAACGATTTGGCCCTTGGAAGAGACCGAGGTTGTCATACGATGTAAGATAACGTCTTACTGCCTAAAAGTCAAGCGATCTATCGCGTGCCCTTGGCGGTGAAACGTATTTGTGACTAACGATCACGCATTCGATATCGGGCGAAGCCGGCGATGGAGAGGAGGATGAAGAGGGTCGCGGCGGCGCAGGGGACGAGCAGGTTGATGGCCCAGTGGAACAAGTCGAACGGGTTGCGGGGCAGGGCGGCCGAATCGACTAGCGCCGCATAACTCATCATTGGAGACAACCAATACATAGAGCGCACTGCATCCAGCGAGTCCAGAGAGGAGAAATTGAATAAGATTGCTGCGTCTACACCGGCGAAGACGATGATTCCGATTGCATAGCTAAACGCGAGCGCCGTGCTGGTGCGGCGGGCGAGCAGAGACGAGAAGAGGGAGATGCCGAGGGCAAGGTAGGTGCTGACGAAGAGGGTGGCGTAGCCGACGCCGAGCATGGGCCAATTGCGCGCGCCGAGGATGATGACCGGTACGACCGAGACGAGGGCCGCGGTCAGCAAGGGAACGGCGGCGAGGCACGCGGCGAAAAGTTTTCCGAGGATGATGTCCTTCGGACGGAGCAACGTCATCCGAAGCATGTCCATGTTGCCGAGTTCGCTTTCCTTCGTAAGCGAATTGGCCACGAGTGCGGGCGTGATCAAGATGGTCACAACGATTTGCGTCATGAACCACGTGGACATGGTCTCGTATGCGCGGGCATCGATCGAGGAAATGACGCCAAGGAAAAAGTAAACGACGAAGGCGCAGTAGAAGACACGGATGAAAATCGTTCCGCGGTTCATGAGGCCCCAGCGGAGTTCGCGGACAAGCATGGGGTTGCGGCCGTCCTCGATGGTCTTTTTTCGGCGCAGGGGATCGACGAGATAGAACGGAAAGCGCGTGCGGCGGCGGAGCAGTTCGGCGGAGTCGTCGATGGGTTTGGTGTTGGCGACGGTGAGGGGTTTGGGCGGCCTGCGGAGGATGCGGAGTGTGAAAAGCAGGTAGACGGCCATAGAGAAGAGTTGGTAGGCGAGAGCTGAGGCGATATATGGCCATGACAGACCGATGCCGAAGAGGCTCACTAAGGCGAAGGGACTGACGGTAATGACACCGATCTGTCCAACTGGTCCCGCCATAGCGTCCGTGTCGTACCAGGTGAAGAAGTACATGGCGGCGATTGTGAGATAGGTAAGGACAATAGGCGCAAAGAGGTAGAAGATCAGGCCGATGTACGCAGCCATGATGGCCGACATTGATTTTCGGAAGCGGGCGGAGGCGTAAAGACCGATGGAGGCGCAAACGCCGGCCGTTCCGACGATGATGAGCAGCGCCTGGGCGATTTCGAAGAGATCGACGCCGACGAGGAAGAAGGCGATGGAGAGGACGGGAAGGAGTCCGACGAGGAGCAGGAGGAAGAGGCCGAGGGCGTTGAGAAGTTTCGCGGCGACGATGCCGCTCGGGCGGATGAGCGTCAGGCTGAGGAAGTCGAACGTGGCGCGTTCGCGTTCAGCGACGATTGCAGTCGCGGCGTATGCGGGGACGAAGAGCAGGCAGCCGGCCATGAGGCCGAAGCAGATGCCCTGGACGACGAGGCGCGAAACGCGGCCATATTCCTGTGGGGAAAAATTGAGGCCACCGGGCCACAACGCCACGGCGTAGAACGAAACGGCGACTGCGAAGACGAGCAGCGCCGCGAGCGCGCGAACACCGCGGAGGGTCGAGAGTAGTTCGCGGCGCACGAGGGCCCAGGAGGGGACGACGGGCAACCTCATCAAATTCCTCCCTTGGTGACGCTGAGGAAGACGTCCTCCAGGGAGCTTTGTTCTTCGGCGAGGAAGAGGACTTTGACGCCGGATTGGACGAGTTTGGTGTGCAGGGCGGCGATGTCGTCGCGGCCGAGTTTGGATTGCATTTGGAATTCGTTGCCGGAGCGTTCGACATCGACTATGCCGGGCGTTTGCGCGAGGATTCGCTCGGTGGCGTCCGCGCCCTCGAGGACTTCGAGGCGCAGTTCGAGGACTTGGCGGACGCGCTCCATGATCGAACGGACGTTGCCGGAGGCGAGAAGTTTTCCGCGTTCGAGGATGCCGATTTTGTTGGACATGTCGCCGAGTTCGGAGAGGATGTGCGAGGAAATGAGGATGGTTTTGCCCATGCCGCAGAGGGTCTTGAGGAGTTCCTTCATTTCAATGCGCGCGCGGGGGTCGAGGCCGCTGGCGGGTTCGTCGAGGAGGAGCACCTTGGGGTCGTGGATGAGCGTCTTGGCGAGGCAGCAGCGCTGCTTCATGCCGCGCGAGAAGGAGTTGACGTATTCATCGGCGCGGGCCGTGAGGTCGGTGAGTTGCAGCACGTCGTCGATGATTCTCGAGCGCTTAGCGTTCGGGATGCGGTACGCCGCGCCGAAAAAGTCCAGGTACTCGCGCAGGCGCATGCCGTCGTAGACGCCAAATTCGTCGGGCATGTAGCCGAGGATGCGCTTGACGGCGAAGGGCTCCTTCATCACGTCGACGCCGTCGACGTACGCCACGCCCGCAGTGGGCGCGAGAAGCGTGGCGAGGATGCGGATGGTGGTCGTTTTGCCTGCACCGTTTGGCCCGATGAATCCATAGATGTCGCCTTGTTCAATTTCGAGGTTGAGATCGTCGAGCGCGGTGAAATCGCCGTAGCGTTTCGTCAGGCCTTCGGTGCGGATCATTGCCATGGGGTCCATCCTTCGTTGCGTTCGCCGCCGCCGACGTGTACGCGGGCGGTCGCGTAGAGGGTGCACTCGATCATTACGACACCGCTACGTTGCTCGGCCGATATCGCGTCGGGATCGCCAGTTATGGTGGGGTCCGCACCTTTCGCGATCCCAATGAGGCGAAGGCGAATCTGATTGGGATCGTCAACATTGAGATGGTCGCGCCAATTCGGAACGCGATAGATTGTGCGGAAGTCCGGTCGGTAGCCGTGAGCTACCGATTCGCGAGAGGTGAGGCCATGCTCTCGCCAGGCGTCGTCTATCGTGGCATAAGGCGCGAGAAAAAGCTCCATCTCCTTGCCGCCATCGACCGCCCATTCGACTCCAATCTCGACCACGCTTTCCGGGTCGTCGGACATAGCGCGCGTCACGGACACCGCGAGTTCTGTTTGGTGCGGGGTCCCGAAAACGACTCGGTGCGCGATACGATCCAGGCTTTGGGTGAATAAGGCGGGCAACTGCACCTGCAGGGGGAAAGGCCGTTCGAGCGCGGGGCCGATTCGGCGTACATCAATGTCCGCGACCACCAACGTGCGCAGGACGGATTGTGCAGTCTCTTCAACCGGCGTGAATCCGCGGCTCGGGTAGTCGCTCGCCCAGCCGATCAAATAAGGGGGATGATCGGGATCGGGCATAAGGCCCGCGTTGTCATCACCCGGCATGAAGAGAGCAGTCCGAAACGCGTCAAAAAAGTATCGGTCGTCGACGCGGTTCCACATGAATTCGTTCAAAACGTTGGCAAAGTCCACGTCCTCGTCACCTCCGGGATTTTTCAATGTTCGGCCAGTCAAATTGTCGCTCGCCACATCGATTCTCCATGAGTCGCCGTCGGTGCGAATCGGGATGATGGCGCCATCTAGGACGACCGCGATGTCGCCGAGTTCGATACCGGTCTCGTTCTGGAGTTGTCCGCGGAGGCCGTCGGCGGAGAATTCGAGCGTGCCGGAGATTCCGCCGGGGAGGGAGACGGAGCCGTCGATCTGGAGCATGCGGAGTTCACTCGCGCCGACGCGAAGTCCGTAGATCGCGGGGGAATCGCCCTCGATCATTCGGAACGGCGCGGGTTGGACGTTCGCGCCGTAATGGTTGTATCCGAAGTTGTTGTAGTCGATCTGCCGCGCGGCGGAATCGCGCGCGAGAAAGTTTGCGCCCTCGAGTGCGCCGGAGTAGCGGCGGGTGCGGGGGGATAGGACGCCGGTGAGCGCGTGGTATTCGGCGTCGCCGCCGCCGGACGGCGCGCGCAGTATCTGGATCGAGTGTTGCTCGGCGGCCTTGGCCCAGCCCGCAGTGCCGAAGTACATCGCGAAAAGCGAGAACCCGATCGAGATCGGAATGAGCGAGAGCCAGGCGTACTCGCGGCGTTTGAAGGCGTTCCAAAAGAGCCAGTTGCCGAGAACGCCGACGAGGATGTACACGGCGAGGTACGCGATGACGAACGACACGGGCCGGATGGTGACGCCGGAGATGTTCGGCAGTTGATTGGCGGCGAGCGCGGTGACGGCGGCGGTGTTGAGCTCGGGCGCGCGGCGTGACCGGCCGATCATGTCGTACCAGAGGCGTTGATAGCCGAGGCAACTTTGAAGGGCCTCGGACTTCGCGTCCACCGCGAGCGTGTAGACATGCCCGCGGCCCAGCGGCCTTCGCGCGGCAATGACGCGTTCGTCGCCGAAACGTTCGACGCCTTCGACCGCGGGGGTGAGCGCTGCGAATTCGAATTGGCGTTCGGGTTCGATGCCCTCGCGATCAGGGAGCAGAAAGACTTCGCTAGCGAGCTCGGATTCCGTCCTCAGTTCGGCGTCGCCCACGTTAACGCCCATGAGGGACGTGAGCCAGGAGTCGCGGTATCGTGCCGCGTGCGAACCGGTGCAAACCACGAGCGAGCCGCCGTCGC
>CAYXRK010000039.1:21215-29806 GCA_964467615.1 uncultured Nitrospirales bacterium | reverse complement strand
GGACGTTCACCGAAACCATGGAGACCCTCTTCGATTACAAAAAACTTTGGACCCCGCCGGAGGAACAGGGGTCATGACCTACTTCAGGACGAAACCGAAGTCTGCCGACGGCTTCACGCTGGCCGAACTGCTTGTCGCCACGACCCTTATTGCGATCATCATGAGTTCCGTTTACACCATATTCTCGAGCGCGATCAGCAGTTGGCGCGCCGGGGAGTCCAACTACGCTACTTATGAGGACTCCCGGCTCGCGCTTGGTCTCATGTTCCGCGAACTTCAAGCCGTGTGTCCTGGGGCCGACTATCTATTCACGGGCGGAAAAGATGAACTCGAGTTCTACACGCTCGCCGCCCCGATGAACGTCGAGGACGCGGGCGAAGGCGCGCGGATCCTTTGGGTACACTACCGAGTTCGGGGCGACGGCAACCGTAAATACCTGGAACGCGAGGAAGCCGTGGTGCTTAGCCCGCTGCCGCCTCGCCCGACCGTCATCGGCGAGCCGGTCAATATCGAGAAACTACGGCTCGGCCGCAAGTATAAATTCCTTCTTGCCGGCGGTGTCCGGTCATTCAAGATGCAATACTTTTGGGCGCCGCCTCTGGTCCCCGCGGATCCCTCCGGCCCGCCGCCTCGGGTCGAGCCGATAATCCTTGATGAGAACCCTCAAGGGTATGGGATTCCCAAAGGCATGCGGATGACGCTCGCGCTCGATAACGTCGTTGCCCCGGACGGCCTTTCGACGTTCACGAATGCGCTCGTCTTTCGGGCCCCCACGAGTCCCCTTCCTCTGCCGCTCGAAGAGCAGTACCGGCAATCCGGGAGATAGCCCCATGCTGCCGCAAAAGTATCCCGAAAAAAATACCGGGCGCAAAGGTTTCGTTTTGGTTTCCGTGCTATGGATTCTCGCCATCCTGACGGTGTTGTCGCTGGGGTTTGCGCGCCGCGCGACCATCGAGCGCCAGGCCGCTTGGTACACGTTGGACGTCGCGCGCGCACAGCAAATGGCCCGTGGCGCGGTCGAACGCGGAATCGCCGAACTCGCAAATAAGGCCGCGCTGGACGCCTTCCACCAGCAGGCGGGCTATACCGGTCTTGATCAAAGTTGGGCCATACCCGTTGACGTGCTGCATGAAACAGATTATTTCGCTGCTTCGGGCGACCCGATGCTCGCGGAAGAACGTTGCGTGTATCAGCTCACCGATTGCGAAAGCCGAATCAACGTCAACAACGCCCCCGAGGAAGTTCTCCGAGAAATACCAGGGCTGTCAACGGGGGCCGTCCGAAAGATCGTTAGACGAAGAGACCCCCAAGACGACGATTTTGACCCCATGACCTATTTCTCCATCGAACAGATTTGGGCCCTCGACGAAGTCGAGGACGAGGATTGGTTCGGCAAGCTTCCCGGCGAGGGCCTGCGCGACATACTGACGACCTGGGGCTACGGGCAGATCAACATCAATACGGCCTCGGGCCCCGTCATGCAGGCGCTCACCGAAATCGACGCTGCTGTTATCCAGGCAATCCTGGCCTACCGAATAGGGGACGACGGCGTATTGGGTACGAGGGACGACAAGGCATTTAAGTCGCTCGATGATCTTCAAGAGCACGTCAAGATGAGCGGAGAGAAGCTCACGGAGTTTCAACGGTTTTGCACGTTGCAGTCAAACTACTTTATGATTCACGCATACGCCACGTTGCGGGGGGGCAAAATCGTGGCGCATTGTTCGGCCACAGTCTTGACCGATTCGTCCTCGCAGCGCGCCGTGGTGCAATGGAGTGAGAACGTTGGCGCGTAGCTCCGGCAATATCGCGATTGTCCAGTTCAGCGATCGGACGATATCGTTTCTTCGCGCGGCCCCGTCCAGTACAGGCGTCGATGTACTCGCGTCCGTCTCGGAGCATGGCGAGTGGACCGATGAATTCCTCGTCGCCGCGTTAAAGGATTTCGTGCGCCGCCATGACTTGGGCGGCGACCGCGTCTTCACCGTAGTCCCGCGTCACGATGTCACCGCCCGCATAATCGAACTCCCTTCGGCGGACCAGGATGAGATCGCCGGGATGGTCCGCCTCAGCGCCGCCGAGTTCGTGCCCTATGCCGCCGACGAGATTGTCACGTCACACGCCGTCCTTTCGGTCCGCGAAGACGGCATTTCGAGCGTCCTCGCCGTCGTTGCGCACCGCGATGTCGTCGACCGTCATTTGGATCGCCTGACCGTGGCGGGAGCGCCCCCTGAGAAAGTCTTTCTGAGCACCGCGTGCCTACTCTCCGCCGCGGCGGCCAGCACGCCGGCCGATATCGAGACCTACGCGCTTGCGAATCTCGCGTCGGGCGGCCTGGAAGTCCTCGTCCTGCGCGGGACCGTCCTCGAGCACGCCAGAGGGGTCGGGTCCTCGCAGGAGTGGGGGACCGATCAGTCGGTCTTGGACGAACTCGCCGCGGAATTGCGGAGCACTATCGCCGCCCATCGGCGCGATACCTTAGACGGTGTCGGCGCTTCCGACGTCTTCTTTTGCTCGGACAACGCCGACTCGTCCGCGATCGCCGAAGCTATCACTCACGACGTGGACTTCCAATGCGCGCCCGCCACGCACATTCTCGAAATTACGGGTACTTCACGGGGAAACCTGAACGGTGTCCCCGTCGTGGCGCTTGGCGCGGTAATGAACGCGCAGGGCCGCGGCGCATGCATTATCGACCTGACCCCTCGGGACGAGAAACGCCGGCGCGCGGCGGCAAAGCTGTTGAACAAAGCGGTACGGATCGGCATCGCGGCGGCCCTCTTGATTGTGTCGGCCGCGGCCCTATTCACTCAGGCCCTCTACCAGCGGAACTCGCACATCGCGAAACTGGAACGCATCGCGGAACAACGCCGCCCCCAAGTCCAAGAAATGGTCGCGAAACGCCGGCATCTCGAACGAATGCAAGAGGAAGTGTCGCGGAAGGATTCCGCGTTGGAGATGCTCGCGGCCGTCGCCAACCTCGCTCCGCAGCTGGGCCTGAACGTGAATCGCATTTCGTTTCGGCACGGCGAAAGCGTTGACATATTCGGCCGCGCCAATCAGATCGCAAACGTAGACGCCCTCGCCACCCAGTTTCGCGACGCCGGGATCCAACAATTCGCCGCCGCCCGCGTAATGTATACCGACCGTGGTAAGGAACGGGACCAGGAAATCTACAATTTCCACGTCTCGATTCCATTCCCAACCGCGGAAGCCGCGGCCGCGCAACCCGGTGGCGCAGATGCTGAATAGTTTTTGGCTTGGACTCTCCGCGCGCGAGAAGTTCCTCGCGGTCATCACCGTTTCCCTTCTCAGCATCGGGACCGTTTGGGGCACCGTGTTCAAATCTTTCTCCTCGTTGAATCGGCTCGACCGCAGAATCGAAGCGCTCGAACTCGAGCTCGTCAATCTCGAGGAACAGAAATCCATCAGCGAAAGCGCCGAAGTCGCCTTTCGCGGACTTGCCTCCGAGCACTCCACCCTTTGGACTGAAGCCGAAATCCACGATCGCTTGAGGCGTGAGATATTTCGGCTCAGTCTCCTCAAACCTCCGGCCCCCGCCGCCGACATGCAGGACACGGTCCTTACCTCCCAAGACCACATCGTCCAAATTCCGCGACTGCGCGAAGGGACGTTGACCGACGACGGAGAGGGGTACCGGGAATACCATCTAGGATTGCGAATTCCACCGACAGTTCCGTCCAATCTGGTCGCCTTTCTTGAACGTTTGCAGACGAGTAAACAGTTCCTCAGAATCGACGCGCTCGATATATTCCGCGACCCTTCCGGCACGGAACTTTCCGCCTCGATCGAAGTCACGCGCACCATCGTTGATGCGTCGCCGGAGGACGTCAAGCAAGCAGAGGAGTACGTCGATAATTTCCTGACCAACCCCGGCTTCGAGACCTACGAGGGGGAGAACGTGCCTGGTTGGACCGCCGTCGGCTGCACCCTCACACGCGAACGGGAGGACACGACGGAAGGCCTGAACGCTCTCGGGGTGGTCGCGCCGAACGGAAGCGGAGAAATCTACCAGGCGCTGACGGTCCAGGCCGGCGTGACCTACGGACTTTTCGTGGATGTGATCGCGAGGTCCCCGGTGCTCGTCAGTGTGTTCGATGAAGAAGCAGGCCGCGCGCTCGACGGTGGCCAGGAGGTCCCTGGAGACGGCGCGGCCCACCGCGTGCAGATCGATTTTCGCGCCCCCGGCACTTCGGGTAACGCCCAGATTCGCGCCCCATACATCGCCCTCGAAGGGGCTGGTGCCGAGGTCAAAATCGACAACGCGCGTCTCGTCCGCGTGGAGGCCTGAGAATGGATCGAATCATCACGATTCTTATGCTCGCCCTCGGCACGCTGTGTCTGGCGTTGACCGGGAAAAACTACTTGGACAATCCCCAGAAGGCCCGCATGGACGCTCTCGCCAAACGTCTAAACACGATCGAACCGCGCCGAATCGACTACATAACTCAAAGCAACGTCGACTACACCTCCCTGCAGGGCCAAATCCTAAGCAGGCCGAATCTCTTTCAAGAACTAATACCGCCGTCGCCGCCGCCCAAAGTGGCCCCGCCGCCGCCGCCCAAGCCCCCGGATCTCGAGGCGCTGTTAAAGGGTGTCATAGCGTCGCGAAATGAACTTACCAGAGGCGGCGTCAAGAAGGTCCGTATGACGACACCGGCAAGCAAAACGCCCGAATTCTTCAAAGTGGGCGATCAGATAAACGGGGTGACGCTAAAGGAAATCAAGAGGACGGAAGTCATCTTCTCTATCATCGCGAACGAAGTAGAGTACACGAAAGCAATTCCACGGCAATGAACTGTCAAAATTTGTATGGCCCGAAGCGTTATGTAATGGTAAGAACGTGCTGGATCCGTTCGGCCCGTGCGAAATTCAGCCCCAAACCCTGTTCGGCCTAGACGCCGTAACCGAGGAAAGTGAGGGAACCCCTTTTGTCGCGTTCGACGATCACCCGGCAGTCACGCCGGATTACGGCGGCGCTGGTTCTGCTAGGCCTCGGCATCGCCGATGCCCAATTAGGCGCGTCCGGTCAAGTCGGCGGCGCTCTTGGCGGCCTCGGCAGAGGCATGCAGGGCCTAGGCCGCGGCAGGCAGGGCGAAGGCGAAGAACGCGGAGGCCTCCTCGGCGGAGAAGAAGGTGGCGCCGCCATCGGTTCCGCATTGCAAGGCGCGAACCCGGAACAGACCGGAGATATGGGGGGCAGTATAGAAATAATCGGCGGTGAAAAAGGCGGTAGCGCCCAAATTACCGCCGCGGGCGCTGGGAAATTCGAGCCCTACAAAGATCGAGACCTCGAATACGGCGAGGTCCCCGCCACCACCGAAGAAGTCACGTTTACCTTGGCCGGGCCGATGACGGTAAGCCAGTTCCTCGATCTCTTGTCCACGCAGACCGGATGGAACGTCCTGCCGACCCAAGGAGTGCAGGCCCTCAACCTCGCGTTTTGGATGAACGAGATGACCGTCGCGCAGGCCATGGAGATCCTCAGGTTCCACGACATTTACTACGAGTACAAACCAGATACCAATTTTCTTTACGTGATGAAAAAGGACGAATATTTCGAGCGCGAATTTACCGACCTCGAGGAGGAGACCTTCGTCGTTTCCTACGCCGACTTTGGCGATGTCCAGTCCGTCTTCCAGTCCCTTATGTCTCCCACGGGAAGCACGATTACCGACGCGCGGACTTCGAAGATCGTCGTCCGGGACACGGAGGACAACCTTCAGTTCATGCGCCGCGCCCTCGCCGAACTTGACGTCCCGGTCCAGTCCAAGACGTATGTCTTGAAGTACGTCGAAGCGGGTAAGATCGCGGAAACAATCGAAACACTGATTTCAGAGCGTGGCCAAATCAAGATGGACAACCGGACCAATTCCCTTATCGTCCGCGACTCGCCGACCAAACAAATCGAAATCGAAGAGACCCTGCGCGAAATCGACGTTCCTCTCGAAACGCGCACGTGGATTCTCAATTACGCTGATCCCGAGGTCCTCTCCGAACAGCTTGTGGCCTATATACCCGAAGGTATGGGTCTCGTCGCGACCGATGAATCCCTCCACCAAGTCACGGTAACTAGCCTCCCGGCGCGCCTCGAAATGGTCGATCAGGTCATCCGCGACTGGGACAAACCCCGCCGCCAAGTCCAAATCGAAACCTACATGCTCACCGTCTCCCGGAACGTCGTTCGAGACCTCGGCATCAAATGGTCCTACTTCGGCTTCAGCGGCGAGAACAACCCCTTCGCCCTCCGTATAGGAAACGCGGTCCAGGACTTTACGAGCTTCCCGGGCGCCGGCGCGCTCTTCGGCATAGGCCAACTGCCGCGGCCGGTGCCCCTCACCGACGCGGATGGCGAGGTCGTCGAGGACGTCAACGGTGATCCCATACTGACCGGCTTTGAAGGCAACGACGTCTCCGCCGTCGTCGATTGGCTCGAAACCAACGGCGACGCCACCGTCATCGCCCACCCCCGCGTTACCGTCCAAGACGGCGAAGAGGCAATCTTCGAGAACACCACGCAGGTCCCCTTCGCTCAATCCGCCACCGATCGCTCTATCACCGACCCGCAGACCGGCGGATTCCGCTTTCAACCCGTCAGCCAGATCGACTTCATCGACGTCGGCACGATCTTGAACGTCGTCCCGCGCATCGCCGACGCCGGCAACATTTCGATGGAGGTCAGCGCCGAGGACTCCAGCTTCGAAATTGTTGAGGTCGTGGGCTCCGGTGAGTCTAACACCGTCCCGCAAAAGACCCAGAACAAAGCGGAGACTGTCGTCATGGTCCACGACCAGGCGACCATCGTCCTCGGTGGATTGCGCACGAGCAACATGTCCGACAACGTCGACAAGGTCCCCGTCCTGGGCGATATCCCCTTTATCGGCCGTCTGTTCCGCTCGACCGGGAAAGACCACTCCCACCGCGAGCTCCTCGTCTTCATCACGCCCACGATCATCGACGTATACACCCAACCCGAGGTCGCCCGTCTCACCCAGGCCGACAAGGAAATCGCCGACAAGATGCGCTACGACGCGAAGGGCGCATTCGGCCGCGCCGTTTCTCTCGCCGCGCGCGACAAGAACGAGATCGTCGTCGCCATCGGCCAGACAGGCGCGATCTTCGCCGACGGCGACGCCATCACGCTCATCGATCTTCGCCAACTCTTCACCGACGCTAAATCGCCGGTCGCCGCCGAAGTGGTCATTCGCAAACACCCGCGCGCGCCCAAAGACGTCGTCGAGCAAGTCGAGACCCTCGCCCGCGAGGCCGAACTCAAGGTCACCTACGACGACTCGATTACGCCGTTCGTGCCCGCCACCCGGCCCGACGAACAGCCAGCAAAGGCCGAAAAGAAGAACCCCAAATCCGTCAACAAAAAGTGATTCGTGCAATCGAGCGCATCATTTCCGGCGGACAGACCGGCGTTGACCGCGCCGCCCTTGACGCGGCGTTGGAACTTGGCCTCCCCTGCGGCGGCTGGTGCCCGAAGGGCCGCCTCGCGGAAGACGGACAGATTCCGGCGCACTATCCGCTACGCGAAACCCCGGCCGAAGACTACGCCGAACGCACCGAGTGGAACGTCCGCGATTCCGACGGCACGCTCGTCCTCACCTGGGGCCCGCCTTCCGGCGGCACCGGTTTTACGATCTCGTGCGCCCGCCAACTCGCCAAGCCGGTCATTGTCGTCGATCTCAAGAGTTCGCCCGATCCGCGCGAAGTCCTTGCTTGGATCGAATCCAACGCCGTCAACACCCTAAACGTCGCCGGCCCCCGCGCCAGCCACGACCGCCGCATCTACCGATCCGCGCTTGCGTTTCTCCTCGCAATTTTCCATTAAAATTTTTCTCGAATGAATCACAACGATCTGTGTCGGCCGTGTTCACCTTTCCTCGAGCAGATCCAGCGCGGTCTCCGGAAAGTTCCGGATCACGGCGGTCTTCGCTTTCGCGTCGAATGCGAGGAGGATCGCGGCTGACTTTGCGGCGAAGTTAGCCGGGTTGGGCTCGCGCCGGAAGTATGCGCGCGCGTTGAGGAAACCGTCTCGGGCGCCGCCCGCGCGGAATTGGCATGGGCCGGTCTCGTCGTTACGGGTTAGCGTACCGTCGAGAAGCTGAAATAGCGTATCCGAAGGGGAACCGCGTTCGACGATGCGCTCGCCGGGCTTCGCGAAAATTTGGCGAGGGTTGGCCCGCAGTTTCTCTTGGAATTCGTTGATGGTTTCGTTGGCTTGACGCAGCCTGAACGCGAAGTCCTTGCAAAGCCGCCGCGTGAGATCCGGGCAATGCTCGATGATGTAGTCCATCGCGGCGGTGGAAAGTTTTAGCGCGAGCACGGCCCCCGAGCAACGCACATCAGCAGCCCGAGACGATTCGCCCAAGTACGCCATCTCCCCGACGAAGACCGGGTCGCTTTGCGTGGCGCTCTGGACCGCCACGACGTTGCCCCGTTGGCCGCCGTCTTGTCCGTTACGCTCGACAACAAAGCTGCCGGAGACGACGATGAACACGTCCTCCGCGCTGTCGCGCTCTCGCACGATGATCGGACGCGCATCATCGCCGACGAGTACCGCG
>CAYXRK010000039.1:0-21205 GCA_964467615.1 uncultured Nitrospirales bacterium | reverse complement strand
CTCGCACGATGAACTCGCCGTCGACGTACCGCAACGGCACGGCGTGGACCTCGCCGCGCACCAGTTCAAACAATTCCGATTCGCCGCGCAGGCGAAGCGCGTCCAATTCGACGACTTCCGGCATTCACGTTGCCCTCCCCAGAAGCGATGACTATATCGAAGCCGCCTGCGCAATCACGAAAATGCCGTCCCCGCGCGAATACTCCGGGGCGGAATTGGGTACAATGGGCCAGAGAATGTGATCGGACTAAAACTCATGCGATTGTTGCATTCACATACGTGGGCGCTTCGGACCGCGTTCGCGCTCGGCCTCGCGGCCCTGTGGACGCTTCCCGCAGCCGCGCAACAAATCAATCTGGATCCGCCGGGCGAACGCGAATTCGTGCTCGACAAAGCGTTGATGCTCGATCGCGCGGACAACCAGCGCATCCGCGAGATCGGCGACAAGCTCCTCACGGACCAGGCGATTCCCATCATCGTCGTCACCATCGAATCGATGGAGCAGTATTGGGGCGCGAAGACCCGCATCGAGACGTTCGCGTACCTGCTGTTCAACCAGTGGGGCATCGGCGTCAAGGAAGTAAACGGGCAGGTCCTGAACAAGGGCATGCTGCTGCTCGTCTCGCGCGATGACCGCCAAGCGCGCATCGAACTCGGCGACGGCTGGGGCCGCGAGAAGGACACCGAAGCACAGCGCATCATGGAAGAACAGATCATCGCTCGGTTCAAGCAGGGCGCGTTTTCGGATGGCATTCTCAAGGGCGTCGAAGCGCTCGAAAAAATGGCCCGAGGCGGCGCAATGCCGAAGAAGCCGGTATCAACACGCAGCGTGCTCCTTGTTGCGGGCTTTATCGCGTTACTCGTGTTCACTGTCGTCAGCCTCATCCGGCGCGGCGCAAGCGGTTGGGCCTGGTTGGCCTGGGGCGCGCTGTTCAGTTTCTTGGGATTCATGCTCTATCAATTCCTTAGTAGCCGCCGACGCGGCGGGTCATTTGGCGGCGGATTTACCGGTGGATCGTTTGGAGGCGGGTTCAGCGGCGGCGGCGGTGCCACAGGATCGTGGTAAGGCACAGGCTTATCTTGAAAATGGATCGATTGACCAGTTTCATTCTTTCGCCCCGAATGGGGCTTGATGTTTTTGGAAGGGGCGCGTCCCTTGGGGCTTACGCCCCAAGCTACAATGCTTTCGCGCCTTCAGCGCTTGGGTTTGGAATGAGTATGGGTTTATGAAAGCCGCTAAGTATTTCCATCCGGACGAAACGACGCGCATTCAGTCGGCCGTCGCTGAGGCAGAGAAGAAGACCTCGGCCGAGATTGTACCGGCGATCGCTTCGGCCTCTGGGCGCTATGACCGGGCGGAGGACGTAGCCGGTGTGTGGCTCGCCGCGATCTTCGTGGTGATTACGTGGTTATTACTGCGGTGGCAGGGGCCGGAGACGGCACAGTGGGGCACGACGTGGAGTCGGTTCGAGTTGCCGTTGTTGCTGGCCGCGATGGTATCGGGATTCGTGCTCGGCGCGATGTTGGCGACGTACATCGATCCTCTCCGGCGGATATTTGCGCCGCGCAGGGAAATGAAGACTGAGGTCCGCGAGGCGGCGGCGCGCGTGTTCTACGATGCGCGTGTTCACCACACGAAGGCCGAGACGGGCCTGCTCATCTACATCAGCGTGTTCGAGCGGACGGCCGCGATCATCGCCGACGCGAAAGTGCTCGAGAAGCTCGGCCAGGAAACGATCGACGCGCTCGTCGAGAAACTTGTGACGGGCATCAAGGAAGGTGATGCGGCGACTTCGCTGTGCGAGACGATCAAGGACGCCGGCGATCGACTTTCGGTGGTGATGCCCGGCGCGGCGCGCGACAAAGACGAACTGCCCAACGCCCTCATCGTGATCGATTGACCCGCTATGATGCGTGCGCTGTTCCGGTCGCTTTATCGGCTCGCCGCGTGGTTCCTGGTGGGAACCAACATCCAGAGATTCGAACCGGTGCGGCAACTCGACCGCTGGATCCGGCGGCGCATCCGCGCGGAGTTCGTCGAGATCGACGGCTCGCGCTACTACGTCGACGATTTCGATTCGCTCAACCTCACCATCCTGGGCCGTTACGAACCCATCGAGTCCGCGCTTCTCGAACGGGTCGTCAAACCCGGCTGCGTCGCCGTCGATCTCGGCGCGAACATCGGGTTCCACACGGTGCGGATGGCGAGGCGCGCGGGCCCGGCTGGGCGTGTGTACGCGTTCGAACCGGATCCGGTCAATTTTGCGTTGCTCAAGCGCAACCTCGAATCCAACGGTTTCGCCCACGCCACGCCCGAGCAAAGGGCCATCTCGAACAAGAAGGGCGTGCTCACGTTGTATCGTTGCGCCTCGGACCCGATGGACCACCGGACGCATCCGGGCGACGGGGACCGTGCGGGCATAGACGTGGAAGCGACATCGCTCGATGACTATTTCCGCGACAGAGGAACGCGCGTGGATTTCATCAAGATGGACGTGCAGGGTGCTGAGATCAAGGCGTTGAACGGCATGCGGGAAGTCATCGCGCGAAGTCCCGGCCTTGAAATGCTGGTCGAGTTTTGGCCTTACGGCGTACGGCAATGCGACGAATCGCCCGAACACTACCTAGAGATGTTGCAAGAATTCGGATTTCGTCTGTTCGGTTACGACGAGACCCGCGCGGAGTGGGGGCCCGTAACATCGGCGTTTCTGCTCGCAACGTATTCGGACGAAGTGTTGGCCGATACGACGAATATCTGGTGCCGACGCGACTCGGCGCTGGATACGTAATCGCGATCAAACTCGCGGCTATTTCTCCTCTACTGGCCAACGAAATCCGACGAAGTAAACGAAGACCGCCCAGAACACGAGCGTACTCTCCGCAAAGCGAATTGGCACCGACGCGGCGTAAACTGCCCAGGGAACTTGCGCGGCCTCGTGCAGATAAACCGCCGTGACCGCATAGGGAATGCCCGTGGCGTTTGGTGTTAAGGGGACGATGGTCGTCAGCGCGTGGACGGCCTGCGCGGCCATCAGGTGGCTCGCTGCGACCGGGGCGGCAAAGACCATAAACAACGCCCAGCCCGTTGCGATATCGAGCGCTTTCCCTAACACCGTGAGTAGCGTGAGCAACGGCGCGGTCTTGCCGAACGAGCGAAATTCTGCGCCGACGCCGCGGATTGTCTCAATCAATGCCACGGGCCGCCACCGCGCCGGAAGCCTCATCACGAGCGCTTCCAGAATATCGTGCCGCGCCGTCAGCCACGCCACGGCGGCGCAGCACAACAGAACGCCGCCGATCCAGAACGGCAGCGTGCCGGCCACATCGAACCCGATCACGAATACCGCGGCGAGACCCATGCCCAGCGTGGCACAGATTTCGAGCAGGCGATCCGCCAGGACCCACGCGCCGACCTTCATGGATCGGTGCTGTTTGAACAACAACGGCGCGAGTTCCCCAATCCGGCCCGGCGAAAAATTACCACCGGCCTTCGAGATCATGCACGCCGCCCCCGCGCCGCTCGAGGGGCCGAGAACGATTCGCCACTTCGCGACACGCAGCAGAAGTGCCGCCGTTTCCGTTACGGCCAGCAGCCCGACATACCGCCAATCCGCCCCGATGATCGCGTCGGCGAGCGTCTCCCAGCCGATCCACCAGGCCGCCACGAGGTACAGAAGGACCCCGCCAATCCACAGATAGCGAATATGCGCGCGTCCCCCACGCAACAGGCTGTGCAAACTCGGGGTTGGCATATCGGCGCGCGCGGCCGGGCCTCCGTGGTTAGCCGCATTCTAGTGTCGCACGGGATCGCGGTCAACGCATTCGGCTCGCCGATTCAACTAATCGATCTTCTCTTGCGTCGGATCATGCTTGGCCAAGTTACGCGCCCAGCGCCGCCAACACGGCTGCTACCGTCTGCTCATGATCCAGCCCCGCGCAATCAATGACGATGTCCGCGCATCGCTCGTACAACGGCGCGCGCCCGGCATACAACGCATCGAACGTTTGCCCCGGCCCGATCGCGATTCCACGCGAATCCATGTTGGTGATGCGCCGATGCAATGTCGCCAAGTCCAGCTTCAGATATACGACCGTGCCATCTTGCCGCAGCTTCGCCATCGCCCGCTCGCTGTACGGCGCGCTGCCGCCAGTGCTGATGACGGCGTTCCGGCACTCGAGCGCAAGCACATGCCGCTCCTCCGCCTTGAGAAACACGTCCAGCCCGTCCGCGTCGATGATGTCCTGCAATCGTCGCCCCTCCGCCGACTGCACGACGAGGTCCGTGTCCACAAACGAGCGTGACAACGCCTTGGCCAGCAACACCCCAACCGTGCTCTTCCCCACGCCCGGCATACCGATCAACACGATGTTTGATTTAGCGCGCGCGGTGTCGCTCATAGGTTGGTTCGACATTTGGCCAGTGTACGCCACGACCTTCATCCCTACGAAAGGACATCCATCGTCGAAACCGGCAACAATCTGGACTTCGTCAGCTTAGTACGCAACAAAATGACGTCTCACATCTGAACGAAATCACGTAAGCGTTCTCTCGAAAGCGCGAGGATTTATCGTAAGAAGCATCTAAAACAATTACGTGCGCTCGTCTCGTCTATTTAGATACTCGACACCGGGAAAATCCTGTCGACATGCGACGACGAACGTAGTTGCGTGGTTCATCGTGCCACGATTCATCGCGTGCACTTCGATGGCGCGATCACGGGCCTCGTTGAATTGACCACCAGACATGACGATGAGCGCGACCTCGGACGACACCGGGAAGCTGACAAAGTTCACGTCCTGATCTCGCTGCAGTAGAACAGGGCGATCACTGGTGACGAAGGGCATATCCTTAGTGGTACGCACCAGGTGCCATTCCCATTGCAAGAATCGGCGCTGGAGGCTCCATGACCAATCCCAGATCGCCCCAAAGCTACTGGGTTTCAAAAATTCCTTGCTAGACTCCGAATTGAATGGTCTTTTCGTCCATACGCACCACATCTTCAATAGCTCGTCCAATTGTGCGAGATCGTTTGCACCAAGATCGTTAAGATGAGCGGTCATCACGCTGTTCATCAACTCTGGTGATCGTGCCGCCGTGAGCGCCATGAAGAGGGCAACCGCAGATCGCTCGTTCGCATTAAGAGTCACTCCGGTGGCGAGCTTCTTCAATGCGGGGGCGGCAGGATCTTCCACATTCAACTTGAGGAATTGATCGAAGTCATCCGTTCGCTTGCCGGTCAAGTCGAACATTGAGTACAAATGTGGATACCAGCCAACACCGTTTGGCGTGCGCTTGTCCCAACGCCGCATCCGCATATCGTAAACGCAGAGGTCATCTGAAAACATTGGATTTGCGAAGTTTCGCAGATAAAACCGGGTTATGAAATGCTGCCGCCTCGCTGACTTTGCCACGGTTGACCCTTTCTCCACACACCTCAGAAAATAAGTGGCTGTCAACTATCCCGCCCTGGTAAAGGGCGGGAGTTCAGTTGGCCTTCGTCGCCGCTTCGGCCCCCGCGCTGGCTACGGCGTGGTCGTTCTCGACGGTCGAGCCCGAGACGCCCACCGCGCCGATGACTTGGCCCTTGGCGTTCTTGAGCGGGAGGCCGCCGGGAAACGAGATGAGGCCGCCGTTGGAATGTTCGATGCCGAAGAGCGGAGCGCCGGGCTGGCTCAGTTTGCCGATCTCGCCCGTCGGGAACTCGAAATACCGCGCGGTCTTCGCCTTCTTAATGGCGATGTCGATGCTGCCAAGCCACGCGCCGTCCATCCGTACGAACGCTTTCAAATTTGCGCCCGCGTCGACCACCGCAATGTCCATCAGCGTGTGCGTCGCGTCCGCCTTTGCAATCGCGGCGGTAATCACCGCTTGCGCCGTCGCCAGATCAATATCAGGGGTGTTCATCCACTTGTCTCCTGTTTTGTTCGATTTGCCACCAGCCCGGGCGTCCTGCGTGCCGTCCCGCTGCCCGATCCGATCGTCTGAGAAGTTTACGACTTGAGTCTCGGGTGATTCCAATTCGCGGGACCTCACGGCAGTTGCGCGAGGTATTTAGCCAATTCCCGGAAGGCGCGGCCGCGGTGGCTTATGGCGTGTTTGGCTTGGGGCGCGAGTTCGCCGAAAGTTTGCTCTGATCCCTCCGAGATGAACAGTGGATCGTAGCCAAACCCGTTCGCGCCGCGCGGCGCATTGGCCACCCGGCCCTCGACGGTCCCGCGCACAACATGTTCCCGCCCATTGCCATCGACAAACGCGGCGCAGCATACGAAGCGCGCCCCGCGTTTCGGGGCCGGAACTCTCGAAAGCTCATCGAGAAGTTTCCGGTTGTTGTCCGCGTAGGAACATCCCTCGCCAGCGTACCGCGCCGAATAGATGCCCGGCCTGCCGCCGAGCGCGTCCACTTCGATTCCGGAATCATCCGCGACAGCCGGGTGCCCCGTCGACACCGCGTAGTATCGCGCCTTGAGTAACGCGTTGGCTTCGAAGGTGTCGCCGTCTTCTACAGGTTCCGCGATGGGATCAAATTCGCCTAGGCCCTTGACCACCCAATTGGTGTTCTGCAAGAGCACGCGAAGTTCCGCGGCCTTGTCGCGGTTTCCCGAGCCGATGACAATGGTTCTCGCGGGCTTTCCGGCGCTCATCAGGACCGAGACGCTTACTTAGCGGCAAGCGCAGATAGTTCAGCGACGCGCTGCTTGCGGCGTTCGAAGTATTCCTCGACGGACGTGTACACAATCGGCACGAAGACCAACGTAATCAGTGTCGAGGTCAGCATGCCGCCGAAAATCACGCGCGCCATCGGCGCCTGCAAATCTCCGCCGGACCCGATACCGATCGCCAAGGGCACCAACGCGAGCACGGTCGTCATCGTGGTCATCATGATCGGGCGCAGGCGCCGGCGTCCGCCCTGTTCAACGGCCTCGTGCAGCGAGTAGCCGTGGTCGCGCCGCAGCATGTTGATGTAGTCCACGAGCACGATGGCATTGTTCACGACGATGCCGACGAGCACGATCATTCCGAGAACGGACTGTACGTTTACCGTTGTTTTCGTTAACCACATGATGCCCAATACGCCGATCGCCGCAAAGGGTATCGAGAACATGACCACGAGCGGTTGGAGGAATGATTCGAATTGCGCGGCCATCACCATGTATACGAGCACGATCGCGAGGATTATCCCCAGCATCAATTCGCGGTATGACTTCTCTTGTTCTTCGTACTCGCCGCCGTACACCAACGTAAAATCCTCCGGCAATTGGATCGTCTCCAACTCGCTCTTGACTTCTTTCATGACGTTGCCAAGGCTGTAAAGCGGTTCCAGATCGGCGGAGACCTGCAAGATGCGTTCCTGGTCCTTGCGCGAAATCTCAGAGGGGCCTATCTCGCGGCTTTCCGTCAGGAAATTGCTCGCCGGCACGCGCTCGCCGGAAGGCCCGGTGATCCAGTGCGTCTGAAGATCCTTGATCGTCTCGCGGTCCGCCTCGCGCAACCGCACCAATACGTCGTACTCCTCGCCGCCTTCCCGGTAGCGCGTCGCGACGATTCCACCAAAGTTGGTCCGAATGTTTTCCGCGATCGAGGATACCGTCAATCCCGCCTCAGACGCCTTGTACCTATCAATCTGCAAGCCAATTTCCGGCCTCCCCTCGCTCCGGCTGATCTGCGCGTCCGTGATGCCTTCGATCGTCTCGAGTTTCTTGCGCACCTCTTCGGCCACGCGCAACCCTTCGTCCCGATCATAGCCCCGCACCTCGACGCCGATATTGTCGCCCTCCGGCGTGATCATGCGGAAGATGAACAAGCCGCCGCTCGCGCGTGCAAAGGCGCGCAATCCAGGAATGCCCCCGATGGCCGGACGTATCCTGTTCGCGATCTCTTCGCTCGACTCCGCGCGCTCCCCGCGGTCCTTCAAAATAATGTCCATCGAGCCCGAGTTCGCGCCGCTCGAACGCATCGAACTCCCTTCGCCGAACCGCGTAGACACGTGCTTGATCTCGTTGCCGAATTCCTCGCGCACGATGCCTTCCAGTTTCGTGAAGGCCTCCTCCATCACCTCGAGCCGCGTGCCCGCCGCCATTCGCCCGAACACGCGGACTTCGCCCTCGTCCGCCGTTGGCATGTATTCGAAGCCCAAAAGCTTAAACATCGGCAACGACACCGCGAACAAAGTAGCGCTCACGGTCACTATGATGAACCGGTGCGCGAGCGCGAAATGGAGTACCCCGCGATAACGGTCCTCCATCATTCGCAGGACCCGCTCGCCCCAGAGGAACACCTTCCAACCGACGGTATCGTGCGGCGACTTCTCGCTGGCTTCGTTGACCAGTAAAATCCGCGCAAGTGTCGGCACCAAGGTCAGGCTGAAGATGAGCGAAAACATCGAACTGAACGCGACCACATAGGCCAACTGCGTGAACATAATGCTCGCCGCGCCGGATAGAAACAGCAGCGGCAGAAACACCACGAGGTTGGTAAACGTCGACGCGATAATCGGCGCCGTCACTTCGACCGTTCCCTTGATCGCGGCCGTCCGCCCATCGGCGCCGGCCTCCCGGTGACGGTAGATGTTCTCCAATACCACGATGCTGTTATCGACCAATAGCCCGATGCCCAGCGCGAGGCCGCCGAACGAGACAATATTCAAGGTGAAACCTGCAAAATACATGAGCGAAAACGTCGCCATGATCGACACCGGGATCGTGCTCGCCACGACGATTGTCGCCCGTACGTCGCGCAAGAAAATCAAAAGCACGCAGATCGCGATCAGCGTGCCGTACAACGCCGCGTCCTGCACATCCGATATCGCGTCCTTGATGAATTTCGAATTGTCGAACAACACCAGCAGATTCAAGTGCGGATAGTCGTGTCGGATTTCTTCGATTTCATCCTGGACCTGCGTCGCCACACTGACCGTGTTGCTCCCGGACTGCTTGAACAGAAACATGCTGATCGCCGACTCGCCGTCGACACGTTCGACGCGGCGCAACTCGTCCAGCCCGTCTTCGATCTCGGCCACGTCCCGTAGATAGATAGGCACGCTCTCGCGCGTCGCGACGACGATGTCCTTCAATTCGTCCGGTTTGATGAATTGGCCCCTCGTGCGCATGGCGAGATGACTGTCGCCGGAGTAGACCTCGCCCGCGGGCAGATTGATGTTCTCGGACCGGATGGATTGCACGATGGCTTGCGGAGAAAGCTGCAACGCGTCAAGTTTTTCCTGCGAGAGATTGACCTGGATTTCGCGAAGCCGACCGCCGCCCACGTCCACGGACGCGACGCCCGCGATGCGCTCGAGCCTCGGCTTGAGAGTGTGCTCGGCGAGATACCGCAGGTCTGATGCCGGCACGGTGTCCGACGACAGTCCCAATCGGAAGACCGGGCTCTGATTTACGTCGAATTTGTACATGACCGGCGGGTTGACTTCGTCCGGGAAGGACCCGCGAACGCGGTCCAGACGCTCGCGGACGTCGTTCGCGGCCTCGTCGATGTCCGTGCCCCAGTTGAACATCAGGCGGATACTCGCCTGCTCCTCCGCCGAGGTCGTCTCCATCGAATCGATGTTGTCGACCGACCCCATCGCCTCTTCGATAGGCCGCGTGATGATCGTCTCGATTTCCTCGGGCGTCGCTCCTCGATACGTCACCGATAACGACAGCGAGGGAAATTGAATGTCCGGCATCAGGTCGATTGGGATTCGCGTGAACGCGACCATGCTCACCACGATCACGATGCCAACAAGCATCGACGCGGTGATCGGCCGGTCGACCGCTATCTCCGTCATCTTCATTAGTGAGGCCGCGCACCGCCCGACGGCGTGCCGCCACCTGGACGCCCACCCGCGCCCGGCCCGCCGGACCAACCGCTCCCCTCATTCCCGCCGGAACCATCGTCGACGGGTTGCTCGTCGTTGATCATGAACTGGCCCTTGACGATGACTTTGTCCCCTTCGTTCAAACCCGACAGGATTTGCGATACGCCATCCTGCTCGATTCCGACTTCCACGGTAGTCGCGGCCGCCTTGCCGTCCACCACGCGAAACGCCTGCATGTTGCCTTCGCGAAACACCAGCGCGGGCGACGGCACGACGAGGGCGTTGGCGTCCTCGCGCGCGACCAAGGTCACGTCCGCCGACATCCCCGGCCGCAGTTCCTGGTTCGGATTGGGCACCATGATCACCACTTCCGTCGTCCGCGTGGACATGCTGAGCGACGGCGCGACGCGCTGGATCGTCCCCTCGAAATTCAACATCCCGCGCCCGGCCGAGACCATCGCAGTGCGGCCTATGCTGGCCAATGGAAATTCCTTCTCCGGAACGTACACCACCACTTCGGCCGGGTCCGTGTCGACGATCGTCAGTATCGGCGAAGACGGCGACGCAAGCGCGCCGGGGTCGAACTCGCGCGCCTGTACCCAGCCTTCCAGCGGCGACTGGATGCGCGTGTTGGCGACATTTAGTTGCGCCTCCTCGACGGAGGCCAGCATCCGCTGCACCTCCGCGTGGGCCACTTCGACCTCCGCTAGCGCAGAGTCTCGCGCGGCCTGCGAGGTGTCCAGCGCCTGCTCGCTGCTGATGCCCTGTTTGCCCGAACGCTCCGCCCGCGCTAACTCCCGCTCCGCCAGTTGATACTGCGTTTCGGTGCGGCTCCGTTGCGCTTTTGATAGTTGCAGGTTTGCCTCCGCTTGCTTTAGACGCTCGACAAACTCGCTATCGTCCAACTCGACGAGCGGATCCCCCTGCTTCACGAACTGCCCGAACTCGACGAAGATCGCCTCGATGATCCCCGACACTTTCGGCGAGATCGACACGGTCTCATCCGCAGCGACCGATCCCGGATACGTGATCGTTTCGCGCAACGGTTGCCGTACAGCCGCGGCTACCTCGACGCGGACCGGCATATCGCCGTGCGAGAAACCGGCCTCGGCCGGTATGTCCTCCGCAGTGAAGTAACTGCTGATGAAATATCCGCCGACAATGATTGCCGCCGAAAGGAGTGTGAGTAGAAGTTTCTTCATGGGCCTCAAAAATCCAGGAGCGCAAAATCGCGAGCGGCGATCCTCGCCGGGAATCCGATCCAAAACTGTCAGACGCGAATCGGCGGGATCGCGTTTGATCCCGTCACGAGCACCCATCGCCGGCAGCGCCCGTAGTTTCTTAACTCGTTATACCCCAATATGTTAGCGCGGTTCCCGTCGTATCGAGCGCACGCAACGCCACACCAATCGATTTGAACACCATTCTACGGGATTCGGCCCGGAACACGCCAGCGAGTCGGCCCGTAAACGCATTGCCACCAATATTGACGCTGTACCTATTCTTGGTAAACCAGTCTTCGTCATCGTGCTCGTCATTCGTCATCGTCATCGATCAGTTCGCGGCGCAAAGATGGCCACGCGTATCCAAGGAATTTCGGACTCGCTACGCTAGCTTTTCCGCGGCGAATCCATCTATCCTGCCCGCTTTCTTTGGAGGTCCCTGACCATGCTACACAGAATTTCTCGAATCGCGGCCGTCCTAGCCGTCACCGGCCTCTACCTCGCCACCGCGCAAGACGCCGCGTCCAAATCCAAAATCAAGGTCGCCTGCATCGGCGACAGCATCACCAACGCCGCCGCCGGAGGAGGCCGCGCCAAGGCCTACCCCGCACAGCTTCAGGAAATTCTCGGCGACGCCTATCAAGTCGAGAACTTCGGCGTCAGCGGCGCGACGATGGTGAAAAAAGGAGACCTGCCCTACTGGCGCCTCACGGCATTCAAGAACGTGAAAGAGTTCGGGGCCGATATCGTCACGATCAAACTCGGCACGAACGACTCGAAACCCCAAAACTGGAACAAGGAAAACTATGAAGCCGACTACCGCGAAATGATCCAGACGCTCAAAGCGCTCCCGTCGAAACCAACCATCATCCTTTGCCGTCCAGTCCCGGCGTTCACCGACGCGTTCGGCATCAGCGATTCAATGATCAAAGACGAAGCCATCCCAATCGTCGACAAACTCGGAAAAGAATTCGGCCTCACCGTCGTCGACCTCTACGCCGCCCTCCACGACCACGCCGACACCTTCCCCGACGGCATCCACCCCGACGAAAAAGGCTCCCGCCTCATCGCCGAGACCTTGGCGAAAGCGGTCAGTGTGGTGAAACGAGAATGACGACAGGGTGCGAACGTGCGAAGAGTGCGAAGGGGATGAGGAATCATCGGGTATGACGGCATGAAATAGCCGCGAGGGGTCTGGCGAATGAGCAGCAAAGCTGCCGAAAAGTTCGAAGACCTACACGTCTACCAGCGAGCGCGCGAACTTACGAATGCGGTCTACGCGTGTACCCGCGAAGGAGAGTTCGCGCGCGATTTCGGTCTGCGCGACCAGATTCGCCGCGCGAGCGTCTCCATCATGTCAAACATAGCCGAGGGCTACGAGCGCGGCGGTAGGGACGAGTTCATCCAGTTTCTCTTTATCGTTAAGGGATCCTCCGGTGAAGTCCGCGCGCAACTCCAAATCGCACACGACCAGCTTTACATCACCGAAGATCAGTACGCGGCTATCAAGGACCTCGCGCGAAGAGTAAGCAGAATGCTGTCCAACTTCATCGCGCACCTACAGAAGTCCAACTATGCAGGCGAAAAGTTCAACCGTCCCCAAAGGCAAGCGGCCGAGGCGCTCCAGCGGCGTACCGAAGCATTGCGCGCCGCCCAGCAGGCAAACATGAATCCGCCCCACAAGCCCAAGGGGGAATAAACGCGCCCGTGGAGATTCCCTTCTCCCTTCGCACGTTCACACTCTTAATACCGGTAATGCTCCGGCTTATACGGTCCGTCCGCCGAGACGCCCATGTACTCCGCCTGCGCGGGTGTCAGCCGCGTAAGCTTCGCGCCGAGTTTGCCCAGGTGCAGCCGCGCGACTTCCTCGTCCAGCGCCTTCGGCAACGTGTACACCTTGCCGATCTCGTACTTGGCTGTTTCCGTCGCCAGTGAAATCTGCGCCAGCGTCTGGTTCGTAAAACTGTTCGACATCACGAACGACGGATGCCCCGTCGCGCAGCCCAAATTCACTAGCCGTCCGCGGGCCAACAGGACAATCGCCTTGCCATTCGGAAACACGAACTTGTCCACCTGCGGTTTGATGTTGATTTCCTTGACGTCCTTCCGCCCCTCGAGGTACGACACCTGCACCTCCGAATCGAAGTGCCCGATGTTGCACACGATCGCCTCGTCCTTCATCTGCTCCATGTGCTCGCCGCGGATGACGTCGCAACATCCCGTCGTCGTCACGAAGATATCGCCCATGCTCGCGGCTTCTTCCATCGTGAGGACCTGATACCCCTCCATGCACGCCTGCAACGCGCAAATCGGATCGATCTCCGTCACCAGCACGCGCGCGCCCAGCCCCTTCATCGCGGCCGCGCAACCCTTGCCCACGTCGCCATAACCCGCGATCACGACGATCTTTCCCGCAATCATCACGTCCGTCGCGCGCTTGATGCCGTCCGCCAATGACTCGCGGCATCCGTACAAATTGTCGAACTTCGACTTCGTCACCGAATCGTTCACGTTGATCGCCCGCGTGATCAACTTGCCTTCCTTCATCATCTGATACAAGCGGTGCACGCCCGTCGTCGTTTCCTCCGAGACCCCGATCCAATCCGCCGCGGCTTTACGCCAATGCTTGGGATCGTCGCCATGCACCCTGTGCAGCAACGTGTCGATGATCTCGATTTCCTTGTTCGCCCGGCTGATTTCCGGCAAGCGTCCGTGCTTCTCGTAGTGCACCTCGAACTCGACGCCCCGGTGTATCAGCAGCGTCGCGTCCCCACCGTCATCCACAATAAGCTGCGGTCCGCGCCCGTCCGGCCAGGTCAATGCCTGATATGTGCACCACCAGTACTCCTCGAGCGTCTCGCCCTTCCACGCATACACCGGCACGTCCGCCGCCGCGATTGCCGCCGCCGCATGGTCCTGTGTCGAGTAAATGTTGCAACTCGCCCAGCGCACGTCCGCGCCCAGCGCCGTCAGCGTCTCGATCAGCACCGCCGTCTGGATCGTCATGTGCAACGACCCCGCCACGCGATACCCCGCCAGCGGTTGCTGCGGCGCATATCGATCCCGCACCGCCATCAACCCCGGCATCTCCTTCTCCGCAATGTCAATCTCCTTACGCCCGTACTCCGCCTGCGAAATGTCCGCAACCCGGTACGCCAACGCCCGGTCCGCCGCCGTCACTGCCATGATGAAATGCTCCTTTGGTGGTTCTTAGTCATTGAGATGTCCCAGTTCTCGTATAGCTCGTTCCAGGTGGAGCCGAATGTCGTCGAACTCCTCCGCGATGAAACTCCAAATGAAACCGTAATCGACGTCAAAATATGCGTGAATCAGACGGTCCCGCATCCCGGTCAGCCGACGCCAAGGAACCTCCGCATACCGCTCACGCAACTCGTGGGACAGACACTTGGACGCTTCGCCCATGATCTCGATTTGCCGGACGACCGCGCTCTTCGTCTTCTCGTCTGAGAAGAATCCTTCGGCATCGAGTCCCTCGATAAACTCCACTATCCGATCGAGCGCTCCGAGTATTTCAACTAAGTAGAGCGAGTAGTCCCTCATATCGGAATTAGGTCTCGAAAAACATACGGAGCGATCTCCTTGCGCAATACCCTTCGAGGGACTACGTCCACCTTCCGCCCGAACATGTCCTCCAAATAGTCGCCCAGCCCACACAAGTCAAGAAGACTCGCCTTTTCGCCAAAAGTCACGAGCACGTCCAAATCGCTGTCAGCGCGTTCCTCGCCACGCGCGATCGATCCGAATATACCGTCGATGTGCGCCTTAAATTCCTTCTCGACGTATCCGCTCGATTCGCGCAGTTTCGCGAGTATCTCGTCTCGAAGCGGCAAGGTTTGCGTCAATGTGTCCACGCAAATATTCTAACCTAATCCCTCACCCCCGCGCCCCATGCTCCGTCAACAACCGCGCCATCGCCTCGTTCCCGAAATACAACGCCTCGCCCAACGCGGTCTTCTCGAACATCCGGTCCTTCGCGTTGATCTCCGCGCCGCGTTCGAGTAGCAATCGCGCGAGCGGACGGTTCCCCCGTGTGGTTGCCGCGTGCAGCGCCGTGTGCCCGAACGACCCCCCGCGCGCGTGGATCACCCCCGGCGACGCCGCCAAAAGCCGCACCAACTGCTCCTCCCAGCCCAATTCCGTCGCGCAGATCACGTCGATCTCCGCGCCCTGCTCGACCAAAAATTCCGCCATCTTGAATTGCCCGTCCTCCGCAGCCACGTGCAACGGCGTCGCGCCATACGGCAAACGCGCCTTCGCAAGAAACGGATCGCGCCCCAACATCTTCTTGACCTGCCCCTCGAGTCCCAGGCTCGTCGCCGCGAACACATCGATCCGCGCCTCGAGCCGCATCAATTCCTCCACGACGCCATAGTGTCCCGCCTGCGCCGCGAGGTGCATCGCCGACTTTCCATTCTTCAGCCGCGCATGCGCGTTCGCGCCATGTTTCGCCAGCAGCGCCACAGTTGTCCGATGCCCCATCTCCGCCGCGGCATGCAGCGCCGTACACCCGAAAACGTCCGCCGCGCCCGCCTCAGCACCTCGCGCCATCAACCACGCTGCCAACTCGTCGTGCCCGCCCGACGCCGCCCAATGCAGAGGCGTCCGGCCCCATGCCCCGCAATGTCGCGCCGCGCCCGCGTCGGTCCGTATATACGCCTCAAGCAACCGCCGAATCCCCAGCGCCGCCGCCGTGTGAGCGTCCAACAGCGCCCCGCGCGACACCAACACATCCACGACACTGTAGTCGCCCTTGCGGTGCGCGGCGTGCGCCGCATAAAGCAAAACGCTCAGCCCGTCCTCATTCCGAAGTTGGACCAAATCCGGATGTTCCCGCAAAAGCCGCTCGGCGCGCGCCGCGTGACCGTTCCACGCCGCCGCGAACAATTGCACCGCGGGCGAGAGATGCTCCGCGCCGTCGTCCGGCCCGTCCAAAAACTCGCGCAACTCCGGCGCGGCCGCCCGAATCCGCTGACGCGATGCATACAGCCGCTTCTTGACAGTCGTCACCGGCACGCCATGACGCGCCGCGAGGTCCTTCTGTTCAAAGTCGTCGAAGTAATAGTCCCGCGCGATGGCGCGTTCGTGATCGGGTAGGTGACTCAGCGCGCGATCGAGTGATACTGCCGCCGATTCCGTGTCGATGCGCGATGAACTGTCGGCGGATTCGCCCACGTCCCCCGCCGCCTCTAGCGACACCGTCGGCAACTTCTTGCCCCGCGTGATCCGGTCGATCCGTTTGATGACGATCCGCTTGAACCAACCCGGAAACGCCGCCGGCTCCCGCAACTTCGCCAAACACGAAAACGCCTCCGCGAACGCCTCCTGCACCGCGTCCTGCGCGAGGTGATAGTCCCCCAGCACGGCATACGCCCACCCCTGCGCCGCGTCCTCAAACCGTTGCACGATAAGGGGATACGCCCGCTCATCCCCCCGCTGCGCCGCCTGGACTATTTCAACCAACGTGTTCATGCGTTTGTAAGTCCCAGGCAAAAGGATAGCAGTTCCTGGTTAACGTATGAGGTACAACCACAATGGCACGAAGGCCACAGAGGATGAGCAAACGCGGTGCCTTGATCAGGCGGAATGCAACCTGCGAAGGAAACTGGGTTAATGTCTTACCGAAGTCGAGTTGTCTTACCAAATGACCTACGTTATACTTGCTTGTATGAACGGGAAAAAGACAACCGACTCGGTCCTCTTCACGACCAAAGGCCAGGTCGTGATTCCTGCTTGGCTACGGAGACAATTTCTCATCGAGACAGGCAGCCGGGCCATCGTCCAGGCGACGCCCGAGGGAATCCTGTTGAAACCCGTCACGCGGCACACGATCGCCAAGTTGCACGGCATTCTCGAACGCAAGCCCGGCGCGAAATCGCTCAAGGAAGAATGGGCCGAACACAAACGCGCCGAGAAAGCGCTCGAAGACCGGTAGCATGGCGGGCGCGGTGTTGGACAGCTTCGCTCTGCTCGCCTTCCTGCGCGCCGAAGACGGCGGCGACGCGGTGAGACGGCTCCTCGATCGGGCGAGCGAACGCGATCAACCGCTCCACATGACCGAAGTGAACTACGCCGAAGTGAAATATATCGTCGTGCGGAAAGAAGGACGCGAACGTTGGGAACGCATCGCAGCCGATCTGCCGGCGCTGCCCATCGAGTTTCATTCCGTCACCCGCGCCCTGGCCGACACCGCCGCAGACCTCAAGGCCCGCCACCCCATCAGCCTCGCGGACGCATTCGCCGCCGCTCTTGCAAAAGAACGCAAAGCAGAACTCGTCACCGGCGACGCCGAGTTCAAGGCATTGGAAGCGCATATCAAGATTCGGTGGGTTTAGACGAGGAGGAAACGTTAGCTAATCTTCAGGCGGCGTCTCGCTTCGGCAAGGGAGACCGAACGCTTTTTGCCTTCGGCGCGTTTGGCCTTGCGCAACTCGAACAAATCTTCGGCACCCAGCGGCTCGCGCTTCGAACCGATGTACTCGCGCAGCGCCTGATTGATCAGCGTCTGATAGTTCGCGCCGCCGGCCGCATCCGCCTGCTCCTTGAACCACGCGATCGCCTCCTCGTCCAAACGAATTGTGATCCGCGTCTTTCCTGGCGGCGGTTGGATAACAGCGCCGCGTTTACCCTTGCTGAAGTCGTATTCCTTCTTCATGGATTTTCCTCGTAATGCCGTCGTTCTCTCGGGGTCGCTCCGCGGACGGAAATGATTCTACAACACTCGACTACCAATGACCTCGATCCGTGTGCGTGGTAGCGCCTGTTTCGACGAAACCGGTGCACGCCCGTAGCCTACCCTACGCCGGCCTCATCGAGGCAGGCGCTACCGTGCGTTGTCGATCCTCGTTCGCAGTCTCCGCTTCACCCTCGTTTCCCGATTTCGAATCCGAGGCTGTTTCGATTCAAACTTGACAGGAAATACATTTTGTAATACACTTGATCTACGGGGGAAAGCCAACCCTGGAAGATCGCTTACCAAATCCGTTTGGAAGGGGGGTGGTTCGAATGCAGCAGCAGATTCGACGTCAGCGATTAAACAATTCTGATCACTTGACGTGATGTCGCAGGATAGCTGTACCGGGCATTGCCCGTAAGCAGCCTGGTCACGACGCTGTTCACCGTGGAGTGGAACAGCGAGCCTAGGTCTTCCAGCTAGGGAAAGGAGCCGGACCAGATTTCCTAAACATCACGTTAGGCGCGAAGGGCCATTGCCTTATTGGTTATCAACTTCAATCGATAAGGAAACGACAATGGCAGACCGAAGAGAGTATACAGAGTTAGTGGAGTTTCTGATCGATCTCCGCATTCACTGTCTTGAAGATGGCGTGCCGGACGGGCCAATTGAGTCGCTGGTCGACAGGGCGCATCGGTGGATATTCGAGCGCCGCGACTTGGACGACATCTACGATCTCGTCGACCGCATCTTCGAGGTATGGGACGATTCTTCAAAATGCCCACAACGAACGCCGCCGCGGGGTCGAACCGTGATCTAAACCGACGCATTGGGGTCATTTTGAAAGCGTACCGGTTGCGGAACGGGCTCACGCAGAAGGATCTCGCGAGGAACGCGAACGTGTCGCAAGGCGCGATCTCGCACGTGGAGCAGGGACTACGCTCGAAGCTAAACACGCTCGAGACGATCTCACTCGCCCTCGGCAGCACGCTCAGCGAGACCATTGCCCGCGCCGAAACCGCCCGCGACGCCTCAACGTTGCGCCGCGACGCGAAACGCCTTCTCAAACGGCTAACCCGAAGCCGATCATAGCGCCGACCGCATCGATTCTGCGATTTAGCGTCTTGGTGCCGGCGCAGTCGGAGTTGGTGTGCGCAGTCTCGAATAGCGTCCCGAAGTGGCCACGCATCCGCGACAAGGCAAACTTGACTTCAATGTGATTGAACTAATTAGGTTTATAATCTGGATAGGCCAAAGACACTCAACTACGTGATAGCGAGTGTTCGCGCCATGTTCTCGGCGCGTCGGCCCATAAAGGACGAGAATCGAAGATGGATGCATTGTCGCCGAACTGGGGGAATCCGCAGGGAATCCCGCCATTCGCTTACACCTGTGGGCACTGTGATAATACCGTTTCATCTGAACGTGGCTGGTGTACGGTTGATGGTCGCCACGTTGTTCGTATTTGCCCACACTGCAATCGACCAAGTTTTTTTGAGGACCAGACGAGGCCGATTCCGGGTGTGGCGTATGGGAGACGCGTGCCAAACGTACCTGTGAACATCGCATTACTCTACGAAGAAGCTCGTAGGTCGACCGCCGGAGGTAACCACACCGCCGCTGTACTTTTGTGTCGGAAGATATTGATGCACATTGCTGTCGATCACGGGGCGAAGCCTGGCCAGTCTTTTGTCGAGTACGTAGAACACTTGGCCAACAACGGATTCGTGCCGCCGAATGGCAAAGGATGGGTAGACCAGATTCGCAAGAAGAGTAACGAGGCCAATCACGAGATTGTTGTCATGGAATCGATCGACTCGAAAGATTTGCTGACATTCATCGAGATGATCCTGACATTCCTCTACGATTTCCCCTCACGAATCCAACCAAATCCTTGACATGCGATGGAAATACGTGTTGTGCGCGGGAAGGCAAGCCACGATCTTAGAGTGGCTAAGTCTAGGTGCGCAGCGAATCGGGATCGCTGATCCTGGAGCTTGCCCAAACTGGGGCGCTACCAGCGGTCACAAGCTTACGTCGGATCGTCTCGCCACCCTAACGCATCGCTTCTTCGTCTGGGGCTCGATGTATCGTTGCAGCTACGGAGCAGCGCGACAAATTCAGGTGCGAAACGAATTACCACCTTCGCCTCTCAGGCTTTGAACCGGTAGTTGCGGGCAGGCATAGTGTTGCAGAGCCTCGGGTGTATCGAGCCCGGATCGGGATCGCGTGCGTTGGGAAAGCTCTACCGTTAAAATACGGTGGCCCTAACCCAACTCGCGAAAAGATCCCTCCATCATGATCCGAATTAATGCTTCTGTCGCACTCCTTATTCTTTACTCGTCGCTCCCCGCGTTCGCGCAGCGGGAGGCGCTGCTGGCCGATGTCGCGTCGCGCGAGACGTCGGCGTGGGAGGCGGCGCTGCAAATTTGGGAATGGGCCGAGCCGGGGTATCAAGAAGAGAAATCCGCGAAACTGCTCGAATCCATGCTACGTAAGGCGGGATTCAAAATTACCACCGGTGTCGCCGAAATCCCCACCGCGTTCGTCGCCGAGATCGGGAGTGGGGGGCCGATCATCGGGATCTTGGGGGAATACGACGCGCTTCCGGGGCTAAATCAGGAGGCTGTCGCGGAGCGAAAGGCGCGT
Source organism: uncultured Nitrospirales bacterium (assembly GCA_964467615.1). Lineage (GTDB taxonomy): Bacteria > Hydrogenedentota > Hydrogenedentia > Hydrogenedentales > CAYXRK01. The sequence goes on along the minus strand of CAYXRK010000039.1, from coordinate 830 downwards.
CCCGGGAACGATTTCGGCCACGGTTGCGGTCATCATCTTTTCGGCGTCGCTTCGGCGACGGCGGCCATCGCGCTCGGCGAGCAAATCAACGCGGGGAAACTCGAAGCCACCGTCCGCTTCTACGGTTGCCCCGCCGAAGAAGGCGGCAGCGGCAAAACGTTCATGGCGCGCGCGGGACTGTTCGACGACTGCGACGCCGTCCTCCATTGGCACCCGGCCTCGAGCAACACGGCGGGCGACGCCTCCGATCTGGCTCGGATCGCGGCCAAGTTCCGATTCAAAGGCGTCTCCGCGCACGCGGCCAGCGCGCCCGAACAAGGGCGCTCCGCGCTTGATGCCGTCGAGTTGATGGACTACGCCGCCGAACTCCTGCGCGAACACACGCCCGAGGGCACGCGCATTCATCACGTGATTACGTCCGGAGGCGGCGCGCCGAATGTCGTGCCCGAATTCGCCGAAGTGTTCTACTACGTCCGCAACCCCGACGTCGAGACCCTCCGTAAGCTGTACGCCCGGCTCGTCAAGTGCGCCGAAGGCGCCGCGCTCGCCACGGAAACCACCCTCGATACCGAGTACCTCGGCGGCACGCACAACCTGTTGCCCAATGAGACACTCTCGAAAGTGGTGTTCAAGAATCTCGAAGAGCTCAACGACCTCGCGTATTCCGAGGAAGAGAGGCGCTTCGCGGAGGCGATTCAGGCGACATTGAAAGGACCCAAAGAAATTGGATCACTCTCCGAAGTCAAAAACGTGGCAGGCGAAATCTCCAAAGGCTCCACCGACGTAGGCGACGTTTCCTGGATCGTGCCTACCGTGGGCTTCACCACGGC
>CAYXRK010000038.1:0-30222 GCA_964467615.1 uncultured Nitrospirales bacterium | reverse complement strand
ACCTTCCCCAGGCCGCGAAAGACCTGCTCGCCGCGAAGGAGCGTACCCCGGCCGAATTGTTTCGTTTGAACCGCTTGCTGCTCGCTGTGGCGTACCCAATCTATGTCGCTCCTCCAAACGGATAAGCTCGTCAAGCGCTTCAAACGCCGCACCGTCGTCGACGGCGTCTCGGTGTCGCTGGCGGAAGGCGAAATCGTCGGCCTGCTCGGGCCCAACGGCGCGGGAAAAACCACGACGTTCAACATGATCGTCGGGCTGCTACGTCCAGATGCCGGGACGGTATCGTTCGACGGGGCAGACGTCTCGCGGCTCCCGATGTACAAACGCGCGCGGCGCGGCATGGCCTACCTCGCGCAAGAGCCGTCCGTTTTCCGCGATCTCACGTCACGCCAGAACATTCTCGCCGTGCTCGAGTTTCGCAAGATGTCCAAACGCGATCGCGAGGCCCGCGCCCAAGCGTTGATCGAGGAATTCGATATCGTCAAAGTCGCCGATGCGCCCGCGTACACCCTCTCCGGCGGCGAGCGGCGCCGGGTCGAAATCTGCCGCGCGCTTGCAATCGACCCGAAGGTCTTTCTCTTGGATGAACCCTTCGCGGGCATCGATCCGATCGCGGTCGCCGATTTGCAAGAGACCGTCGCGGGTCTGAAAAAGCGGGGGATCGGCGTGCTCATTACGGACCACAACGTCCGCGAGACGCTCGAAATTTGCGACCGCGCCTACATCATCAGCGAAGGCCGAATTCTCGTCGCAGGCACGCCACGCGAAATCGCGCAAGACCCCCTCGCTCGCAAGACCTACCTCGGCGAACGCTTCCGCATGGATTTTGACGAACGCGTAAACGCGTGAGTTACCAAGTCGTCCGCGCCCGGTAGCGACCTTTCGCTGCGGCCATTTCCGCGTGTGCCAACAGTTCGTCCTGGTTCTCCACGACCTTTGCCACCGCGTCCGCTATATCGTCCATGTCCTTCTTCGATCCCATCAAGACCGCGTGGTGGATAACGATTCCGCTTCGCTCGTGCGCATCGCGCGCGGCCAGTAGCGTGAACCGTTTCGGGTCGATCGCCCGCGAGTAGGCGCCGTCGATCTTGTGCCGCACTTTGGTGTGGGGCTTGTAGAGATCGCAATTGTTCAGCGGCTGATACGGCGGCTCGAAACCGTCGGCCATGCCGATTTCAGCGTTCAAGGCCCTGCACATATCGCGATTCGTCAAGCCGCCAAGGGAGGCCGCATCGATCCGGAGCGCGAAATTGAAATAGCTTGCCTGCGTGATTTCCGGCCTGCGGCGCATCGGAAGAATGCCCTCGATCTCGGCAAGCCGAGCGTTAAGATACTTCGCATTGGCGTCGCGCAGTTTTACCTGCTGGTCGAGCCGCTTAAGTCCACCGAGCAGTATCCCCGCCTGAAATTCGGTCAGCCGGTAGTTGCCGGACTGCAACGTGTGCGTCATATCGTCTTTGTATCCGCGGCCGCAGTTCCGCAGCGAATAGAGCCGCTCGAAGAGGGTCTTGGTCTTGCAGATATTAAAACCGCCTTCGCCGCACGATAGGACCTTGGACTCCTGGAAACTGAACGTGCCGATGTCGCCTATCGAGCCGACTCCCTGGCCCTTCCAGAACGCGCCGTGCTGATGTGCGCAGTCCTCGATCAACGCCAAGTTGTGTTTCGCGCACAGTTGCTGCAGTCCCGTCATGTCCGCCATCGAACCGTACAAATGGACGACAATAATCGCGCGGGTCCGTTTAGTGATTGCGGCTTCGGCGGCTTTCAGATCGAGGCACCACGTGTCCGGCTCGACGTCGACGAGTATCGGGATCGCGTTCACGTCCACGCAGGCCGCAGCCGTTGCTTGCCACGTCATCCCCGGCACGATCACTTCGTCTCGCGCCCCGATGTCCAACGCCTCCAGCGCAAGCTGAATCGCCACGGTCCCGTTCGCCGTACACATCCCGAACTTGCCCTTCTGATACTTCGTGAACTTCTCCGCGAACTCCCACTCATACTTTCCATCATACGACCAGTGGTTCGACCGAGTGATCTCCGCCAACAACTTCGCGTCCGCCTCATCGCTCATCGGCCACGAAGGCCATTTCGCCGTTTTCGCGCGGACCGGTTTACCGCCAAGCAACGCAAGTTTCGACATTCGTATCATCCTTTGTGAACAGTGGGCGGAGAGGGTCGATGCGCGTGAGTACCTTCACGCGGAGGGGAAAAAAGGTAGCAGAATCGCCACGTACCGCGCGAATCCGCCTCGCATCGCGTCGACTCAGGATCAATGTCGATGACGAAGGCGGAAGTACACGGCGACGGTAAATAGGAGAAACAGAATGACCATCAACCCTTGGTAGAAAATGGGGCCGCGAAGGTAAAACCTGAGGTCCTAACGCCAACGCACCATCGTCAATCCTCGCCGCGCAGTTCCCTAAGTCGTGACCGAAATGTTCGGTCGAGGTAACGCTTGTAGAACTCGCCGTAATCCCCGGTATTGATCACGAAGACTTCCCGATTTTCGTCGTGGTACTCGAAGCTGGCGAAGTATGTCTTTCCTTCCGCCTCGATCACGGTAAAGCGCAATTCGGATTGCGAGACCCCATGCACGTGAGGCGAGTTGACGCCTCGGGCTCTCTCCTCCGCGATCATTGCCAATCGCGATAGAATTTTCTTTCTCGCTCCCCGCGGCAAGCCTGCGATGGCGCGCTTTGTTCTCTTATGGGATCGTATCGTGTAGCGCAACGCTACTTTGACTCATCTTCGTCCAACAAATCGTCCCAATCAACCACTTCGTCATCAGATTGGGCGAGCGTTTCTTCCGCCAATTGCCGTAGAGCGGCGTCTCGAACCTCGATAAAGATTTCCAGATCGCGTAGCGGGACTACTGCCCCAACAGGCTTGCCATCGACCTCCAAAACAACCGGCAATCCACCGTTCTGAGACAGTCGCGTCAGGTGCGCGGGGAAATTACTTTCATTTTCTAAGGCGATTCTTTCTACCAAAGTACCGCTCATCGCGTGTCTCCCAAAGGTTCGAAGCGAAGCACTTATCGTGCGCCATTATTTTACTACGTTCTAATCTCTTTCTCCACGATGTGACGCCACGTCCGGCCGCATCGCCGCCTCAACGCCGCGCAAAAACTCCTCCCCCCAAACGTCTCGAATAATCTGCGCCACGCCGGTGTGCAGCGGCGCTTTCGCGGAGCGGCGCGTGCTGTTGCACGGAAACTTTGTCGCCCCGTCTTGCACGGTCAAGAGTGGGGGATCGTCCTCCACGAAAAACAACGGCCAGATCGCGCACGCCAACGGCTTTACCCGATACGGGTGCAGCCCGCGATCCAGCGCCGCCGCGTGCAGACTACACAGCGGATGGCCCTGCGCGTTGCGAAACGAAAACACGCACAGGCCGTCCTCGTCCGTCGCCAGACACTGCCCACCTTCCGTGTCCTCGAATGGATCGATTGGCCCGTCCGGCTCCATCAACCCCCGCGCATACCGCGCCGCATCAGGCATCGCGCCGATGATCGTCCCCATTTCGCGCCGGTCAACTTGGACCTCGTAGGTACTGCAACACGACGCCGCATGGTCGCAACGCTCGGGTCTGCATTGGTGCGCCAGTGCGCGAAGGGCGTCGATGTCCACGCGGACGCCTTGGACAAGAACATATCTCATTGGCGGTTCCGCTAGAGTAGTTTCCGAAGTTCGTCTTGACTAATACCCGCTTGCCTAAGAATCCCGAACACGGTCCCCCGTTTTAGGTCGCGCGAATGGTCCGGCACAATGACTTCGCGGCCGTCCGGATGCGCCAACACAACGTGGGAGCCGTCTTGCCGTACCTTCGAAAATCCCGCTCGCCGCAATGCCCCAATCAATTCGCGGGATCTGAGCGAGGGAAGGCGCGCCATCAGACGGCGCTTACTTCGACCTCGACGATGCTCTGGAGGGGCGAGGCATGAAATTCTTCGCGCGGAATGGGTCTCCCTTGCTCCTCGAGCACGCGAAGATAGAGGGCAATCGCAGCGCGAGCCATGGCCACAGCCTCATCGTAGGTGTCGCCCTCGGTTACCACCGCAGGAAGCGTAGGCACGGTAACCGTATACCCGCCCTCTTCGGCGGGTTCCAAAAGAATGGTGTAACTAAGTGTTTGCATTATGCGATTAAGTATATCAAAACCGGATTCAGCCTGCTGATAAGGCGTTCTGAATTGTCAGGGACATCCAAATATCTTCTCCGCGTTCCCATACAAAAACAACCCCCGCGCTTCTTCATCCAGTCCCAACGGGTCCAGGTCCGCCAGCGCGTCGCTCGGCGTCACCATTGGATAATTCGTCCCGAACAACACCTTCTTTTTCCCCCGCGACCTCATGTACTCCACCAGTTCCCGCGGATACCGTTTCGCCTTGTACGCCGACGTATCGATGTAGACATTCGGATACTTGGTCGCCAGCGAGATCATCTCGTCCACCCACGGATATCCGATGTGACCGGCGATGATCGTGAGTTCCGGAAACTCGAGCGCTACCCGATCGAGATACGGAATCGGACGTCCCGGTTCGGACGGACACAGCGGCCCCGTGTGGCCCACTTGCGTGCAAAACGGGACGCCGAGTTCGCAGCACTCGGCATACAGTGGATAGTAGCGGCGATCGTCCGGCGGCAGGTCCCACAACCAAGGTACGATGCGCAGCCCCTTGAAGCCGCGTTCGCGGACGCAACGCCGCAACTCGCGGACGGCATCCATCGGGCGATACAGGTCCGCCGACGCCAGACCCCAAAAGCGATCGGGATACTGCGCGATACACGCGGCCACCTCATCGTTGGAAATGAGCCATCCCTTCGGACCGCACCACGCCGCGATCAGCCCGCGCCGCACACCGCCGGCATCCATCGCCGCGACCGTGTACTCCAACGGAATATCCGCCGGTGCCATCTCGCCCGTCCAACGCCGCAACGTTTCAAGGAACGGCTGTTCCATGAAGCGCGGCGTCGGGTGCTGCATCCAAACGTCAATGATGTCCACGAGGCGTTCTCCCCTAATTCAATTATCTCAGATTCTCCGCGTACCTCACCCTGGTTCGTGTATGGTAAACGGCCTCGGCGCCCAGTTGGGTCCCGAATCGAGGCGTGATGGAACGACGATCAATAAAGAACTTCGCAATGCTACCGGTAACCCGCCTAACGCTCCTCGCCTTGGCCTCCGTCGTAAGTGCCGCGGCCCCGCCAAACGTGCTGTTTATCATCTCCGATGACCTGAACACCGTATTGACTTGCTACGACCCGCAGGGCGCAGCGTCGCCGAACATCGACGCGCTCGCCAAACGCGGGATGCTATTCGAGCGCGCGTATTGTCAGTACCCCTTGTGCAATCCGAGCCGGGCATCGCTGTTGACCGGACGTTCGCCGGACGTGACCGGGGTGTACGACAACCAGAAGCATTTTCGCGAATCGATCCCAAAAGTTGTAACACTACCGCAGCTTTTCAAGAACAACGGCTACTTCACGGCGCGCGTCGGCAAGCTTTATCACTACCGGGTACCGAGTGAAATTGGTACGGACGGATTGGACGACCCGGCGTCCTGGGACCAGGTGGTGAATCCGCAGGGCCGAGATAAAGACGACGACTATAAAATTTTTTCGTTGAAGCCATGGGAGTTCGGCGGGACCCTGAGTTGGCTCGCCGCTGACGGCGAAGACGAAGACCAGACCGACGGCGTTGGCGCGCTTGCCGCGGTGAAATTGCTCGAAGAACACAAGGACGGACCGTTCTTCCTCGCGGTGGGATTCTATCGGCCTCATACGCCCTACGTGTCCCCGAAGAAATACTTCGAACGGTATCCGCTCGATGGTGTAAGCGTTCCGCCGGGCAACGAGCCACGGGTCCCTGGGGCCGCGTATCTAAGCAGCAAACCCGAGCAGGATGCCGCGTCGGAGGAACTGAAGGCGGAAGCCAAGCGGGCGTATCTCGCCGCGACCACGTTTATGGATTCGCGGGTGGGCATCGTGCTCGACGCGCTTGAGCGACTCGGTCTGGCCGAGAACACCATTGTGGTGATGACGAGCGACCACGGATATCACCTCGGCGACCATGGGCTGTGGCAAAAACAGAGCCTCTTCGAACGGGTCGCCCGCGTACCGCTGATCATCGCCGCGCCTGGAATGCAGTCGAAAGGGCAGCGTACCAACGCCTTGGCCGAATTGGTTGACCTCTTGCCAACGCTGGCGCAACTCTGCAATCTGCCGATTCCCGATGGCGCGAGCGGGAGAAGTCTCGTGCCCGTGTTGAACGATCCGTCTCGAAGCGTGCGAAGCGCGGCGATGACCCAGGTGCAGCGGCGGTTCGTGCGCGACGATATTCACCCGCCGTTCATGGGCTACTCGATACGGACGGAGCGCTGGCGCTACGCAGAATGGGACGAAGGGCGCGAAGGCCAACAGTTGTTCGACTACACGAACGACCCCAACGAACACCACAATCTCGCCGCGGATCCCGCGTTCGCGGAAACCGTTCGGGAAATGCAGACCCTTCTGCGCGAGCGCAATACGCGGCCGTGACGAGTCCAGATGATGAAGAATGGAGCGAACTTCGCGCATATCGATCGGAATTCAGCGCTGACACAAGCCCCACCCTAAGCACATCGGAAGTGAATCCGAGCGCTCGAAAAGAAATACAAAATGGCCGGGGTGAGAGGATTCGAACCTCCGCCCTCTTCGTCCAAAATCTGATTTATAGATAAGTAGTACAGTGTCTTAACGACGTAAGTCATTGTATATCAAGGACCGGCATATTGCAACCCGTGTGGGTGTTGTGGTCAAAAGTAGGCCATTGTGGGCCATTGTTCGGTAGATACAGAATGCGCTCCGGCCTTTGTGCATTGCGTCAATGTGCCGCGAGTTCAACGCCGGGCGTCGATTCCCTCGATTGAGTCGTTCCAAGTGACGCGGGCGCGGAAACGACCGTCTACGTTGACGTGTACGGCGCAAACGGGAACGCGGTAGGGTTCAGACTATGGCCGGGATTGGACGTGCGTCCAGGGCGTGCTACGGAGTCAGTAGCGCCGGTCAGCCGATGACGAAGTACACGGCCAAGGCGAGCAGGACAATGCCGATGCCCGCGATTACCGCAAGGCCGATGACGCCCGCGTGATAGCCCTCAGCGCCGCCGCACGGACAGGTCTCGAATACCGTCTGTGACGAGCCGCACCAGGGGCATGTGTAGAAGCGTGTCGGAGTGTGCCGTGTCTTGCTCACGGGGCCGACGTTCAGCGGTAGGCCGTTGTAGCAAATTTCCAGATGTTCGCGTTTCATACCGCCGCCGCCTCTCGTTCAACTTGGGCCTCTTCGTCACGGTCAACGGCTTCGTCAACGTCATCGTCAACGGATCGGAAAAGCGCTCCCGCGCGAGTGTCAGTTTGCCAGAGCGGGGGGCTATTCGACCAGCGCTGCGAGTCGCTCCGCTGCCGCGCGGTGATTGGGCAGGGACGTTACGGCGCGCTGGTAGAACTGCTTGGCAGCGCTGGTATCGCCTTGAATTTCGGCGTTGATTCCCATTCCGTACAACGCTTCCGCGTTTGCCGGATCCTCGTTTGAGACGCTTTGGTAAATGGCGAGCGCGTCGTTCCAGCGTCCCAATTTCGCCAGTAGCGACGCCGATTCTAGGCGCGCGTCGCCGTCGCCGATTCCTTCGAGCGCTTTGAGGCGTGCTTGAATCCGAAGCGACTGGTACGCGCCCCCCGTAATCGCCAATTCATACATTTGAATCGCATCGTTGAATTTCCCCGAGAGCCAGTAGGATTGTCCCGCGAGATAGTTCGATTCGGGTATCGCGCTTGTAGATACGTCCTTCAACGCCGCGATTGCCCGCTGCGGATCACCTGCGGCCAACGCGGCGCGGCCCAGCCCATAGTTGGCGATACTTTTCAAGTCTCTTACGCGTTCGTTCAGCCCCAACTGTTGAACGACGAAACCTATATCCGCTAGGGCGATCGCCTCGTGTCGATAGGCTGGCCGCATCGAATGGCGGATGTCGATGCGTTCGGCGGCCGTCGACGCGGCCTCGTATCGGGCGATTGCGTCGGCCCAGTCGCCGCGATTTTCGTGTGCAATTGCTTCGTCGATTTGCCGAACGCATTGGGTCGCGGAGTTGACGGCACCTTGATACGCGAAGAGGTTCGGCGTCACGACCAGCGCCGTGACCGCCGCCGCGCCGAGCATGGCGGCGTTTCTGAAATTGCGCGGCAGCATTGGGTGCGAGGTAGCGCCGCGCATCGAAGTGAAACCGATCAATACGCCGAACAACCAAGGGAACAAGGATAGTTCGGTGAAGGGCTGCACGGCGAGAAACGCGAACAGCGAGAGCGTGACGGCGAGCCCGGCCGTCGCTACGAATTGCTCTGTGCCTTGGCTATTCCGTGTGGCACGCCAAAGGCCGCGGCACAGTCCAAACCAAAACCAGAGATAGGCGATCAAGCCAAGGATCCCCAATTCCAAGAGGTACTTGAGCGGCACGCTATGCAGCGTTCGGCCTTGCAGGCGCGCTGGATCGGCGACCGCCTGGATGGCCGCGTCCGAACCGCCAAGGCCAGCGCCGCGCAGCCAAAACTTCGGCACGAGACCGAGGGCGGTCTCGATCCCGTAGGCGCGCGTGGATGTCGATGCATCGAACGTTGTCAGTCCCTGAGCGGCACGGCGCCCGAGCGCATCGCCGTATGGGCTGGCGTAGAGCGCCGCTCCGATCAGAAGCGCCGCGGCCCCGCAGATGATTGTCGATCGCACCCTGTGGTTCAGCGCGAAGAGCGGCACGAAGAAGATCATGAGTGCAGCCGCGACGAGAATCGTGCTGCGTGATAGCGAAATCAAAATCGCCGGGAACAACAGTGCCGCCAGTCCAGCGCTGAGGACCCGCGCCTTGAGAGCTTCGGATCGGGCGGCCACGGCGATCGCAATCGCAAAGGCCAACATCACGCACACGATGCCTTGATTCAGATCCGGCGCGGTTGCCGACATGCGCATCAACACCCCCGCGCGCAGTTCGTCGGAAATGCGCGCACCCAGATGGCGGGTACTGCCGATCGCTGCGGGCGCGACCCAACCGGCCTGGCACAGATACATCAGCACGGCCACACCGGCCGAAGACGCGGTGAACATGCTCAACGCCCAGAACGCAGCGCCTGTCCGGGCCGCGAGCGCGGCCACGGCGAAGAACACCAGGGCGTACATCGCGTAGGTCGGGATGTGTCCAAGCGCGACGGCCGAATCCTCCGCCAGGATCATGGAAATAGCGATGGCCGCGGCGAAGAGCGCCACCGGGCACTCGAGGCCGGTGCGAGTCCATCGTTTGTCTCGAATGGACGCGCAACCCGCGACGAGCATCAACGCGAGTCCCGTCCAGCGTGTCAGCGTTCCGCCGAGCAGCGGCATGCGCTGATAAATTTCCCAAGGCCACGCGGCGGCATAGAGGAGTAGCAAAAAGATTGCGGCGCGATCGAGAAAATCGGAACGGTGTTCGGTTTGCATCGCGAATGTAGTTAAGAATTTTGGGCTGTTTAGGACTAGGTAGAAGGAACCAAGCAGAACACGCGGAGCATCCGTCGGAACTCACAGATTGAAAACACGTTCCGTTCAGGTCCGACGAAAACGTTTAATCGACAATATCTAATAGGAACAAGGACAGCGTTAGGATCCAGCATCGCCATTACGCCGGTTCCGTCCACGTAACCGCCGCAGGTTCGTCCCATCGCCGTAGCGAATCTCGCCACACCTGCCATCGCTCGCGAAGTTCAACGCGATTGCGTTTCACTCCGCCATGGAGTTCGTGCGGGTCGCGCCGCAGATCATAGAGGAACTCCACCTCCGGTCCTCTGTCCACATACCGTGTGTACTTGAATCGCTCGCGGCGGACGCCCTCGCACGCGGGGATATATGGATTACCTTCGTTTGCGAAGTGATGTTCATAGAACCATTCTTTGCGCCATTTCGGGCGGCGTTCGCGCAGCAAGGTGGTCATCGATCGGCCCTGCATGTTTCGCGGCGCAGGTATCTCCGCCAATTTCAGAATCGTCGGCGCGAGATCGATGTTGAGCACCATTTCGTCGCGCACTCGGCGGCTGGGCCGCGTTCTCGGGTCGCAGATGATCATCGGCACGCGGATCGATTCCTCGTACATGAGCCATTTCCCCGCCATGCCGTGCTCGCCGAGAAACATTCCGTTGTCCGACGTGAACAGTATCACGGTGTTGTCCGCCAGCCCGGCGCGTTCCAAGGCGTCAACGATACGCGCGACGGTCCGGTCTAGGCCGGTGATTAGGCGATAGTACGAGCGCACCGATTTTTCGTGCATAGCGTCCGTTGCGAACTGCTTGTGCCATCGCACGCGACCTTCGGATTCGCGCACAAACTCAGGCAGCGCGGCGAAGTCCTCCGCGCGGGATGCCGGCGCACGCGGAATCCGAATTCCCGCGTAGAGGTCCTTCAGCGCGGGGTCGTATAGAAATTGACGCGGATCGTCATCTTGTACGTGCGGCGCCTTGAAGCTGACTGATAGGCAAAATGGCGTGTCCGCCGCGCATTCATCGATGAAATCGAGCGCCTGGTCGCCCATCGTCAGCGTAAGGTGGCGGCCCACGTCGTTTGGTTCTGGGAAGTATTTTCCCTGACCGGTAAACCCGCGAAAGTAATCGAACCCATTCGTGGGCAATTCGCCCCCAAGGCCCCATTTCCCGATAAAACCGGTGCGATATCCCGAGCGGCGAAGCAGCGCCGTGTAGGTTTGTTCGGCGAGCGGGCCGGGGAGCGGTGTCGAGAAATCGTCGATGCCGTGGGTCCGTGTGTACATCCCCGTGAGAATGCTCGCCCGGCTCGCGCAACAGATTGCGGTCGTCACAAACGCGTTTTGGAATCGGGTGCCTCGCGCCGCGATACCATCAATCGTCGTCGTCTCGATGATCGAATTACCGGCACAACCCAACGTGTCCCAGCGTTGGTCGTCCGTCACCAACACGAGGAAATTCGGCCGCCGCGCGTCTCGTGATCGTCGCGGCGTATGCGCGCACCCCGCCGCCGCGCATGCCGCAACTGCCGAACCTAGAAACTGCCGCCGCGTGATCACCGATTCGTTCCATTCCTCGTGTGTTCTCGGCTAACTGTACCTGCTTCCAGACCAAGATTAAACGAGTCAAGCGCGGTTTTTGGCGGCGCTCCTCGCTCTTCGATACTATCGCCCCACTGGAAGCCGGACCCATGGACATTCAAATTCGCCCCGCCCGCCCCGAAGACGCCGAGGCCGCCGTGCCGCTCATCTACAGTTCCGGCCCAGCCGCTTTCGACTACGTCTTCTCCCACGAGACCCGCCTCGCAGCAACGGGATACCTGCGCCGCGCGCTCGAGCATCCGAACGGCGAATTCGGCTACCGCAATCACGTCGTCGTCGAACTGGACGGCCAGGTAGTTGGCGCGGGCGCAGCGTATTCAGGGCGAGAAGCCCAGTCGTTTATGTTCACCGCGCTTCGCCAAATCTTCGGATGGTACGGCCTCGTAAGCGGTGTTCTGGTCTCGCGCCGCGGACTTCAAGTCGAGCGCGTCGTCCAGGCCCCGAAGGGCGATATGCACTACATCACCCAACTTGGCGTCTCACCCGAATTGCGCGGCCACGGAATAGGCCGAAAATTGGTTGACTACCTGATCGAATTGGGCCGCGCCAAAAGCCGCACGCTCGCCGCGCTCGATGTGTCCGTCGAGAACCCGCGCGCGCAGGCCCTCTACGAACGAATCGGGTTCACGGTCACGCGCGAACTCAAATCGACGTTGGAGAACTCGACGGCGCGGGTCCCCCATCACCGCCGCATGGAATTTCGGTTGTAAGCCGGATCTGTCGGACGAGTCGCGGAATCACATCGTCGGGCAGAGGTGTGTATTGTTTCGCCGCGCGGGTATGCTGTCCGAATACAATGTACGGAGGAGTGTAATGCGGCGCAGCCGAATCAGTGTGGTCGTTCTGTGTTCAGTTGTTCCCTTGCTGTGCGGCGCGCTCTTGGGCAAGTGCGGTCTTGTTGAGTCCGACTTCGTCAGAGTCAGCGAGAGCGGCTTCGAGCCCGTCGACAACGCCGCCGACTCGAACGATTACCCTTGGTCCATGGCGTTCTTCACCCCGGAGGGCGCGAGCGAAGGCCGCCTTTATGCCGGGACAGGCAACAATTTCATCGGTATCCAAGACCATCTCAACCGGACCAACGACGTCGACAGCCTCCCTATCCGCCCCGCCGAAATCCGACGCTACCGCCCAGAACTTGGCGGGCGTGAGTGGGAGCGCGTCTACGACAGCGGCGATGAGGGCGTACCGTTCGAGGCGATCGGCTTTCGGAGCATGCGCGAGTATCGGGCCCAATCCGACGGCGTGCTGTACCTATATGCGGGGTCGTGCGGGTTGGACGCTTCGCTCTACCGCAGCGCGACGGGCGATCCGGGGACTTGGGAGCGCGTTTTCGAGTGGGGCAAGCGCGGTTCGATTCGCGGTCTCGAAGCCCACGGCGGCCTGCTTTACTTTTCCACTACCGTAATCGACGTCGTCGATGACAACTTCGGGACCGTCGAAGGAATGATCTTCGCCACCGACGGCGATACCGTCTGGCCGGTCATCGAAGACGGTTTCGGCAATCCGAACAACCTCGAAACCATTGCCCTCCGCTCGTTCAACGGCTGGCTCTACGCCGGAACGCGAAATAAACACGAGGGCTTCGAGATATGGAAATTCGCCGGTTCCGGCGCGATGAACAATCCGGTCCCCGTCGTTACCAACGGCGGGCCCGACCCCCGCAACGAAGCCGCGGGGACCGCGCTGGTCTTTCAAGACCGCCTCTACTTCGGCACGCTTATCTTCGGAGGGTTCGTCAACTTCCTCGAGGACCGCCGCAAGGGCGCGGACCTCATTCGCATCGCGCGCGACGACTCCTGGGAAACAGTCATCGGCGAAGACGGCATCTCCGGCATGGGGCCGGGCTTCGACGACCCCCGCAACCACTATATTTGGTCGCTCGCCGAATTCAACGGCTGGCTTTACGCGGGGACCGCCGACAACTCGCACGTTATCGCCTGGGCCATCGTCAACCTGCCACAACTTCCCGGCCTCATCACGGGCCGAATCCCCTTCGCCGACGCGCGCGAGGTGCCTCCGGCGCTGGCTAACATCGGCGGCCTCGGCGCGGACCTCTACCGCTCGCTCGACGGCGTCCACTGGGCCCCCGTTTTCACCCGCGGCCTCGGCAACCACAACAACTTCGGCCTGCGCACCATGAACTCCGCCTCCGGCCACCTCTACCTCGGCTTCACAAACCCCCTCGACGGGTTGGAGATTTGGCGGACGAAATAGAGCTCGTACCGCCGGCTTCCAGCCGGCTCGCCCGTGGGCATGCGCCTCGCCAAGAGCGCGCGTATAATTGGGCCCATGTCCGCGCCTGGCACTCTCGAACACCCCGCCCTGCCTCTCCCCCTGGGCGATATCTCCGTGCTGTGCAAGAAATACGGTGTGACCGAACTCTCCGTCTTTGGTTCCGTCCTGCGCGACGACTTTCGCCCTGACAGCGATATAGACTTTCTTGCGGTATTCGAAAACGGTGATCTCGATCCATGGATGAGCAAGCTCACGGACCTCGAAGACGAGCTTACCGAGCTGCTCGACAGAAAAGCCGAAGTTGTCGACAAGAGAAGTGTCGAAGCCAGCGAGAACTATATCCGCCGCAAGCACGTGCTCGACTCCGCGCGAGTTATCTATGTGGCGTGACCACGGCCGCCGGTAGACTACGAAAAAAACGCCCGCAACCACGTCGTGATCGCGGGCGGAACTCATTGTCATTCGACGGTCAACTTCACTCGGCGGGTGGATCCGGGCAAAACTGTCCAAAGACATTGCAGAAAAGATCGTAGATGCCCAACAAACCTGTAATGAGATCGAGCAGGTTGAACAAGAAGGCAAATATGCCGTCAAGGTTTTGGGCCTTGGCCGGGGCGAGTGGGGCGTTCGAGCGAATGCGTGTCATGTGGGTCTAATCTCCTGTTAGCGTTGCCCGCGGGGCGTCTTCAATCCAATCTCAACTCTCCGATTATGGTAATCGGCCTCCATCCCGCGTTCAAGAACCCGGACGCATGTGGGGCAGCCGCCCTCGGCTGCCTACGCTAGCGCCCGATCAGTCCCGCGAACGCGTCCACCCAGGCCGGGTGCGCGTTAAGCGACGACACAAGCCGGAACGCCTCGCCGCCCCGCGCGAGAAAATCCTCCTTCGCGCGCATCCCGAGTTCCTCGAGCGTCTCGAGGCAGTCCGCGACAAACGCGGGCGATACGATCGCTAGCCGCTTCACGCCGCGCTTCGCGCTTGCTACCACTTCTTGGTCCGTCGCCGGGGTAAGCCACGGGTCCCGCCCCAGCTTCGACTGAAACGTCACGCGAAATCGTTCCGGCTGCAAGCCGAGCCGCGCTGCAATGCCTTTCGTCGTTTCGAGGCATTGCGCCCGGTAACACCACGGGTTCGCCTCTTTGAATCGATCGCAACAATCCGTCTTCTTGAGGCAATGTTGGCCCGTCGGGTCGGACTTGTGAATCTGCCTCTCGGGCAATCCGTGATAACTCATAAGTACGAAGTCCGGCTTGAACTCCTCGAGTTCTGGCCGCGCGACTTCCGCCCACGCATCCAGAAAACCGGGGTCGTCGTAGAAGGGACGGACCACGGTGATCGCCGGCACGTTTGGTAACTCGGCCGCAGTCTTATACACGCCTTCGAGCAGGGACCCGAAAGTCGCCGAAGCGTACTGCGGGAACATCGGCGCGACAACGATCCGTTCGACGCGCCGTTCCACCAGCGATCGCAACACCGCGCCGATGGACGGCTCGCCATACGCCATCGCGATCTCGATTGCCACGTCGTCGAGCCGCGGCTTCAACGCCTCCGCGAAGTCCCGGCTGTTCGCGATCAGCGGCGAGCCGCGCTCCGTCCATATCTGCTGATAGGCGTGCGCCGATTTCGTTGGCCGGAACGGCAAGATCACCAGATTGAGCAACAACCATCGGGCCCACGGCGCGATATCGATCACGCGTGGATCGGAGAGGAACTGCCGCAGGTACACGCGCGTCTCTGCCGTCCGCGGCGCGCTGGGCGACCCCGTGTTAATCAGCATCAGGCCGATGCGTTTGCTCGTGTCCATGGGCCGAGTAGCTTACCAAACTCAAACTCGACAAATGCATTTGGCGGCACGCTTGGAATTTGCGACAATTGCGCGCCACAACCACGCCAAATCTAGAAAGAGCCAAATCGATGCGAAAAGAATCGTTTGCGTTTTTAAAGCAACTACTTTCGACGCCCAGTCCGTCCGGGTTCGAGTCGAAGATTCAGAAGGTCTGCCGCGACTATGTGGAACCTTACGTCGACGAGGTCCACAAGGACGTCCACGGCAACCAATATCACGTGAAGAACCCCAAGGGCGGGTTGCGCGTCATGCTCGCGGGACACGTCGACGAAATCGCGCTGCTCATCAACCACATCGACGATAAGGGCTACCTCGGCTTCCAACCCATCGGCGGCGTGGATGCTTCCGTGCTCGACGGCCAGCGCGTCGAAATCCACGCGGACGAGGGCCCCGTCCTCGGTGTCATTGGCCGCCGGGCAATCCACCTCATGGAAGAACGCGAGCGCGGCCGCGCGCTGCCCATGCACAAGCTGTGGATCGACATCGGCGCGAAAAGCAAGAAGGAAGCGCTCAAGCACATCGCGCTCGGCGATCCGGCCACGATGGCCGTGACGCACATCGAATTGCTCAACGGCCGTTTCGTAGCGCGCGCGCTCGATAACCGCATCGGGGCATTCGTCGTGCTCGAGGCCATGCGCCTGCTCGCCGAGTCCAGCCGGGACGACGGCGTCGCCGTGCATTGCGTCACGACCGTCCAAGAAGAAATCGGTCTGCGCGGCGCGACCACCAGCGCGTATACGTGCGATCCGCATGTCGGCATCGCGGTGGACGTCGCGCATGCCACGGACCATCCGGACGTTGATTCGAAGCGGTACGGCTTCTTTGAGCTCGACAAAGGCCCCATCCTTCACCGGGGCGCGAACATCAACCCGAAAGTCGCGCGCCAACTCGTCGACGTGGCGAAGAAACACAAGGTCCCGTACCAGATGAACGCCGTTCCGCGCGGCACCGGTACGGACGCGAACGCCATGCAAATCGCGCGCGGCGGCGTCGCGACCGGCCTCATCGGCGTCCCCAACCGCTACATGCACTCGCCAGTCGAGATGGTCTCGCTAAAGGACGCCGAACACTGCGCGACGCTGCTCGCGCACTGGATAGCCACGCTCAAACCGGGAATGGACTTCATTCCATAGCGCTACGCGTATCGTGCTACTTCGAAAGTTCAAACAGTCGTCGTTTACACCAAGCGCGTGTGGGGCAGCCGCCCTCGGCTGCCAGCCCGCCGATCACACCTTCAGCAAACTCTTCGCTTCCTCATACCCCGCCGACCGATGGCCATACTCGCTCGCAGTCACGCGGGCCAGCGCGGTGAGCTGTCCCCAACGGAACGCGGGCCGCATGATCGCGAACTCTGAACTCGCGGTCCGATAATACTTCTCGGCGTGGAGCGCGCCGTCCTCGCTCGTCGCGAATTTCAGCATCAAATCGAATACGGGACGCGGCCCGTGGCCCAATTGGCCGTACCGCGCGACCACCGCGGCGGCGTGGAACTGTTCGTTGGCGCGAATCGCCGCGTCGGCTTCCGCGAGCAACGCGCCTGGGTCCTCGGATTTCACCTCCGCAAGGTGCTCCGGCAACGGATACGGCTGCTCGTTCGCGTATTGGGTCTGCCCCGCCGTGTGGAACGCCCCGACAATCAGGCCCGCGACGGCGTTGCGCGGGTTGCTCACGCGCACGATGTTGCGCCACGCGTTCGCCGCGTCCGAAGCATGCACGCCCACCGAATCGCCGTGGCAACTGCCCGTAGGCTTGTCCGCGTTCGCCCATTTCTCGATGCGGCCCGTATCGTGCAGCACCAACATGTTCGCCGCGAGCGACAACGCCTCGCCAATAGACTCGGGCGCGTACCCCTCGCTCAGAGCCTGCGCGACCGCTTCGGCCGCTTGTTCGCGCGTGCCTTTGAAAATCGCGTTCGCCAATTCTTGCAGCCACGCGTCGTCGCCGGACCGTTTTCCCAGCGGTTTGCTCAATAATCCGTATTGGTCGAGCAGCGTCGGCAACACCGTGCGCACCGTCGAGCGCTCCCGACCGCGATCAATCATCTGTTTTTCGACGTTCGCACAATAATGCACGCTCTGCCGCAACAGGCAATGCGCCCATTCCTGGCCGGCGAGATCGAGCGTGTCCCACGCGCGCCACGCCAGCACGACTCGATGCACGTCCGCCTCGTCTTCGACGGCGAACTGCAAGTGATTGAACGCCTCGCCGACGGGCCCCTTGATCATCGTGGCAAACGCGCGGTCCGCCTTCGCGATATCGCCCGAGCGCGTCAACTCGCGAAGATACTCACCGGCGTCGGCGTTGGCCGGAATCGGGTCCGCCGTGATCGGATGCAGCACCTCGCTCTTGCGCCCTCCGAATTCCTGGATGCGGTTCGCGTTGCGATAGAGCACCTTGAGCACCGGCAACGGTGCAAGCGCGGCGGGCAATTCCTGCGACATCTTGAACGCGGGCGCGAGCGCCATGAACGTGTGGAAGCCGACGTAGTCCTCGCCGCCGAAGGTCCGCGCGTTTGCCAACGCCCCCGTCGCCGTCAACGTTTGCAGGCTCGTGCCGGATTTCAGTTTGTCGACCAGTAACGCCGTCAGCTTCGCGGGCTCCGTGTCCTGCATCAGCGCGACGAGCGGCTCGAGATCGCCGAACGACAACGCCGACGGGACATCGACCGCATCGGCGTGGGCGATTCCCAAGTCGGCGGCGAGCGTCGTCCCCAGGCCGGCCAAAAGCATGCCTCGGCCTACGTCATTCAAGAATTCACGGCGGGTGTTGCGAACCATATTCGTTCTCCTGCGTCTCGGATGGCGCGGAGCAGGAAACGTGGCCGGAAAAAGGCGCGCGTCCCTCACTCGATCACGCTCGGACGGCTGCCAATGTTATCCGCCTTTGGCGTGTACTTTGTCAATATCCCGCACTGAGTCAATCGGCGATCACCTTTCGGACGTCGGCGGCGACCGCCGGACCTCTCGCATGCACTAACTAATTCGTAGTATTTGTCTTCCAATACAATGCCCGCCTAGAATAACTCCATGACCTATCTAGGCAAAGTCCAAAATGGCGTCGTCGTATTGCCGCCAGACGCGCACCTTACCGAAGGGACCGAGGTGACCGTGGAGCCGTTGGAGTTGACGCCGGAGGTCGATCCCTTCCTGTTAGCGGCCAGCAAAGTCGCCAAACTGCGTCCTCATTGGCCTCAGGATTACGTGCTCAACCACGGCCACTACGTCAGCGGCGAACCTAAGAAATCGTGACGACCGCCGCCGTCTTCGCCGATGCCTCCTTCTACCTCGCCTTGATGCGCGCGGATGATGCCTTACATCCGACGGCGGCAACCGAAGCGGAAATCGACCGGCCCGTCATCACGACCGAATTCATTCTCCTCGAATTGGGCAACGCGTGTTCTCGCGCCCCCGATCACGACGATTTTCTGACGCTCGTCGAGGGCATGCGCGCCAGGCCGTTGCCCGATTTCGATTCCAATTTTCGGGTCAGCATTTACGAGCCAACTGTCCTGTTCTGAACTGTACCTACGAATATTCAGGTCCGGATCAACAAGCGCATTTGTAACTATCACGACGCACAACTGCCCCTATTTTCCAGATCCACTTCGCTTGTTGATAGTTGCCCTGGAAGCGCGTAGGGTGGCTGGGACTTGTGGGTCTTGTCAGGGGTTTGGCCGTTGCCAGATATGCGAGGGGCCGGGAACTTCTAAAACGGGAGTAAGGGCTATGTCATCTAAAACGCGCCTGTGTTCTTTCTTCTTGTCTTTCGTGGCGTTATTTTGTGTGGAGTCGGGCGCGGATGTGGCGCTAAATTCATCCAGCGGGGAAGCGTCTGTGCATGCGAGTGATTGTAATCCAGTATTAGGAGGTATCATGGTAGTTGATCCAATCCCCGAAGGATTTACAGGCACATTTGCCAGCACAATCGATCAACCGGGCAGTGATGGCGCCGCAAATTTGGATACAACCATTAGTCTTAATGTGGCAGATGACGGATCGTCCATAACTGCTTCTGGCATATCAACGTTTGCTGCACAAACCGAGCCCCGTGGCGATCCATGTTTGCCCCCTAATGTTGTCTTTGGTTCCCGCGCAGACAACTTACTTCGCTTTGAATTCGAAGTGTCTGGGGCGCCAGCATCATTTCATTATGAAGCGACCTTTGATTCTACGACTTCCGACGACCGTCGTAGTGAAGTGGGTCACGGTATCTCTATAACCAATGTAGGCGGCGAGTTTTTCGATGAAAGAGTATATGTCGGATGCTTTCTTGCCGATGACTGTGCGTCATCGGCAATGTTGGATTTCGAATTGCCAATCGGCACTTATTCGCTACTTATGAATGAGTTCGTCTTAGCAACTATGGACTTCATATCGGATCACTCCGCGACATTAGTCTCAACGTGGTCCCTCACCATTGGCGGGCCGGTAGTGTGCGAGTTCAATTGGATCAACACCAAGGGCGGCCTTTTCGCCGATTCGGACAACTGGCTCTTGAATGGATCGCCGGGTGGATCGCCGGGTAACCCCAGCACCGGTTGCGATGACCTTTTTTTCAACCTTGGCGGCGGTGCGGAATACACCGTGGCATACGGCATCGATATGGCCGACAGCGCCACGTTTCGCTTTGACACGGTGCATCTCGCGGGCGATACACTGACCCTGGCTGGTACTTCCCCGGACGGCAATTCGGGCTTGTTGCTTATCGGTCCCGACGCCCTTGTAGAACTCGGCGCCGATCCGCCCACCAATGAGTTACTCGCCAGATCGGCATTTATCGGGGATGTTCCTGGGGCCCAGGCTTCCATGCTGATTTCCGGTCCCGACGCCGAATTGAGCCTTACGGAGTTTCTTGTCGTGGGTGGATTCGGACCGGGCGCTCTGTTAATCACTGCTGGATACGTGTACAGTCCTTCGACCCACATCGGGTCAGGGGCGACGGGCGACGTGTTCGTGGAGAACCCGGACACACAGCTCCAAACGGATAGTCTCGATGTGGGGATCGGCGCACAAGGAACACTCGCCATTAAGAACCAGGCGTTTGTCGTGTGTTCTGAAGCCAATGCGGGTGTGTTCTCGAGAGGCATTGTCACGGTAGAGGATACCGACTCCGTTTTCGAGTGCGACGGTCCGGTTACGTTGGGGACGTCCGGGGCCGGGACCGGCGACGGTATCCTCTCCGTTTTTAACGGTGCATCTATGTCCGCAGACAGCCTCACCTTGGGGTTACAGAGTGGCACCAAGGGGAAATTGGAAGTGGGCGTGGATGGGTACGTGGAGATCTCCACGACGGCGGATGTCGGTCTGGATGGTTTCGGTAACATTGACATGACTGGCGGGAGTATGGACGTCCGCGATTTGAATATCGGCGTGCGCGGCAACGGCATCGTCACCACGAGTGCGGCTTCGACTTTGTTTGCTGACAATAATATTTTTGTCGGTAGCACTGGAGATCCCGTCGGTCTCAGCAACGGAGGCAGCCTGGTTGTGGGCCGTGACTGCCTCGTTTTTGGGCCTGATCTGGTGAGCATTGGCGAATCCCTCGCCTTTGGCATCGTCACGGTCAAAACCCGTGGACGCCTCGTCTCGCCGACCATACGAGAAGGCGCGTTGGGCAAGCTTCTTGTGGAACGCGGTGGCGTGGTGACAGGACCTCGTGTCGGCCCGAAAGAGCCGACGGAGTTGACCGTGGACGGCGAACTTCGGATTCTTCCCGCCAGCGATGAAGACAAGCAGGACCCCGGCCCGGCGACGATAGACGGAAATCTTACCCTCGGCCCGGAAGGCATGCTGATCATCGAAGTGGACGATCCCTCCATGCCCGCGCTCGAAGTGCTGGGCGCAACCACGCTGTCCGGCGAACTAATCGTGGAAATTCCCACGGACACTGTCCTGACTGAAAATCAGCAACTGCAACTCGTGCAATTCACGGGCGGCGTTACCGGCGCTTTCTCCAGCGTCAGTTTCCCCGTTGCGCCCGAAGGCTTTGAAGGTAACGCGGAAGTGGTGGACGGCGTGGTGCGGTTGACGGTGGTTGACCCCGGAGTTCCGACTGGCGGCGAGGGTGAAGGCGAAGGGGAAGGCGAGGGTGAAGGTGAGGGAGAAGGTGAGGGTGAGGGTTGCGCCGCGTCACCCGCCGCGCCACACCCGAGCGTCCCCTACGTAGACGTCGCCGCACTACTTCTCGCCGCGGCATTCCTAACTCGAAAATATCGGGTCGCCGACTGACTCCGCGTCGTCGCAGTAGGCCACATCCGCTGGATGTGGCCGCAAATGTAAGATCACCCTCACTCAACGCCGAGGAACCAGCCCGCCGATCAGGCCCCGTCGGCCCCCGTCGCCTACCTCACAGGGCCAAACCAACTGCCAACGAACGCCGCAACAAACGATGCCGTCGACGACAACACGATAGTGTAGGTCCAGGGCACCGGGCCGTCGAACGCCCATTCGCAAATCGTCGTCGTGAACAGACCCGCGATAAGCCCCGCGCCCGCGCTCAGCCCCGTCAGCCGCGCCGGGAAAAAAGTGAACACGGTGAACACGCCGATCAGACCGCCGTTCACGTAATTCATCGAACCCATGCACAACGACAGGAAATCCGCGTGGCGGTCCGCGATTGCGATGAAGCCGATCGCGGACCCGACCATGATGATTAACGACAAGGCCGACCACACCCGCCCCGGTCGAGTCGAACCCATCATCGATTTCCAAATCGCCCCCGTCGAATGGATCGTGGAGTCGAGCGACGACATGGCCGCGGCCGCGAGCAATACCACAAAGAGGCCCTGCAACCACACGAGGTCGCCCTGCATGATGTAGTCCGCAAGCGGCGATTTCGGATCGAGTCCCTCCGCCCCGCTGAACTGCAGGAGGTAGCCGACGCCCAGAAATAGGCTGATCAACGTCGCCGCGCCGAACCCGGAGATTATCAGCGAGCGCTGCGCCTCACGAAAACTTCGCGTCGCGAGAATCCGCAACAACAGGTCCTGGTCCGCGCCGTGCGAACCAATCGAGAGTATCGTTCCGCCTAGAAAAGCGATTGGCGCGAACGTATAGCGCGACGGGTCCCAGTCCGCGAACACCGGGAAGCGAAACGCGTCCGCCTGCGTCTGGCGCAATAGATAGACGCACAAAAACAGACCCGTCCCGACGATGAGCACGCTCTGGACTTGGTCCATCACCACGACCGCGCGCAGCCCGCCCGTCAGGCTGTACGCCGCGACGCACACCGCGACCAACACGATCCACAACGCGGTCGGCCCGCCGAGCACCTGGTGCAACGCATAGCCCCCGACGAAATAGCGAGCCCCGCCGGAGATGTACTTCGCGAGCAGATAGGCGCACTCCAGAATCCGGTGCCGTGCGCTCATCGTCTGATAAATCGTCAGCCGGGATGAGTGGTACAACTTGCGCAAATAGAACAGCGCTACAATGCTCCGCCCGGTGATATACCCCGCCAACAGCCAAATCAGTGCGAAGCCGCCCGCCAGCCCCGCGGCGGGAAACACCACCGTCGTCGCCACTGACGTCTCGGACGAGATCACCGAGAGGATGGCCCTCGGCGCGCTCAAACTCCGCGACGCGAAGAAGTATTCCGAATCCTCGTTGCGGATGCGCGACGAAAGCGCCACCCCTGCGACAACCAGGAGATAGACCGCCAACGGCGCAAAAAAAACTATTTGCTCCATGACGTGACGTTCCGCCGATTTCGGCAAGCACTCATCACACGCCCCCCATAAACTGGCCCCAACGACGATACTACTCACCCTCGCGCGTCGATGTCACCATCGTCCTTGCGCAATCCCTTTCGCGGTTGCCGTTTGCGTTGTAAGGAGAAACAGGGCGCGGTTGATCGGTGGGCGCCGGAATGTAGCCGGCCCGAATAGATTGGCCAACTTGGGATTTTCACATGCAAGCCGATATTATTGCGGGCGAGGCGGCGCGAAAATGGCAAAAGAGACAAAGAAATCCTGGTGGGAAGACCCTGATCTGCGGGTGTTGGCGATTGTCAGCGGGGTCTTCCTGCTTTCGTTGCCGTTCCTGTTTTGGGCGTGGCGGTACTATTCTTGAATGGGGTCGCCACCACAATCATCGTGGTGCTCGTTTGGGCGGCGAGTTGGGTAACCGCGGCCGCGTCCGAGAAGGAGATTTACGGAACGGACGACAGGATCGACGTGTTCCAAGAAACCGATCCGACGATACGCGCGATGGCGATGGGCGTTTGCGCATTGGTATCCGCGGAGTATCTCGTCGACAACGGCGACGGCAGCTACACGATTGTGTACCCGGAGGTTCTTCCGGAGTATCTGCTTTGCGAAGACGAACCCTTCGCGGGGCAGCCGGTGCTTTCGTTCTGCACGGGATTCATGGTCGCGCCGCAACTCGTCGCTACGGCTGGCCACTGCATCATCGGCGACGACACCCTCGACGTGCGCATCGTATTCGGGTTCGACATGATCGACGCGCAGACAGCACCCACGATCGTGTCCGCCGACAACGTGTATTCGGTGGACCGAATTGTCGAAGCGACCAACAACGGTTTCATCGACTACGCGATCGTGGAGACGGATCGCCCCATCACGGCACCGGGCGCCGCGCCGCTAACGTTGCGAACCGAGGGCATTGTCCCGAACGACGCCAGGTTGGGGGTCATCGGCCATCCGCTCGGGCTTCCGAAAAAAATAGGGTTCGGCGCCGAGAGTGGAATCTACGTAAACAACCGGCTTGTAGCGTGGTTCGTGGCGGATTTTGACGGTTCCCACGGGAATTCAGGATCGCCGATCATCAATCAAGAGACGGGGATTGTCGAAGGGATTTACGTAAGAAGCACGGTCGAGGATTATTCGATTAGCCGAGGTTGTCTCGAACTGAATCAGGTCGGAAATGACGACGCGGGACAGCAGGTGGTTCGCAGCGTGGAGTTTGCCGGCCTCCTAACGGACGACGAGCCAACACCGTCTTCGTGCGCGGCGGCAACGAAGCCTCGTTTCAGAAGTTCGTTAATGGACGGATTGCTGTTGATTGTTTCCGGGACGCTGGCGATCCTGGTTCGGCATGGGAAGGTCCGGGTTGGAGCGTAGTTTTATCCCAAGCTCAATGCTGAACTATACTGCCGCTTCATAAGTTCCACCGGGCGATCCGCCGAGATCTCTGAATGCCTGCTATAGAACCGCAACAACAACTCAACTACGCGTTCGCGCTACTTTCTCACTGGAAAGTTATCGTGGGGGCAACGGCTGCCGGGGTATTGCTCGGCCTGGTTTCGTCGCCGATAGTTCCACAGCCGTACGAAGCGACGGCAAATGTGTTGATCCTACCCCCTCCGTTCAAAGAGTTGCCCTCCGAAGAGACGGACGCAGCGATGCCGAAGCAGAGCATGGGGGAGTTGATGCCGCGTACGCTGCCGATGGAAGCGTACAAGACGTTGGCGGAATCGAAGCAACTGATGGCCGCGGTGCTTCGCGACGCGAATGTTGAGGACATTACGATCGAGGAACTGGAAGAGAGTACGGACGCGCGCCTCACGCCGCTCGGGAGCCGCACGGCGACCTTCGGGACGCAGTATTCGCCGGCAATTACGCTTTCCGTGACAGCGTTATCTCCAGAGACTGCGGCGGCGCTGGCGTCAACTTGGGCGAAGACTTTCAAGGAACAAGTCGACATTGTCATGAACGCGGGACTTGATGAAAGCTACGCGTTGGTCAGCGGGACCTATACTGGTTCGGAGACCGAACTCATTACCGCGGAGGACGCGCTTGATACATTTCAGAAGGAGTGGAACCTTCGGCTAATGAAGGCGCAGATTGAAGGGAAAGAGCTCGAGGCCACGAACCTGGAAAAACGGGTAACCGAGCTTACGGTGCAAGCCGAGGGCGCACGCGCTTCTCTCGAAAGCGTGCAGGCCGAATTGGCGAAGGAGGTCCCGATCCAAACGTTGTGGAAGGCGCCTCCGGACGAAGCGTATTGGTTGTCGCCGCGCGGGGCCGATGCGTCCACGAAGCCTTTGGGCCCGGAATCGGGATTGAAGACGGAGCAAATCAATCCCAACTACACGACGTTTCGCGAGAAGGAGGTCATGGCGTCTTCGAATCTCCAGGGCCTCGAGCAGGAAAAGATGTCCGCCGCGAGTGAACTCGAAACGCTTAAGGCAGCTATTCGCACCGACAATGAAACGTATGTATCGCGTAACACTGAACAGGACCGATTACTTAGAAAGGTCGAATCGCTCCGGCGCGGGTTTGATTTGGCGTCTCGAACGCTGGAGAAATCAAAGATCGCCAAGCTTGGCAACTCGAGCGACATACGCATCGTCGGCGAAGTGGTGATCCCGGAAAAATCGAGTGGAATTGGCCTACTGTATCGTTTGGCCGCGGGCGGTATTGTTGGCGGGTTTGTGGGATGCGTGTCGGTACTTGTGTTCGAACTCAAACGTGCCTTGGACGCCAGGCCGGCACCCGTGGCTTGATGTTTCGCGTGACGTTGGCGTTGCCTCGCACGCAAGAAGTTAGAGCATGGCACAACGCTCACTAGCGCGAGATTCCGCGACGGTCTCGATCGCGTCGGCAGTAGTCGCGATATCGGCCCTTGTTGCGATGGGCCTGGTTCTCTATCGTTTCGGAGCGGGTGAGGCGACGGATGCGTACTTTCTGGCGATAGCGCTGCCTCGTTTTTTCCAAGTCGTAGCTCATGGGACCGTGCCGCAGGTGTTGATACCGGCGATGGCGCAGCTTGACGGTGAGCGGACGCGCTCGAATGACGAGTTGCTTTCGGTCATGTTGCATCACTCGCTATTGGCGGGTCTGCTGGTCTATGGCGCGGCGTACCTGGGGGCGGGGGGCGTCATGGGGCTCGTAGGGTGGGGTCTGACGGGAGACGCACTCGCGCAATGCTCGAGCATGTTCCGCGTGACGGCCCTGGGCATCGCGCTGGTGGCGCCGTGC
The DNA here is from genome assembly GCA_964467615.1 of uncultured Nitrospirales bacterium. Taxonomy (GTDB): domain Bacteria; phylum Hydrogenedentota; class Hydrogenedentia; order Hydrogenedentales; genus CAYXRK01. The sequence goes on along the minus strand of CAYXRK010000038.1, from coordinate 4,065 downwards.
GAGATTCTCATGAGCCATCTCAATTCGCGAGGGGTGTTCGGCCGCACCGCCGGCGCGGAAGCGCTGCGCAACGCGGTAATCGCGGCAGTCGTACTTGTTACGTCGGCGCGGTTCGGAATCCTTGCCGCCGGGATTGGTTTCGCGAGCGGCTGCGTAGCTCAATTCTTCTATCTGCTCGCGCTCAGCCTGCGGACCGACTTCAGGTGGCGACTACGCATGCGCTTTTCCGGGCCGGAGTATCGACAGGCGCTTCTCCAGGGCGTGGGACCCACCTTCGCGTCGGCGGTCAATTTCGCGCCGCAGGTCTTACAACGGGCCTTTGCATCGGGCGTGGCGCCCGGCGCCGTAACGATTTTCTCGGCGGCGCAGCAGGTCGTGAGCGTGCTCTTTGTCGTCACCCTGCGTAGCGTCGGTGTGGCGAACCACCCTCGGCTGTCGAGACTTTTTGCCGCCGGTGATTCGGAGGGCGCGAACGCTACGATGCGTCAAGCGATGCGCTACTGCGTAATTCTCGGATCAGTATCGTACCTTTGCGTCGCATTTGGAGCGAGTGACATGGCGGGCGTGCTCACTTCGTTGCACGTTCTGGAGCCGGACCAAACGCAATCATTCGGGCTGGTCCTTTTCTTGTTGTCGCTTGCGTTGCCCGTCAACGGCATCGTAACGGTGTTGCGCTCGCCGCATTACGCATTGAACCGCGCGCAATCCGCCGCGGCGCAGATGGCCGCGCTGGGCATCCTGCACGTCGCCTACATGTGGGCGTTCATTTCCGGCGCCGGCCTGGTCGGAATCGCCTGGGCGCAAGTCGCGTGGGTGTTGACTTCGGTCATCGTGGGATATCGATTTCTGCCGAAGGCGTGCAGCGGACTGTTCCGGGCGACGTTTCCTTTTGTGCTGCTCGCCGCTGGGTCAGGATTGGGGATTGGCATCGTCGTATTTTTCGCGAGACGGTCGATGGAACTGGCGTGGCTGAATGAACACTTACTGCTCCACAGCGTATGGACGGTCATGTTCGGGGGCTTCCCGATGGCTTGCGCGGCGTTCTTGCTGTGGCGCTATCGCGAATCGAGGCGGGGCCTCGAGATACAACTCGCCGAGGCGGAACTGCCGTGAAGCGGCCTAATTTTATTATCGTCGGGGCGCCGAAATGCGGGACGACCGCGTTGAGCGAGTATCTCCGCGCCCACCCAAACGTTTTCGTGAGCGATCCCAAAGAGCCGCACTATTTCGCGGAAGATTTTGATTTGCTGCGCATTACGAAGACGGAGGCCGCGTACCATCAACTATTCGCGAAGGCGACGTCAGAGCATGCCGCGGTGGGCGAGGCATCCACGGGCTATTTATACAGCAGGGCCGCCATTCCCAAGATTCTTGAATACGAACCGAAAATGAAACTAATAGTGATGCTTCGAAACCCAATTGAATTGGTCCATGCCTGGCACGCGCAACGCTACTATGCCGCCGATGAGGACGAACCTGATTTCGAGCGGGCTTGGCGATTGCGCATGGAACGGCGCGAGGGGCGAAGCTTGCCGCGGCGCTACCGTCACGCCGAATTGCTGGACTACGAGGCGTTCGGCAAACTGGGAGAACAAGTCGAGCGGGCGTTCGGCGTTGCGGGAAAAGAGAAAGTACACGTCATTCTCTTCGATGACTTTCGGACAAACACCAAGAGCGAATACGAGAAAACGTTGCGGTTTCTCGGACTGAAATCGGACGGCCGCACCGAGTTCCCGAGGGTCAACGAAAATCGAACGCATCGTTTTCGTGTCCTTGGAGAATTCACCCAACGGCCCCCCTGGCCGATTCCACAGTTGACTCGCACTATCAAGGCCGTAACGGGATTTCAGCGCCTTCGCATTTTGGAACCAGTCCGCGAACTCAATAGGCAGCGCGAGGCGCGTGCACCGATCTCCGCCGGGCTGCGGGCCGAGTTGGCCGATAGCTTTCGCGACGACGTGCGACTGCTGGGACAATTGATCGGCCGGGACCTCTCAGCGTGGCTCGCCGTTCCCAACCCGGCCCGGGTGGAGTCAAGCGCGCCATGATAGATGTGCAGCGCGTTGTGATGCGCCGGCTCCGTGGATTGTACCAGCGATCCCGCGAGAAGAAATTGGAGCTTTTCTTTGAACTGACGGGACTTCGCTGCGGCGCGAAGATACTCGACGTCGGCGCGAACCCGAACAACGTGAATGAATTCGAGAACATGCTCGAGCGGCGCCACGCGAACGACTACGACGTGACGGCGATTACCTTAATCAACGCGGCACCGCTTCGTCGTTTGTTTCCGAATGTGCGATGCATCCAAGCCGACGGCTGCGTGCTTCCATTTCGCGACGACGCGTTCGATACGGTATTCTCGAACGCCGTAATTGAACACGTCGGTTCGGAGGACCAGCAGCGCCGGTTCGTTTGGGAGATGGTGCGCGTGGCCAAAACTGGGTTTCTGACGACGCCGAACTATTGGTTTCCGATCGAACAACACATGACGTTGCCGTTCATTCACTATCTACCTTGGCCCGTCCGGGCACGGGTGATTAAGGCGTTCGCGGACCAGGGCCGGGTCGACTACATGAAACAAGTCCGGTTGTTGTCCGCGCGCGATTTTCGGAGCTTGTTTCCGGTCAACGTGAACGTGCGCATGATTCGTATGCGGACAACGTTCTGGCCGGAGCAGCTCGTGGCCTTCTTTAGTCGATGATCCCGTGAATTGGTCGAATTGCCGCGCTGCGCAGGGGCGGTTTTGCTAAGCTTCAATGATGACGATCGCTGAAACCGCGCACCGGGGATTGGTGAAACTAGCGGAAGGGGTGCTCGGGGGCCTGTCTCGCTACAACACGTTGAACGATTTTGCGCGGGCGGACGGCGCTGAAGTCGTGGCCCTCCAGCAACAACGGCTGACGGAGTTGTTGCGTCATGCTGGAACAAGGGTTCCCTACTATCGGGAAGTGTTGCGCAACGCAGACGTGATCACGGCGACCGGAGAGATTCGCCTCGACAACTTTGCGAAGATCCCCCTCCTCGATAAAGACGGTTTGCGAAAACACTATGAGTCGCTTAAATCCGACGATTTGGGCGGCAGAGAGTGGTTCGTCAACACGAGCGGCGGGTCGACCGGCGAGCCCACGCGCTTTATCCAGGATCGAGAATGCAAACATTGGATTCGCGCGATCCGCATGCTGTTCGACGAGTGGAGCGGAAGGCCGATTGGGTCGCGCCAAACCTTCTTGTGGGGATCCGAGCGCGACCTTTTCGTCGGCGATGAGACTTGGAAGGTCCGACTGAAACGGTGGCTGAAGAACGAGCAGTGGCTGAACGCATTCCGCATGCGGGCGGACAACATGCGGGATTACGTCGAACGGATCAACGAGTTTCGGCCCGTGCAGATTCAAGCGTACGCGACGAGTATTTACGAGTTCGCACGGTTCGTGGAAGAACATGGGATCGAGGTGCATTCGCCAAGGTCCGTATTGACCTCCGCCGGCACGCTGCATCCGCACATGCGGGAAACGATCGAGCGCGTGTTCCGCGCCCCTGTGTTCAATCGTTACGGAACGCGCGAGGTGGGCGACATCGCCTCGCAGTTCTCGCCCGGCGGAGGACTATGCGTTGTCGATTTCACGCACTACGTTGAGATTCTGCGACCCGACGGAACGCCATCGCCACCGGGTGAACCCGGCGAGGTAGTAGTGACCTATCTCGTCAACAAGGCCATGCCGCTCATACGCTACCGCATTGGGGACATGGCGGTCCGGGCCGCCGCGCTCGCCGGTTCAGGCCCGCAATGGACAACCCTCGAGCGGGTGGTCGGACGCGTGACCGATCCGTTCCTGTTGCGTGATGGTGGCATCGTGACGCCGGAGTATCTGATTCACTTGGTCGGGGTGGTGCTTAACGAGGGATGGATTCGCCGTTATCAAGTGGTTCAGGACGATTTCGATTCGGTCACCGTTCGCGTCGCGTTGAGCGAACCCGTGGAACTGCCCGCTGATGTGCATGCGCAAAAACTTGCTGAGATTACATCAAAGATTCGACTGGTAATGGGAGAACAATGCGCGGTCAAGT
>CAYXRK010000037.1:0-30589 GCA_964467615.1 uncultured Nitrospirales bacterium | reverse complement strand
GGGGTTTGTCGGGGCGCATCTTGCGCTTGGACTTAAGCGGGCGTATCCGGGCGCGCGGGTGGTTGCGCTGGATAACCTTCACCGGCGCGGTTCGGAGTTGAATCCACCGCGGTTGGCGGCGGCGGGGGTTGAGTTTGTTCGGGGGGACGTGCGCAATCCCGCCGATCTTGATGCCGTTGGGCCGGTTGAACTGGTCATTGAATGTAGCGCGGAGCCGTCGGTACAGGCGGGGATTACTTCGTCGCCGCGATACGTGATCGATACGAACCTAGTGGGCGCGATCAACTGTTTCGAGTACGCGCGTGAACAGAAGGCGGGCGTCGTATTCTTATCGACCAGCCGTGTGTATCCGATTGAGAAACTCGCGGCGCTGCAGTATGTGGAGACGCCGACGCGTTTTGAATTGACGGACGCTCAGCCGTTTGAGGGCGCGTCGGCACGGGGCGTGGCGGAAACGTTTCCACTCGATGGGCCGCGCTCGATTTATGGCGCGACCAAACTTTCGGCGGAACTGCTATTGCAGGAGTATTCCGCGCAGTATGGGATTCCGGCGGTGATTGACCGTTGCGGCGTGATCGCGGGGCCGGGGCAGTTTGGCAAGGTCGATCAGGGCGTGGTGACGCTTTGGGCAGCGCGACACCATTTTGGCGGGGCGCTGTCGTACATTGGATACGGTGGAGCGGGGAAGCAAGTTCGCGATGTGTTGCATGTCGACGATTTGTTGCGGCTTGTGCTTATTCAGATTGAGCAGCTCGATGCGTATCGGGGAGAGGTTTTTAACGTGGGTGGGGGCGCGGAGAACGCGGTATCGTTACGTGAGTTGACGGAAAAGTGCGCGGGACTATCGGGCAGGACGCTGGAGATCGCGTCCGTGCCGGAGACGCGCGCGGCGGATGTGCCGATTTATGTGACGGATAATGGCAAGATTTCCGCGCGGACGGGTTGGCGTCCGGAGAAGAGCGTCGATGATGTTTTGGCGGACGTGTTTTGGTGGTTGAAGCAGAACGAGGCGGAGTTGAGGCCGGTCCTTAGCTGACTTCGGTTCCTACGTCAGGTCATTCTTTCGCCCCGATGGGGCTTGATCTCTGTTGCGCATAATCTTGGCGCTTACGCGCCAAGCTACAATGCTTTCGCGCCTACGGCGCTTGAACAAAGCGAACAGGCACTGGGAAGGATATTCGATGACTTGCAATCGTATTTTGAGCGTAGTGGGAATGATTTTGTTGCCCATGGCGCGCGCGGAGGGGGATGGAGTGAAGTATCCGGAGACGAAGCGGACCGACCATGTGGACACGTATCACGGCGTCGAGGTGAAGGACCCGTATCGTTGGCTGGAGGACGACGCGCGGACTTCGCCGGAGGTGGCGGACTGGGTGAAGCGGCAGAACGAGGTCACGTTTGCGGAGCTCGATTCGCTGCCGAACCGCGATGCGATCAAGAAGCGGTTGACGGAACTTTGGAATTATGAGAAGTATTCCGCGCCGTTCAAGGTCGGCGGGCGGTATTACTACTACAAGAACGACGGCCTGCAGAACCAGTCGGTTCTGTACGTGATGGATTCGCTCGACGCGGCGCCGCGGGTGCTGATCGATCCGAACACGTGGTCGACGGACGGGACGGTGGCGCTGACGGCGACGGCGTTCAACGACGATGGAAAGTGGGTGGCATACGGCGTGGCCGAGGGAGGTTCGGACTGGAACACGTGGCGCGTGATGGAGATCAAGACGGGGAACGTGTTGGCGGACGAGATCAAATGGGTGAAATACGGCGGCGCGACCTGGGCGCGCGATAACCGCGGTTTCTTTTATCAACGCTACGACGAGCCGAAAGAGGGCGAGAAGTTTCAAGAATTGACCTACAACCAGAAGGTCTATTTTCACCGTCCCGGTCAGCCGCAATCGGACGACGTGTTGGTATTCGAGGAGCCGGACCACCCGGAGTGGGGCTTCAATATCGATGCGAGCGAGGACGGGCGATACCTCGTGCTGACGGTTTGGGTAGGCACGGACGATCGATATCGCGTGAAGTACAGGGACCTTTGCGAGGAGTACGGCGCGTTTGTCAATTTGATCGATAATTTCGAGCACGACTACACGTTCGTGGGGAATGACGGGCCGGTCTTTTATTTCCGGACGAACAACAGCGCGCCGCGCGGAAAACTGATAGCAATCGATACGCGCACGCCCGAGCGGGAACAGTGGCGCGATGTCATTCCCGAGACGAAGGACATGCTGACGGGAGTCGGCTTCGTCGGCAATCATTTCATCGCGGAGTACTTGCGTGACGCGAAGACTTTCGTGGCGATCCATTCAGTCGATGGGGCGCCTATTCGCGACATCGAGCTGCCGGGCATTGGTACGGCGGAGGGGTTCGGGGGAAAGCGCTCCGACACGGAGACGTTCTACTCGTTCTCGAGTTTCGTCACGCCGCCAAGCATTTACCGCCACGACATGATGACGGGCCAATCCACACTGATGCGCGAGGCGAAGGTGGACGTCAAGCCCGAGGACTACATCGTCGAGCAAGTGTTTTACCGAAGCAGAGACGGCACGCAGGTGCCCATGTTCATCACGCGCAAGAAGTCGGTCGCGCGCGATGGCAAGGCACCGACGCTGCTCTATGGCTACGGCGGATTCAACATTTCCATGACGCCTGCGTTCTCGACAAGCCGACTTGCGTGGATGGAACGAGGCGGCGTCTACGCGATGGCGAACCTGCGCGGCGGGGGCGAATACGGGGAAGAGTGGCATCAAGCGGGGACGAAGCTGAATAAGCAGAACGTGTTTGACGATTTCATCGCGGCGGCGGAGTATTTGTCCGCGAATAAGTATTGCTCGCCGGAGACGCTCGTGATTCAGGGCGGCTCGAACGGCGGGCTGTTGGTGGGCGCGGTGATGACGCAACGGCCGGAGTTGTTCGGCGTTGCGCTTCCGGCGGTGGGCGTGATGGACATGTTGCGGTTCCATCAGTTCACGGCGGGGCGATTCTGGGTCGATGACTATGGATCGGCGGACGATTCGGAGCAGTTCAAAGCACTCTATGCGTACTCGCCGTACCAGAACATCAAAGAGGGCGTGAAGTATCCGCCGACATTAGTCACGACCGCCGACACGGACGACCGCGTGGTGCCGGGGCATTCGTTCAAGTTTGCCGCCGCGCTGCAACGCTCGCAGGCGGATCCGAACGCACCGGTGTTGATTCGCGTCGAGACGCGCGCGGGCCACGGCGCGGGGAAACCAACGACGAAGACGATCGAGGAGATCGCCGACCAATACGCGTTTACGCTGTATCACCTGAAATTGGACAAGTGACGTGGAGGTCGGTCCCGGTGCTCAGCGATACTCTTTCGCCACCGCGACGCCGCGTCCCCCGAAATAATCGTGCGTGAGGTCGAGCACCATCTCGGCGATCTGAGCGCCAATGGGCCTCGATGCGAGAACGTCGCTGGGGATGTGGGCGCCGCTGGTGACGCGCGCGAGTGCGGTTTCGTCCGCCATGTCGCGGTAGGTGGCCCACTGGAGCGTGATGGGCGCGGAGAGATCGTCCTCGAAGCGCAGGGAGTCTACGGGTAGTTCCGCCAAGCCTCCGGGGAAAAACGGATCGCCGGTCATCGCCGTGAGGACTTCCGCGGCGGCGCGGGAAAAGGCCGAGTGGCCCGAGCAATAGCCGGGGAAGGGTGGCGTGACGAAATTGGCCGGCCAGTAGGGTACCCATTCCGTTCCGAGCATCCATTGGACGCCTTGATTTGGCTCGGCCCACGCGCGGACTTTTATCTTGCCGATGTTCTCGCCGGTTTCGCCGGCGAGCGGGTCGCCCGGTTGGATAATTTCCACGAAACCTTCCTCGATGGGCAAAAGACCGATGTCCGCCAGGTAACGAATTCCGGAGATCGGGCGGCAACTGTCGTAGACGAACTTGATGTCCCAAATGGCGATGGCGACGTCGTGGAGCGCGGCGTTGAGCGTGAAGAAAAGTTTGACGTCGTATTCGAGATTGGCAGGCCGGGGTTTATTTGCCGCTCGGCGCGACACGACGCCTTGGCCGCTCATGATGTTCGCCGCAACCTCGTTCCACCAGGGCGTGGGCGTGCCGTATTCGAGGCCGTCGTGGTCTGTCGAGATGGCGCGCAGGTAGTCGCCGAGTGGCACGATATTGTCCCCGTAGGGTCCGCGGGTATAGGGATTGATCGGATGACCCTCGGCCTCGGAGTATCCCGGCGTGCCGAGGCCGCGAAGGCGGGGAGAAAGATTGACGCCCGAGGAACCCGGCCCGTCCGCGGGATCGAAGAGACTGCTGAAGCGAAGGACTTCGACCATGTCGTCGATGAATCCTTGTTGGGTATCGGTACCAAATTCGGGCATGCGTCCGGGATCGATTCGAAGCGCGACGGGATTGAAATTGGGAAGCGCGAACGGCGTGACCGAACCCCAATGCGGCGTGAGGTAGTGCTGTTGCGCGCCGCCTTCGGCGATGATTTCCTGCCAATGGTTTGCGAATTCCATGTTATTTGTGCCGGCTTCCGTCGGAATGATCGGCGTATTGAGTGAAACGTATCCAAAGGTGTCCGCGTAGCCGTTCTCTTCGTTCGAATCGTCATTGGCCGCGTAGTCGAGGACGATTTCGGCGATGAGGCTGCCTAGCCGTTGCGCGTTCGAAGGATTGGGTTCGCCACTCGGATCGAGGTAGTCGTGGCGTTGCATCTTGGCGACGATGGCGTCGAAGGCGGCCGCCAACTGCGTGCCTTTTGCGGAGTCGCCGAAGCGATGTTTGGAGATACCGTACACCGCGTGGCTGATCGCCTCGGCGCGGTTGGCGAGTGTCCGTTCGTTGGCCCGCCGTTTGAGCCGGCTGCCGGTGAAGTACCCCGTGGCGATGGGGTCATACGCGGCCCAGGCTTCATACATCGCCGCCGAGGCGTGGAACATGGTCCTCGATTCGATCGTGGGACCCTGGCCTGCGGCGGCGATGGCGTCGCGCAAGAGGGCGTTCCACTCCTGCGCGATGTTCTCGGTGGCGGGCGACCCGTTCGGTACTGGACACCCCGTGAGCACGGTTGCCAGCACGACCAACGCCGCGCCGGGGGCGATTCGGCCAAATGATCGCAATGTTCTGGCTCCCATAGTCGAACGATTTGAGAACGCATTGGAAACGCATTCGATGGACTCAACGCGGGCTTTCGCCCCGGACCGCGACACGGCGCGCCGATATGTGCGTCCAACCGTGAACGCGGGACGCGATCCTAGTCCTCGTGTACCCCGTACTGTCAAGGGGAAAATAGCTTCAGGGGAAAATAGCTTCACCGTGACCGCAACTTTTCCGCGCTAACCCGGATTCTCATGTTGACTGGTGTATTCCGACGGTGACACTCTCAAGGCAGCGACGGATACCATTCCCTTCTTCATGCCAACCGTGGTGATAATCGCCGGTCCTAACGGCGCGGGGAAGAGCACGACATCGGCGAGAATAGTCCAAGGCCAATTCGGGTTGGACACATATGTGAACGCTGACGTAATTGCTTCGGGCCTTTCAGGATTCGCACCGCAAACAGCTGAGCTGGAAGCGGCGCGAATTATGCTGACTCGATTGAGAGACTTGGCGTCCAAGAGAGCGAATTTCGCCTTCGAAACGACGCTGGCGAGCCGAAGCTTTTCGCCGTGGTTACGAAGTCTGGTCGAATCCGGATACCACTGCCACCTGGTTTTCGTTTGGCTTAGAAGCCCACAACTTGCCGTAGCCCGTGTGCAGGCCCGGGTCAAGGCAGGGGGCCATAGTGTCCCGGCCGACACCGTTCGAAGGCGCTACTACCGTGGGGTGAAAAACTTTTTCGAGCTTTATCGTTCCTTCCTGGACACGTGGCAAATTTACGATAACTCCGATCAAACGGGACCCGTTCTGATTGCGCATGGAGGAAAAGATGGTGAGGAATGTATACTACAACCGCAGAGTTGGAATGTCATTCTTCGGATAATTCATGATGGGCCCACGCAATAGCGCTCCACCCGATGCTCCTGTGACGAACCCCGGCGAGATACAGCGTGCCGCTCGACAGGCTGTCCGATCCGCCCTTGCGCAACACAAACTTCTCGGACATCCGATCGCGATACAAAAGAACGGGGAGGTAGTCATTGTCCCGCCTGAAGAGATTCAGGTAGACGCGGCACCGTAGCGCCCGGCAACGATTGGCGTCATCGCTCGCGGGTACTCGCTATTTCGAAGTCCGGTCTATCGGCGCGGGTCTTGGTGTTTTGTGGACGGGATTTTTCTCGAGGTCATCGAGGGCGATTTGGATGGCGCGTTCGAGTTGGGGGTCGCGGTGGGCGGCGAAGTCGGCGGGGGTGAATTCGACTTCAATGTCGGGGGAGACGCCGACATTTTCGACGATCCATTCGCCGTCTTTGGAGTAGATCGCGAGGCGGGGCGCGGTGACGAATCCGCCGTCGATGAGGACCGGATAGTCGAAAACGCCGATGAGGCCGCCCCAGGTGCGCTTGCCGACGAGCTTGCCGATGCCGCGTTCGCGGAAGGCCCAGGGGAGGAAGTCGCCGCCGGAGCCGGCGTATTCATTGATGATCATGACCTTGGGCCCGAAGATCGCCGCGTTGGGCGTGGGGAAGGGCCGGCCGTTGCGCGTGGCCCAGTAGCTGAGCAGGGGGCGATCCATGAGGTCGATCATGAAGTCGGCCACGGAGCCGCCGCCGTTGAATCGCTCGTCAATGATCGCGCCGCTGCGATCCTGTTGGCCGAAGTAGTAGCGATTGAAATTGGTGTAGCCCTGGGTGGATGTGTTGGGGAGATAGACGTACGCGAGGCGGCCGTTGGAGAGTTTGTCTACGGTGCGGCGATTGTCTTCCATCCAGGCTTGGCGTCTGAGTCCGGTCTCGCTTTCGACGGGCACGACGGTGACGGCGCGTTCGCCGCGGCCGCGGGGGTTGTCGGCGATCTTGAGTGTCGTTTGTTTGCCCGCGGTCGCCTGAAAATAAGCGTAGACGTTTGGGCCGGTGACGGAAGCGCCGTTCACTTCGAGGAGGTAGTCGCCTAGTTTTACCTCGACGCCGGGACCGCGCAGGGGCGCGCGTAGTTCGGGGTTCCAACTCTCGCCGTCGTAGATTCGCGCAAATCGGAAATGATCGTCGTCGCGTTCGTAGTCCGCGCCGAGTAGGCCGACGGCAACGTCGCCGGGCTTGGGCTGATCGCCGCCGCCCACGAAGGTGTGACCGGCGACAGCCTCTGCGAGGAACATGTTGAGCACGTGGGTGAGGTCGGCGCGGTGGCGGACGTGTTCCAACATCGGCCCGTACTTCGCGCGCATGGCGGGCCAGTCCGCGCCGTGGATGTGCTCGTCGTAGAAAAAGTCGCGGTAGACCCGGTAGACCTCGGCATAGATTTGACGCCATTCGGCGGACGGGTCGATCTGGGATTCGAGTTTGTCCGTCGCGAGTTTTCCGTCTCCGGACTTGGCGGGCTTGTCGGTGGCGACGATACCGAACGTCTTATCGCTTTGGTAGAGGAGTTTCTTGCCGTCGGCGGAGACTTCAACGCCGTTCACGTCGGCTATGAACTCCTCGGATTTCCGTTTTTCGAGGTCGTATTTGTGGAGCGTGGGGCGGTCCTTGTTTGGGATGCTTTCGGCGTAGAAGAAAGACTTCTCTGGGCCGGCCGTGAGGAACGGATACGCGCGTGCAGGGACATCAATAGCGAGAATGCGTTGGGCGATGCCATCGAGGTCGATGGTGACGTCGACTACTTCCTCCTTCCTCTTATCTCCCTTCTCGTCGCCGTCATTCTTGTCGTCGTCTTTCTTTTCATCCTTATCCGCATCGTCGCCTGGTTTTTCTTCGTCGCTTTCGGGGAGGAGGGGAGAGGGTTCGTCTTTGTCGAGCACGACGAGATAGGGGACGCGCGTGACGTCGGCGACGTAGGAGGTCATGTCGAGCCAGCCGATGCTGAGGGCGTAGTTCGTGCTGGCGAGGAAGTACAGGTACTTGCCGGTGCGGTCGAAGGCAGGGCTGATGGCGTCCGAAAGGCCGTCGGTAATTTGATACGACTCGCCCTTATCGAGCGAATAGACGAAGATGGCACGGAGCTGGTTGTCGAGACGTTTGGCATAGGCGACCCATTTGGAATCGGGTGCCCATGCCGGGTTTGTCGAGCGCTCGGGGTGGTCGTAGTTGTCCGCGTCGACGCGGGTGGCCTTGCCGGATTTGGCGTCGACGATCCAAATGGCGAGGTGTTTGTCAGTGAACAGGATTTGCTTCGAGTCGGGCGACCATTGAGGCGAATAGTAGAACGAGGCGTCGTCGTATTCGATGATTTTGGGATCGCCGTCTCCCGATTGCGCAGCGATGTAGAGGGCGTATTCGCCGGACTGGTCGGAAAACCACGCGATGCTTTCGCCGTCGGGAGACCACGCTGGAGATCGGTCGTTCGCGTTCGAGGTCGTGGTCAGTTGGCGGGCGTCGCCTTTCTCGGCGGGGAGCGTGAAGATGTCGCCGCGGGCCTCGAACACGGCACGCGCGCCGGAGGGCGACACGGCGAAGGATCGGACCTCATCGCCGACTTTTTCGTAGTGCGGTCGCTCCCAGGGGAAATCGCCGGTGACGGTGATTTCGAGTTGGCGCGATTGGCCCGAGGAAACGTCGTAGAGGTGGAGGTAACCCGCCTGTTCGTAGACGATGCGGCCGGCGTCGCCATCGGCCCATTGCACGTCGAAGTCGTCGTGTCGCGTGAGTTGGCGGACGTTCGCGCCCTCGTATGTGAAGAGATTCATCGTGCCTGCGCGATCCGAGACGAAGTATAAAGTGCCGCCGACCCAGAAGGGGTGGTAGTCGTTGCTGTTTTCGCGCGGGACCTCTTTGTATGCGAGGTCGCTCATTGTCACGACGCGGATGGATGTTGTGCGGCCGCCTCTGTAGTGACGCCATGCTGTGAACGCCGGGCTGACGGGCACATAGGCGATGCGCGCGCCGTCGCTCGAGTAGGCGCCGTCGAACGCCATGTGAAACGGGAGCCGCTCGGGCATGCCGCCACTGGCAGAGATTGTCCACAGTTGGCCGACATTCGCTGGCGGATTGTCGCGACCGGATTCGAACAAAACACGTTTGCCGTCAGGCGTCCATCCGCGGACGGTATCTTCGGACGGGTGGAAAGTCAGTCGCTCGGGATCGCCGCCGGAGGCGGGGACGACAAAGACATCGGTATTGCCGTCATATTGCCCGGTGAAAGCGATGCTCGCGCCGTCGGGCGAGAACGCTGGAGATTCCTCGACGCCGACCGAGGTCGTTAGGCGGCGTGCGTCTCCGCCGCTTGTGGTGGCGAGCCAGATGTCGCCCGCGTACACGAAGGCGATGGTGTCGCCGTGGATGGCGGGTTGCTGCAGGAGGCGCGTGCCTTGGGCAAACGCGGGCGCGATAAGGGCGCAAACAAACAGGGCTAGCGGGGCGAGGCGGTACATGACGGAAACTCCTTCCGGGGAGCGTCCGATTTAATCAGAAACGCCGGAAGGGGTCAATCGGCGCGCTAAGATGCGTTTACGCGTTCGCGGCGGCTTTCGAGGGCTTCGATTCGCTCTTGGAGGATTTTTCGGTATTGGACGACGAATCAGACTTGGGCGAGGAATCGCTTTTGGTGGAGGTTTCGGTCTTCGAGGAGGATTCGCTCTTGGAGGACGATTCGGACTTGGACAAGGATTCGGACTTGGATGACGATTCGGACTTGTCCGATCCTTCTTTCTTCGAAGATTCGGATTTCGAATCGTCGCCGGATTTGCCTCCGCCGTTTCGCTTGTAGTCGGTTTCGTAGAAGCCTGATCCCTTGAAAATGAGGCCAGCTCCGATGCCAAGCATTTTTCGCGTGGCTGCGCCGCACTCGTCACACTTGACGCGCCGCTTGGCGGACATCGGGTGAAAGACATCTTGGGAGTGTTCGCACTTGGTGCATTGATAAGTATAGGTAGGCATTTCGTAGCACTCCTTCGCAGTGGCTGCTAAACACATGCGTCATAAAAAGCCCTCGGCTTGGCGGGCGCGAGGGCTACCACATACGATGAATCATTATGCGCCAGAACAGTCCGAATGCGCAAGAATTCGCCGCGACAGGGCGTGGGGCGACTGCGGAAAGCACGCGTGCCAATCTCGGCCCAGCGCGCTTTGACTCCGGTATTGTTATCTCGACATACTCCCTCGCTTGGTTGCTGGGAGGCCGGTAGATTTGGCCACGCGGACGACTGCGCTGCGGTGGTGGCGCCGGCATGCGGGAACAGCACTTGGGGGCTTCTTGGGTTGCGTGATTGCGCTACGAGCGATTTTCGTAATCAGACGAAGGGAAGGAACACATGTTCATAAGCAGGAACATTATGGTGGCGCTGGGTGTCTTCGCCATTTTCGTTGTGTTCGTTTCCGTGTTGCTATCGGGAACGGCCCAAGGCGTGCCGGAGGTACCGGCGATTCGGGCCGAGTTTTATTTGTTCACCATCACCTTGCTTGGGGTCGCGCTTTTCCACGAATTCACGATGTACGTGGCGCTGACCGGCCTTGCCTCGGTGCTCGCGATGAAGTTGATGTTTGTCGAGGACTTCAGCGTCGTCCATCACTTCGAGCAGGAGTGGCCGATACTCGTCAACCTCCTTGGCCTGCTCCTCGGATTTGCGATTCTGGCCAAACATTTCGAGGAGTCGAAGGTACCGGATATTCTTCCGCGCTTCCTTCCGGACGACTGGCTGGGCGGGTTCGTGTTGCTCGCGTTGATCTTCGCGATATCGGCATTTCTCGACAACATCGCGGCGGCGATGATAGGCGGCACCATTGCGCTAAGGGTTTTCAAGGGACGGGTGGACATCGGATATCTCGCGGCGATTGTAGCGGCGAGCAATGCGGGCGGCGCGGGGACCGTGGTCGGCGATACGACCACGACCATGATGTGGATCGCGGGCGTGCCGCCGACCGAAGTATTCCGCGCCTTCGCCGCGGGCGTGCCGGCGCTGCTGGTTTTCGGGGTGATTTGCTCGATCAAACAACACAAGTATCAGCCGATTCAGAAGGAAGAAATCGGGCATCACAAGGTCGATTGGGTCAAGTTGGGGATCGTCGCGCTGATCTTGGCGGGCGCCATCGGCGCGAATTTTTGGATTGGCTTTCCCGCAGCGGGCGTGTGGGTCGCGATTATTGCCGGGGCGCTCGTTTCCAAGACCCCGTGGGGCGAGGTCCCAAACGCGATCAAGGGGACCATCTTCCTTCTCGCGCTCGTCGCTTGCGCATCGCTCATGCCCGTCGAGGAACTTCCCGAGGCATCGTGGATGACGGCCTTCGCGCTGGGCTGCATTTCCGCCGTCTTCGACAACATCCCCCTCACCAAGCTCGCCCTCGAGCAGGACGGCTACGATTGGGGCATGCTGGCTTACACCGTGGGTTTTGGTGGCTCGATGATTTGGTTTGGGTCCTCGGCGGGAGTCGCGCTTACGAATATGTTCCCGCACGCGAAGTCCGTCGGCGCGTGGATCAAGCACGGGTGGTCGATCGCACTCGCGTACGTGGTGGGGTTTGCGGTGCTGATGCTCACGCTGGGATGGAACCCGGATCGCATTCATGAACTACCCGTGGAAACGAACGCAACGGGCGCGGCGCAGGCCCAAGACGAGGCGCCACGCGCGGAGATTGAGTAACACCGTTTAGCGCTCGTCGTTAGCAGGGACCGGCGTCGCGTTGTGTAATTCGAGGCCGTGCTGCGCTAGGATGTTCCGTTCACCACTACGGAGATGCCGTCCATGATTACCCGCCGCACGTTTCTTTCGACTTCAGCCGTTGCCGCCGCGCTCGCGCTTGCCCGTCCTCGAGCAGCGTTGGCCGCCGCGCCTTCGTTTCCCGATCCGAAATACGCGCAGACGAACGGTATTCGCATGGCGTATTACGAAATGGGGGAGGGGTTCCCCGTTATTTTCTCGCATGGCTTTCCGGAACTTGCGTACTCGTGGCGCCACCAACTGCCCGCGCTGGCGAAGGCCGGGTTTCGCGCCATCGCACCCGACCAGCGTGGGTACGGCCTGACCGATCGGCCCGAAAAAGTCGAGGACTATTCGCTGCGGCACATTTGCGGCGATCTCGTAGGCCTGATGGACTCGCTCAAGATAGACAAGGCCGTCTTCTGCGGACACGACTGGGGCGGGATGATCGTGTGGTCGATGCCGTTACTGCACCCGGATCGCGTGGCGGGCGTTATCGGCGTGAACACGCCGTTCATACCGCGCTCGCCCATGAAGCCGCTTGATTTGATGAAGCAAATGCGCGGCGAGAACAATTATATCGTCGCGTTTCAAAAGCCTGGCGTCGCGGATGCGGTGCTCGCCAAGGACGTACGCAAGACGTTCAGCGTGTTTTTGCGCGAGTCGCCCATGACGGCGGAACAGTTCGCGAAACTTCCGGCGAACGCGCCAGAGCGCAACTTCGAACTGCTGAGCATGATCGAGAATGCCGATCTCAGCGCGTTCCCCGGCAAGCTGATTGTGAGTCCTGAAGAACTCGACTTCTACGTGAACACGTTCGAGAAGACCGGATTCACCGGCGGAATCAATTGGTACCGCAACATTGACCGGAATTGGGAAGACACGGCCAATGTGAAGTACCACATCGATATGCCGTGTCTTTACGTTGGCGCGGAAGATGACGTTGTATTGCCGCCGTCGATGGCCGACACCATCCAGCAATGGGCGCCCAACACCGAAAAGCACGTCATTCAGGATTGCGGCCACTGGACGCAGCAGGAACATTCCGAAGAACTCAACACGATTCTCATTGGTTGGCTTACCAAAACTTTCAGCAACACATGATTGATGTCGTCAACCTAACCAAAGTTTATCGGGGCAAGCCAGCGGTCGTCGCAGTAGCGGGCTTGTCGTTCCGCGTGGAGCCGGGCCACGTGCTCGGCCTTGTTGGCCCGAACGGCGCGGGAAAGACCTCGACGTTACGCGCCATCGCGGGGATCATTCCGCCAACCGAGGGATCGATCTCGATCGCCGGGGTCGATATGAAGTCGCGGCCCGTCGAGGCGAAGCGGCGTCTGGCGTACGTGCCGGACGATCCCAAGCTGTTCGACGCGCTGACGGTCTGGGAACACATCGAGTTTTCGGCGTCGGTCTATCAAGTGAATGATTACCGGGCGCGCGGCGAGGCATTGCTCGTGCTTTTTGAGTTGACCGAGAAGCGCGATGCACTCGCGCAGGAATTGTCGCGCGGAATGCGGCAAAAGCTGGCGCTGTGTTGCGCGTACCTGCACGATCCCGCCGCGATCATGCTCGATGAGCCGATGACGGGGCTCGACCCGCGGGGCATCCGGACAATGAAGGAGTCAGTCCGCGAGCGGGCGGCGTCCGGCGCGGCGGTAATCATCAGTTCGCATTTATTGGCGCTTGTCGAAGACCTTTGCACCCACCTTCTCATCGTACACAAGGGCACGGGCCTCTACTTCGGCAGCGCATCGGGCGCGCGCGACGCTTATGACGGCCTTTCGGAAGACGCTTCTTTGGAGGATGTGTTCTTCCGCGCGACGGAGGGAACGCCCCTATTTGAGGCGGCGCCTCCCGAACCATGACGCTGCTTCATCCTTCTTTGCGCATGCTCTGGCGGATGAGCACGAAGGCGCGTTTCCGCCAAATGTTCCGCGCGTCGCGTACGCTTCGCGGCGCACTGCTTACGGCGTTCAGCCTGCTTCTGTTCACGGCGTGGATCGGCCAGTTCGTGCTCGTGAGGTATCGTGCGGAAGATACGCTCATGTCGGTCGACGTGGTCCAGTGGATGCCGGTCGGAATGTTGGCGCTTTGTGTGTTTACGTTCTTCGGAGGTCTCGGCGAGCGAGGTTTGGTTTTCGCACCCTCAGAGATTGATTTTCTTTTTCCAGCGCCGTTTCTACGGCGCGAATTGATCCTGTACAAGCTCGCGGTCGGCGCTAGCGGGCACCTCATCATGGCGATGATTTTTTCGCTTTTTGTACGGGTCCCGAACGTGCCGTATATTCGGGTAGCGGTCGCGATGATGCTGGTAGTTTCCTTTATCCAATGGATTAACACCGCCATCACCGTGACGTTGGAGGGCATCGCGGCCCGCCTGTACTCGTTCGCGCGCGTCGTCGCCGCGAGCGTGTTTATAGTTGTTGGCGCTCTAATCGCGTGGCAGGCAGTTCGCCCGGGCATCGAAATTGATTCGATCGAGGCGCTCAAGACCGCCGCCCAGTCCCCATGGTTGAACGGCGCGGCCGCGCCGTTTCGACTTTTCACGAACGTCATCGCGGCCCCTTCGTGGCTTGAAGCATTGCCCTGGGTGATCGCTGGCTTCGGGGTGAATGCGGTCGTGGTGGGCGCGATCGTCTGGGCCGACTCCGTCCATCAGGAGATCGTACTGGCCGCGAGCCACGCCCACTACGAACGCATAAAACAATGGCGCGCTGGAAAAGTAGGAAAGTTTCAACGGGCCAAATCGGGTCGCGTCGCGTTGCGCGCGATTCCTCGTCTTTTCGGGGGCGGCCCGATACTGCGCCGGCAATTATTGACGGCGTTACGGTCTCCATCGGTCCGTAACATTGGGATTCTGGCGCTCCTGGGCGGCATCGCGCTCGGGGCCTTACCGATCCCTGGGAAGGAAGATGGATTTGCAGGAGCGGGGATAGCAATGGGGGCAATGGCGTACATGACCTTCATCTTCGCGCAGATGTTGCGGTTCGACTTCAGAGGCGACTTTGATGCGATTGACTACTTGAAAACTCTCCCGCTACGGCCCGTCGCGGTTGCCGCCGCGCAGGTGGGAGGCATCACGCTCGTGGTTGCATGCATCCAGGCCGTGTTCGTTTTGGGCGCGGGAATCGCCGCGGGCGCCGTCCCGCAGGCCGTGCTCGCCATCCTGGCAATGTTGCCTATCATCGCGCTCTTTTTTGGGATCGAGAACGCGGTGTTTCTACTCTACCCAATACGCTTTGAGGGCGCTATGCAGGGCGACTTTCATGCCGTCGCCAAACACCTCGTGCTGATGATCATCAAGTTCTTGGCCATGGCGCTGGTTGCCGGTGTCGCGGCGGGCATTGGCGGGATCGCCTTCCTCATCGCGGGTAATTTGATCGTGGCAATTGTTACGAGCTGGGTCGTCGTGTGCATCGCGGCCGTGTCGGCGATCTTCGTGACCGCGATCATTTACGACGGGTTCGATCCCAGCGCTACTCGGGCCGTGTAGTCCGGCTCTCCGTGACTCAGTAGTGCGCGACTTCCTGCCGTGTGCGGGCGCTGAGGACGGCGGTGTCGTGGATGTGGAAATCGATGACGGATTCGACGGCGATCTCGCGGCTGTTGGCCTCGATGATGTCGTCGAGCAGGTTTTTGTTCTCGCCGCGGAGCCTTCTGGCGACGTCCGGATGGACCTGCAGGATGATGCTCTTCTCCCTCGATTTGCAGAAGAATGATTCGAGGCGGCGCAGCGTGTCGAAGGTCATCGTCGTTACCGAACGAACCATGCCCTGGCCCTCGCAATAGGGGCATGGTTGCGAGAGCGCTTTGACGAGATTGTGTTTGACGCGTTTGCGCGTCATCTCGATCATGCCGAGTTCGCTGACTTCGGATACGGTGGTCTTTGCGCGGTCGTTGCGAAGCGATTCCTGCAATTTCTGAATGAGTTTACGCCGGTTCTGCGCGAGTTCCATGTCGATAAAGTCGATGACGATGATGCCACCCATGTCACGCAGACGGACCTGGCGGGCGATTTCCTCGGCGGCTTCGAGGTTGGTGCGCAACACGGTGTCCTCGAGATTTTTCTTGCCGGTGAACCGCCCGGTGTTGACGTCGATGGCGATGAGGGCTTCGGTCTGGTCGATGCAGATGTAGCCGCCGCTTTTGAGTTGGACGGTGCGTTTAAGTGCTTTTGTGATTTCGTCTTCGACGCCGAACTTGTCGAAGATGGGCTGTTTCGCGGTGTAGTGCTTGCAGTTCTTCTTGAGTTGCGGCGCGAAGTTGTCCAGGAAATCGAGGACTTGCTCGTATTGGTCGGTGTCGTCGATCGTAAGTCTGTCGATGTCCTCGGTGAAAGAATCGCGGACGGTGCGAAGAATTGGATTGAGGTCTTCGTAGAGCAGCATGCCGTTGCCCTTGCGGGCCATGCGCCGCTTGATACGCTCCCATTGGCGATCCAGGAACGTCATGTCGCGTTCGAGTTCTGATTTCGGCTGCTCTTCGCCCGCGGTCCGCAGGATGAGGCCGTAACGCTTGGTCTTACGGAATTGGCGCAGGATTCGCTTGAGGCGGTCGCGTTCGGCTTCGTCTTCGATCTTTCGAGAGACGCCGAGTTGGGTGATCGTCGGCATCAATACAACGTAGCGGCCAGCGAGCGTGACGAAATTGGTGAGCCGGACACCCTTGGTCCCAAGGGTGTCCTTGCGAACCTGGACCATGATGTCCTGGCCCTTCTTGACCATCTGATCGATGTTCTGCTTTTTGGCGTGCCTGTTGCGTGAGGTTGGGACGGCTTCTGAGAACTCGAAATCGCCGGTCCCTTCGGCGCCCGCGATGTCCGAGACGTAGAGAAACCCGTTTTTCTCGAGGCCGATATCGACGAAGGCGGCCTGTATGCCGGGGATCACGGAATCGATCCGTCCGCGGTAGACGTTGCCGACGAGGCTGCGTTGCTCTTGGCGTTCGACCGAGAGTTCGGCTAGAAGGTTGTCCTCGAGGAGGGCGATTCGCGTCTCGAGGGGGCTTACATTGATGACGTATTCTTTCATAGGTTCTCCGGTACGCGCGGCGTCATTCGCGGCGCAACTTGCTTTGCACGTGGACGCTGAGGAGCACGCCGACGGACAGCGCGGTGGTGAGGTAAAAGGACCGCCCGTAACTGAGGAACGGCAGCGGTATTCCGGTCACGGGCAGAAGTCCCAAGGTAATGGCGATGTTGACGAAGACGTGAAACGCGAGGACGGTGACGACCCCGACGACCAGGAGGGCCCCCTCGAGGTCCGCGCTTCGTTGGGCAAAGGACAATCCTCGCAAGAGGAATGCGCCATAGAGCGCAACTACCGCCGCGGCACCCATGAATCCCCACTCTTCGGCGAGCAGGGAAAATATGAAGTCCGTGTGGTGCTCGGGCAGGTAGCTAAGGTAAGTCTGTGTGCCTTGCATGTAGCCTTTGCCAGTCAGTCCGCCGCTTCCGACAGTGATCATACTCTGAATCGTATGATAACCGGCGCCTTTAGGGTCGGCCATCGGATCCATAAAACTTAGGACGCGCTGGCGTTGGTAGTCTTGCATGCTCGCCCACGCGATTGGCAGCGCCGCTGCGGCCGTGAGTAGCAACGCCGCGAGGTGCCAGCGTTTGCAGCCCGCCGCATACAGCATGGCGACGGTGATGGGGCCGAGGGAGGCCGCGGTACCCAAATTCGGTTGCTTGAGAATTAGCGCGACCGGCACTGCGGCGATCAGGAACGTCAGCAAAAAAAACGGCAATTGCTTGATGCGATCTCCGCATTTGCCCAGATACCACGCGAGCACGAATATGAGCGCGAGCTTGGACTGCTCGGAGGGCTGGAGGGTGATCGGGCCGAGGTCGATCCAACGCTGGGCCCCTTTGACGACGGCGCCCCACAGCAACACGGCGACGAGGAGGCCAACGACGACGATGTATATGAGAGGCGCGAGCGAGACTAGAAAGCGGTAGTCGAGACAGGAAACCCAGAGCGCGAGTGCCAGGCCAAAGGGCACGAACATCAGCTGACGAAGGTAGTAGGGCGTGTCCGCGGAGAGGCTTCGGTTGGCGCTGTATAGTGTGGCAATTCCGACGGTGGCCAGGCCCAAGAAGAAGACAAGCATCAATAGATCGGCACCGCGCAGGGCGCGCGCGTTGAACACCCCGATGTGCGTGTCAATCGTTCCGGCGCGGACCAATTTCATGTGCCGCCTCCGGCAGTGGCAATCGTCAATGGGGACGAGTCCCCGCGTCCGTAAAAATGTTCGATGATTTTCTTCGCGATGGGCGCGGCGACGCTGCTCCCGTGGTGCCCATGCTCGACGAGAATGCACATCGCGATCGGCGGCTCGCGATCCATGACGCCCGAGACGAACCACGCGTGGTCGCGAATCTCCTTCGGGATGTCCTCTTCGTTCTCGTATTGCGCGTGCTGCTCGAGCCCGACGATCTGCGCCGAGCCGGTTTTGCCCAGCACGGCGAAGCCTTCGACCTTGGCTTCCTTGCCTGTGCCGGTTGGGGCGGGGGGGCCTTTTTCGACGCACTTGCGCAGGCCCTCGACGACTACGGCCCATGAGGCTTCGCTAAACAAACGCTCGGAGGGCCGCGTCGGCATGTCCCGATTGATGAACGGCGTCACTCGGTAGCCGCCGTTGATGACGGAGGCCATCATTACGGCGGCCTGCAGGGGGGTGACCGCTGTTGAACCTTGACCGATGGAGAGGTTGACCGTCTCGCCCGGATACCATTTCCATTCCCAAGGTTCGTCGGGGTGGGAGGGTTTCATAAGGGCTTCTTTCCAACCTGAGGATGGAATCAGGCCCTCGACTTCTCCGGGTAGATCGAGACCGGTGCGCACGCCGAGGCCGATGCGGTCCGTCCAGGTCTTGATGCGATCCACGCCGAGTTCGAGGCCCACGTTGTAGAAAAAGACATCGCAGGAAAACGCGAGGGCATCGACGACGCTGACGTTCCCATGCCCACCCCTTCGCCAACAGTGCCACGCGCGCCCGCCCTGCGGCAATTGAAATTGGCCGGGGCAGTAGAAGGTCGTGTTGGGGGTAATGACGCTCTCGTCCAACGCGGCGAGCGCGAGGAGAATTTTGAACGTCGAGCCGGGCGCGTAGACTTCTTGGAAGGAGCGGTTAATCATGCGGTTCGGTTTTCCCGTTAGCATGTCCCGGCGTTCGGCGTCCGTTCCCCATGTAACGAAAACGCTTGGGTCGTAGCCCGGCGCGCTGGCTAGCGCCAGCACGGCCCCGGATCCGGCATCGAGTACCGCGATGGCGCCTTCCTCGCCGGTCAGTTGGTCTTCGCAAAAGCGCTGCAATTCGATATCCAATGTCAAGTAGACGCTTTTGCCCGGCGTCGGGTCCTGACGCGCGGGCTCGACCGCGAGTTCGTGTCCATACTCGTCGACGATGGACGCGAGTTGAGGGCGGCCATACGCGTCCGTGCGGATTTGGGGGCGGCCTCGCGCGAACTTGGTCACCAACATTTGACCGTCGCGGCCGTGAAGCTGGTCCTCGTACTGCTGCTCGATTCCGCGTCGTCCTATGAGGTCGCCCATGTGATAGCGGCCCCGGCTGTCATCGAGTTCCTTTTGGCCGATCTCGTTCAGGTAACCGAGGAGTTGTCCGCCCGCCCGCCCATAGAGATAGCGCCGTTGCGGTCGGACCGACGTGAAGACGCCTGGGAGCGCGTGTGCGTATTCCTCGACGCGGGCCATAGTGCTGCGCGAAACGTCTTTCTTCACGAGAATTTGCTGATGTGGCTGCCGCGACTTTATAGCGAGTTGAATCGCGGTAACGAGGGCGTCTCGATCTATGGGCACGATCTCGCCCAGCAGATCGACAACTTCGTCCGGGGCCACATCGCATTCCGCCGGCACGAACATGAGATCACGGGCGGCGCGGTTGTCCGCCAAGGCCACGTCCGCGCCGTCCGGGCCGCGCCCATAAATCATGCCTCGAGGTGGTTCGAGACGCTGAATGCGCAGCCGATTGCTTTCGGACTTCGCGCGGTACTGGGCCCAATCGATGACTTGGACTTGCCAGAGTCTCGCGCAGATAACGGCCAATCCGATGAGTATCGCCACGCCGATCAGCGTCAATCGGCCTTGAATTCCTTGGTAGAGAGGGTCGGGCTCGTTGTCATTTCCGTTCAAGGCGCCTGAGTAGTCGCGCGCGGGGGCGAAGCGCTCGATGATTTCCGGGCCGTTCTTGGCGTCCTTGTTGCGCGGCGGCCGGCGGTTTTTGGGATTTCCGCCGTGCATGTTAGCCGACGCTCCCCTGGATCGGAGGTCCCAGCCGTTTGGAGCGCGTTAGCACGAAGAAGACGATTGGCGCCGCGACGGCAGTATAGAAGGCGCTTGGGATCACGTTTACGCCGATAGTGTACAAGGCGCTCATGTCGGGATTCTGAAGGTAGGCGATTGTGGTGAACAGAATTCCATGGGCGATGCTGGCGACAAAAACGAATCCCGCTTTGACCGCCGGCAAGTCTACGAGCAAACGGTGCGAAACCTTTCCCACGAAAAACCCCACGAGAACAAGGCACAAGACGTGATGCCCCAGGCCCGTGTCGCCCGCCACGTCTTGCAACAGTCCTCCGATGACGCCCGTGAACATCGCGCGTTCTTCGCCCCAGGTCAATGCAAAAAAGATGACGAGAACTAGAATGAGATCCGGCAGTACACCTTGGAAGCGTACCAAGCCAAGCCAAGTCGCCTCGACGAGTGCGGTGAAAATTACGAGTGCCGCCCAGTACGCGTTCGTCATGGCTACGGCGCTAGCCGTTCCTGGATCGATTGGGAACCACTGGAATCGCCAACCGGCGCACCGATTTCGTCGTCCGGCACACCGGCAAGCTCCCGCCAGGGAGTGTCGGAAGACAGCACGATAAACAGTTCGTCCACGCGGTATGGGTCCGCAGCGGGCTCGACGCCCACGGATTTCCAGAGGGAGCCGGTTGTGAAGTCGAGCGCGGAAACCCGGCCGATCGGAAGTCCGCTGGGGAACACGCTCTCGGGGCTCGTCACGACGCGATCGTTCTCGTGGACTTCGTCCTTGATTTCAATGTAGTGCATGTTGCAAACGCGGCTCAAATCGCTGACGCTCCCGTGTATCGTCCCGCGGACGCGGGTGCGCTCGATCATCGCGTCGATCCGGCAATCGGGGTCTTGCAAGGAAGACACGATGGAGGAGAAGGGATCGACCCGCGTAATCATCCCGATAACGCCGTCGGGTGAAATCACGCTCATGGATTCGCGCATGCCGTGCACGCTGCCTCGATCGATGGTGAGCAATCCCCCGGATCGTTGAATGACTTCGGCGGCCTCGACGCGCAGATCCGGGCGTGCGCGTTGAAAGTCGAGCAGCGCCCGAAGCCGGACATTTTCTTCGACGAGTTCGCGCCGATCCGCCGTGCGTTCCATCATGAGACCCAGCGTTTGCCGGAGGTCCCGGTTGTCGTCCCACACCGCGTCATACTCAGAGACGAGGCCCGACACATAGACGACGCCGTCTTGCGCTATCGAAAGTGTCCACGTGAACGGGTATGAGGCGGTCGTGAGCGCGGCGCGCAAAAAATCAGCGATTCGCCCACCCCGCGCGCCAGTCGCCAGGGAGGCGATGGATAGACCTACGTACAAGACCAAGAGCAGCGTTGCGCGATGGTCCCGAATGCGTTGAACGACTGAAATAGGCACTCCTAGCGGTAGAAGTCGCCGTCAAATCCCTTGAGGCCTTCGAGGTATTTCCCCGTGCCAAGCACGACGGCGGTCAGCGGGTCTTCCGCTTTGGTCACGTGAAGACCCGTTTCCTTGGACAACAACTTATCGAGCCCGCGCAGCAACGCCCCGCCCCCCGCGAGCACGACCCCCCTGTCTACGATGTCCGCGGCGAGTTCAGGCGGAGTGCGTTCGAGCGTGACACGGACGGCATCTACGATTGCGCTAACTGGCTCGCGAAGCGCCTCGCGTATTTCTTCCGAGGTGATCGTGAGCGTCTTCGGCAGGCCCATGACCTGGTCGCGGCCCTTGACTTGCATCTCGAGTTCGTCCTTGAGCGGAAACGCCGAACCGATTTTGATCTTGATGTCTTCGGAGGTGCGCTCGCCGACCATCATGTTGTAGGTGCGCTTGAGATGTTGGATTATCGCCTGGTCCATTTCGTCGCCGGCGACGCGCACGGATTTCGATATCACGATGCCGCCGAGCGAGATGACCGCCACCTCGGTGGTGCCGCCGCCGATGTCGACGATCATGCACCCCTGCGGCTCTTGCACCGGCAGCCCGGCGCCGATCGCGGCGGACATTGGCTCTTCCATCGTGAAGACTTGTTTCGCCCCGGCCTTCCTTGCGCTTTCGATAACGGCGCGTTTCTCGACCGCCGTGATGCCGGATGGCACGCTGATGGCCACGCGCGGCGTAATGAGCCGCCTGCGGTTGTGGACCTTCTGAATGAAGTAGCGAAGCATCGCCTCCGTAACGTCGAAATCGGCGATGACGCCGTCCTTCATCGGGCGGATAGCCTGGATGTTGCCGGGCGTTCTGCCGATCATATTCTTGGCTTCGTTGCCGACCGCGCGGACTTCACCGGTGTTGGTGTTTATCGCGACTACAGAAGGTTCGCTGAGAACGATGCCCTGGCCTTTGACGTATACCAGCGTGTTCGCCGTTCCCAGATCGATCCCCATGTCGTGGGAGAAGAAGCCGGGCAGGAAGCGAAAAATCGATCGCAATGTATATCCCCTGGCGCGGCGCAAGATGGCCGCATGCCAATCTAAGCAGAACGAAATGATGGACTTGGGCCCCAACCGCGAAGTCTCGGGCCACTATAGCAAACCGGCCTTCAATATCCAACGATTCGGCCCAATGCGCGCGAGCATCTGGGCCGATTGGAGGCGAGGCGAGAACTACTATTCCGAATTGGCCGCGCGAGTTCCGCCGCCTCCCTCTGCGCTCGCCTGTGAAACGCCTGGCTGAATCCGTGTACTATTCGCGCCTTGGAGAACCGGAATCGTCATGTCACGCATGCATTTTCTATCGCGCCTAACGTCCATGCTCGCCGTGCTTTTTATCGGCACGAGCGTGGCTAACGCGGCCGGCGAACAAGGCGCGGTGATTCGCGCGAAGGACAAGGTCGCCCCCGCCCTCGTACACATCAAGCCCGTCAAGGAAGTTTTCCGCCGCGGCCAGCGCGAGGAAGTGTTGGTCACCGGCAGCGGCTTCATCATTTCGCCGGATGGCATCGTTGTGACAAATGAGCACGTTGCGGGAAAGAGCGACCATGTTCGATGCGTACTCTATGACAAGGAAGAGGTCGACGCCGATGTTGTAGGCGTTGATCCGTATACGGACATCGCGGTGCTCAAGTTGCGCGTGGATCGGAATGACCTGCCGACCGTCGAACTTGGTGATTCGTCTAAATTGGAAGCGGGTCAGGCGGTCCTCGCGTTGGGCAGTCCTCACGGTTTAGCGCGCTCCGTATCAAAGGGCATCGTGAGCGTGACGGACCGTTACCTGGAAGATTCGGGCGAAGCCATCTCGCTCTACAACAATTGGATACAAACGGACGCGGCGATCAATCCAGGAAACAGCGGCGGGCCGCTGGTTGATCTCAAGGGCCGGGTAATCGGAATCAATACGCGCCGGTTGAATTTTGCAGACAATGTGGGCTTTGCCATCCCGGTCAATATTGCGCGCGAGGTTATTGACGCTATTCTGGCAAACGGCAAAGTCGTTCGCAGTTCAGTCGGCATCGAGTTTCAGGAAATGACCAGGACCACCGAGGCTACAGATCGGCCAGGGGTCGTCATCGCGGACGTCGATCCGTTGTCACCGGGGTTCCGCGCCGGGATTCACCCCGGAGATATTTTGCTGGCTGTAAATGGTCAAAGTACGAACGCTCGTTTCGTGGAGGATCTGCCGGCGGTGCGCAAAGTCATCGCCGACTTGGCCGTTGGGCAAGAGGCCAAATTGTCCATCCAGCGTGGCGATCAGACATCCGACGTGGCGGTCGTCACCGAAGAGAAACGCAAACAAGCAGGCGAAGAAGTCGAGTACGCGGGTTGGGGATTCAGCGGCTCGGAGCTTAGCGGCCAGTCGGTCCGGCAAGCACAACTGAATTCCTACGACGGCGTATTGGTGTCCGGGACGCAGATCGGCGGGATCGCCGCGCGCGCCGGATTGCAGACGGGTGAAATCATTCTCAAAGTCGACGGCGATGCGGTGACTGATCTCGCGTCGTTCAAGACGATCTACGACGCCCGCGTCGCCGCGCACACCGAACTCGTATTGCTGACCGTGCGCCGCGGGCCATTGACGCGGTACGTATTGCTGAAGCAAACCCCTGAATCCAACGCCGGTTAGGAGCTGTATCGTGTTCGTTTCGCTTTTTGTGAGTATTGCGCTTTTAGCTGGACCCAGTGTGGCCGATTCGAGTTCGGGCGCCGGTGCGGAATGGTTGAGTCAGGCCGTCATTCAGCG
The DNA here is from genome assembly GCA_964467615.1 of uncultured Nitrospirales bacterium. GTDB lineage: Bacteria > Hydrogenedentota > Hydrogenedentia > Hydrogenedentales > CAYXRK01. The sequence continues at coordinate 6,400 of CAYXRK010000037.1, read as the reverse complement.
CGCCTACGAGAGACTCAATCCGGCGATTGTTCGATTGAACTACTCGACGGAAATCACCAATCCGAACACCGGTGAACTCACCAAGCGCGAAAGCGACACCATCGGACTCATCGTCAGCGCGGACGGCCTCGTCTTGGCGCACGGGCACATGACGGTCGAGAACCGCAAGCCGGAAAACATTACCGTGCACGTCGGTCTTGGTGACGCGGAAAAGGAATACGACGGCCTCATGCTTCGGAAGCCGGAGGACGTGAACGTCGCGTTCTTGCGCATCGACGCGCCGCTGGGAACGACGTTTCCATACATCAAATTCGAGGATTCCGCCCTCGAGTTGGGCGAGCCGATTATTTCGATTGGTATTTTGGGCGATACGCTCGACTATGCGCGCGCCATTCAGACGCGTCGAATCGGCGCGGTCCTGAACGACCCACGCGCGTATTATTTGTTGGACGAACCGGTCGCGTTTGGCTACGTAGGCGGACCCGTTGTGGATGCGCTTGGCCGGACGATAGGCGTCATCGGTTTTGATTTGGCCACCAACGAAGGCGGCGACATTTACACGCGCAGCGGCTATCCGCTCGTCTTTCGCCCGAACCTGTTTGCAGGGTATATCAAGGAACCGCTTCCCAGCGATGGCGAAGAAGGCGACGCCGATGACGCGTGGCTCGGTGTATTCACGCAGCCGTTGACGGACGACCTCGCGACGTATTGGAAGTTGCCCAAGGACGGCGGGATCGTCGTCAGCACGATCATCCCTGGGTCGCCGGCCGAGACGTCTGGAATCCGGTCGGGCGACGTCGTTGTTAGCTTTAACGGAAAAGCGGTGACCGCGAAGCAGGACCACGACGTAGCCGGGTTCACCAAGATGGTGCGTGACTGTCCCGTGGGTCAGCCTCTTCCCATCCGCCTGGTGCGCGATGGACAGCCCGTCGACTTGCAACTGACCTTGACGACGCGGCCAAAGTCCTCGATCGATGCCGCCGAGTTTGATGACGACGTTCTCGGATTGACCGTGCGCGAACTGACCACCGACGCGCGTATCGCGTTGAGCATTCCGCGCGAGGTCAATGGCGTGCTTATACAGCGCGTGAAATCCGGAAGCGCGGCGAACCAGGCGCGCCTTGGCCGAAACATCCTGGTGATGGCGATTGACGACGCGCCTGTCGGGTCCGTTGATGCGTACAAGGACACGATCGAAAAGTTGAAGCAGGCCAAACCCGCCGAGGTCGTCCTTTTCTGCCGCGTAGGGGCGAACACCGGGTTCTTCCGCCTGCGGCCCCGATGGAACCCATGAAGATCGTAATCGCTCGGTAGATTCTCGATTCTTGCCGCCGCCGACGTGAGTCATTTGACAACCTGCGACGGCTCTTTTGTCAGCGCGGACCGCGCTTTGCGCGTCGCAACGCGCGCGCGAAACCTTTTTTCTTCGCCAGGGATCGAATGATTGCAACGCCCGAAGGCGTTGACGCGTCTTAGGTTACGGGCGATCTGTTCGCGGGCGGCGCCAGGCATAGACCTGGCCCGTTGTCTTCGTGTTATGATGCAATATTGATCGGCGGCCCGTTGCGGATGGCCGCGCGTTCCAGCGACGGAGTGAGGTAAAACATCATGCGTGCGATCTACGGTTTCATTCGTTTCATTCAGTTCCTTGCGAAGTGTACGCTGCCGATTGCGGCGGGCGCTGCAGCAGCGGGACTCTATTTCTATACCGTCGGCGGTCTCTACGACCTCGTCGTTGGGTACATACCGCAAACTGGAAACGACGATCTCGTCCGCGAGATCGGCGCGGGCGTAATTATCGGCCTTGCGGCGTTCGCGTTGCTGCCGTCGTTTCCGGAATGGAAGCGCCGCCGCGACATCACTTTCTCCGGATCGCACGGCGAAGTGACCATCGATCTCGATCCCGTTCAAGCCACGCTCGACAAGGTCATCGGAAAGCTGCCGGAAGTCAAAAGCATCCGCATCGAACTCGACCCGAAGGACCCGAAGACCGGCCTTGGGGGGGTACGCGTCAACGCGCGCGCCGTCCTCTACAAGGAAGGCGACGGCGACGCCCGCGTCGTGACTGCGCGCGTCAACAGCTTCATACTTGCGCATACTCGCAAGATACTAGGGACGCAGGAAGTGGACGTTCGGCTTCGCGTCATGCGTTGGGTAATGAAGATGCGCACCGTGAAGGCCGAGCCGTTGCTCCTTGAAGCTCCGGAAGCGCCGCTTCAACCCTCGTACGCCGCCGCTACAGCGCCCATTGCCGCGGCAGTGGCAGTGGCTGTTCAGCCGATACGGTCCGTGCAAGCACCGGCGTTTGAGAAGGAACTTAAAGTCGAGGAAGTGTATGAGCTTGACAACGATGACGCCAGCGAACCGGAAGGTCTCGATTCCGAGTTCGAAGAGCATGCGGATGATGCGAACACGGATGGGCCTTCGTATGAGCCGACGCCCCCAGAGGACACTCCTTCGGCGGAAATCCTCGCCGAGGAAGTCGCTGCCGTCGCGGTCGATGGAAACGGCAAGGGCCACGCGCAAGCCTGGTGACCGATTGGAGGCCGGGCTTTCCAGCCCGGCACACTTTCGATCGAGCGATCATCCTGCCCCGATATCGCCGTCACTAACAACGCGCGATGGTTGTTGAACCCATGCTTTCCAAACGCATCATTCCCTGCCTCGACGTCGCGGACGGCCGGGTCGTCAAGGGCGTCCAGTTTCTCGAGATGCGCGACGCGGGAGACCCCGTTGAAGTCGCCCGCCGCTACGACGAAGAAGGCGCCGACGAGATCGTCTTCCTCGACATTCGCGCCTCGACCGACAACCGTGACACGATGCTCGACGTCGTCGGCAAGACGGCAGACCAGGTGTTCATGCCCTTGTGCGTGGGCGGCGGCATCCGCACCATCGAAGACATCCGCCGCCTCCTCTACGCCGGGGCGGACAAGGTTTCGATCAACACCCCCGCGATCGAGGATCCGGATTTCATCAGCCGCGCCGCCGATCGCTTCGGCTCGCAGTGCATCGTCGTCGCCATCGACGCGAAACGCCAAAACGGCGGTTACATCGTCAAGAGCCACGGCGGACGCGACGGCGGGCGCGCCACGGATCTCGAGCCGGTTGCATGGGCTGAGGAGGCCGAACGGCGCGGAGCAGGGGAGATTCTCCTGACCTGCATGGATCAGGACGGCACCAAGTCCGGCTACGGCATCGAACTCACCCGGCTCATCGCGGACGCAGTAGGCATACCGGTCATAGCTAGTGGAGGCGCGGGTACGCTGGAGCACCTGCGCGAGGCGTTGGTCGAGGGCCACGCGGACGCCGCGTTGGCCGCTTCCATCTTCCATTTTCGGCAACACACCATCCGCGAAGCGAAGGAATACCTTGCAAAGGCCGGAGTGCCTGTGCGATGCTAAATCTTCTCGCGAGCGCGGCGTTTACAGGAGACCCAGGAATGTTTCATCCGAGCACGATTTCGCTTCGATGGCGTTCCTGCATGCATTCTTGATTGCCGATCCGGCATTCTCCTGTCCGTAACTTTTTCTTTCATGCCCGAGGTGTGTGTTTCATGACGCTCGACAACTGCATCAAGTTCGACGAGAACGGCCTCATCACGGCGGTCATTCAGGACGCCAACACCAGCCAAGTCCTGATGGTCGGTTACATGAACGCGGAATCGCTCCGTATCACGCTCGACCGGAAACTCGCGTGTTTCTGGTCCCGATCGCGTAACGAGCTATGGCTCAAAGGTGAGACTTCCGGCAACGTATTGAATGTCGAGGAGATCCGTGTCGATTGCGATCAAGACGCGCTGCTACTCAAGTGCCGCCCGGCGGGCCCGACCTGTCACACCGGCGAAACGAGTTGCTTCTACCGCACCGTCGCGCAGGACGGCACGCTGACGCTCGCGGGCGACGGCGTGGCCGCGATGGGGTGACGATGATGCTGCATCCAAATTTAGATGAATTTCGGCGGCTGGCCAAGCCCGGCGCGCTCGTGCCGGTGTATCGCGAGATCGTCGCCGATCTCGAAACGCCGGTCACCGCGTACATGAAGGTCGCGAAGGACGAGCGCTACTCATTTTTGCTCGAAAGTGTCGAGCGCGCCGAGTCCATCGGGCGCTATTCATTTCTCGGCGCGAACCCCTCCATCGTGTTCCGCTCGCGCGGTAGGCGCGTCGATATCATTCGCGCCGGCGCGACGGAATCGTTTGAATCGGACTATCCGCTAGGCAACTTGCGCGAACTGATGGCCGCGTACGAGGCGGTCCCAGTCGAAGGGTTGCCGGCGTTTCACGGCGGCGCGGTCGGCTACATGTCCTACGACCACGTCCGTTTCTTCGAGCGCCTGCCCGACAAGAATCCCGATCCGCTCAACCTGCCCGATCTGTATTTCATGGTCACGGACACGATCCTGATCTTTGACCATGCGAAGAACCGTCTGCTCATCGTCTCGAACGCGCACGTCAAGGACAATCCCGACGCCGCCTACTCCGAGGCGGCGCGCAAAATCGAGGCCATCGAGGCCAAGTTGCGCAGACCGCTTGTCGTGGCGACGGAGCGCCTTCATTCCGCGCCCGAGGGTCAAGAGGTCCGCTCGAATTTTACGCGCGAGCGGTTCTGCGAGGCTGTCGAGCAATGCAAGGAATACATCCGCGCGGGCGACGTTTTCCAAGTCGTCCTCTCTCAACGGTTCGAGCGAAACGTCTACGCGAGCGCGACGAATTTGTACCGCGCGCTTCGGTGCATCAACCCCTCGCCTTACATGACGCTCGTGCAGTACCCCGAGTTCACGCTCGTGGGGGCGAGTCCGGAGGTAATGACGCGCGTCGAAGGCCGGACTGTAATGGTCCGTCCCATCGCGGGCACGCGCAGGCGTGGTGCTAACGCCGCCGAAGACGCCGCACTCGCCGAGGAACTCATCCACGACGAGAAGGAACTCGCCGAACACGTGATGCTTGTGGATCTGGGCCGCAACGACATCGGCCGCGTCAGCGATGCGGACACCGTGCGGCCCACGCAGATGATGGTCATCGAGAAGTACTCGCACGTCATGCACATCGTCAGCCAAGTCGAAGGCCGGCTCAAAGACGAATGCGACGCCTACGACGCCCTGCGCGCCACTTTCCCCATGGGCACCGTGAGCGGCGCGCCGAAAATCCGCGCGATGGAAATCATCGACGAAGTCGAGGACCTTCGCCGGGGACCGTACAGCGGCGGCTGCGGATACATCAGCTTCTCCGGCGACATGGACACCTGCATCATCCTGCGCACCATCGTACTCAAGGACGGCGTCGCGCACATCCAAGCGGGCGCTGGCCTCGTCTACGACAGCGACCCGGTCTCCGAATACGAAGAATCGATCAACAAGGCGAAAGTGATGTTTCGGGCCATCGAACTGGCCGAACAGGGGCTCGAACTATGATCGTGCTCATCGACAACTACGACTCGTTTACCTACAACCTGGTCCAGTACTTCGGCGAATTCGACAAGGACATCCGCGTGTTTCGCAACGATGCCATCGATCCCGCCGCCATTCGCGCGCTCAAGCCGGACCGCATCGTCGTCTCGCCGGGGCCCTGCACGCCGAACGAGGCGGGCATATCGAGCGATGTCATCCGCGAACTCGGCCCGGAGACGCCGCTCCTCGGTGTGTGCCTCGGACACCAGTGCATCGGCGCGGTGTTCGGCGGCGACGTCGTCCGAGCGGACCGCATCATGCACGGCAAAGTCAGTCAGATCCGCCACTTCGGCGACCGCCTATTCGCTGGAATTGAATCGCCCTTCACAGCGACGCGGTACCACTCGCTCATCATCAAGCGCGACACCTGCCCCGACGTTCTCGAAATCACCGCCGAAACCGATCAAGGCGAAATCATGGCCGTGCGCCACAGGCAATTCCCGATCTGGGGCGTCCAATTCCACCCCGAGAGCATCCTCACGGAACGCGGAAAACAGATCGTCGAGAATTTCGTGAAGATTTGACGCGAATGGGGGTCAATCCCCGGCTATTCGGTTTAGCACATCGACACCGCGCTTTATCGTCTCGTTGCTCGCTGCGAACGAGATGCGCACGTGCGTCTTGCGGTCCGAGAACACTGAACCGGGAATGATCAGGACATTGTTGTCGATCGCCTTGCGCACGAACGCGTCGCCGTCTCCGTCCGGCGCTTCGGGAAAAATGTAAAACGCCCCGGTTGGTTTGACGACGTTGAATCGCCCGCGTAGTCCTTCGTAAATGAGATCACGCTTCTCACGGTAGGCGTCTACTTTGGCGGAGTGGTCCATCGCAAGCGCCGCGACTGCGGCGTGTTGCGCGAACGACGGCGCACACACGAATGAGTATTGCTGGAGGGTGTTCATTTTCTCGATGATGTCGAGCGGCCCGGCCGCAAATCCAACTCGCCATCCCGTCA
>CAYXRK010000036.1:0-31493 GCA_964467615.1 uncultured Nitrospirales bacterium | reverse complement strand
CCGCCTCGTTGACCGTGAAGTTGTAGCGGTCGAATACGTCGAGGATGCCCGTACCAGTGTCACCGGCCTTCGTTGTCTTGGTGTTCGAGAAGAGCGTGTTGGAAATAACGATTTCGGTTGCTCTCCAATCGTAATCGCGAAGCGGTTCGAATAGTCCACCGTTAAGAAATGGAATGCGACAGTTGAAGGTTGCGCACCAAGCGTCGTGGCCGCGATCCGTGGCGAGCGTGTCGTAAAAGAGCGGTTCAAGAATGCCGTCGAAAAAGTTCGTGTAACTGCCGAATGTTCCGTCGAATAGCTGGCGGAGAAAATTGTGCGGGCCGTCGCCCCAATCGCCACCCTTGGGCACTCCGAGCCAGCCCTTCTTTTGCAGGAAATAAAGAAAGACGATTTGGCCCATGAGTTTCTTGGCAAAGTCCGTCGTGTTGAGTTTCTTGCTAGCGAACTCCGCGCCGACGGCCTTGTCTCTGTTGACGAGTTCGTCAAGGTCATCTTTCAGATCCAGGAACAGTGTTTTGTATTGTTCGAAGAATTCCTTGGTGACGGCCTCGACGCTGAAGGCGTCCTCAATTTGGGCGAGCGTCGGTTTGTTCGTGGTGTCTTGGAGCAGGTTGAGAAATCGGCTTTGCGCCGTGTGGCAACTTTCCCCCTCACCGACGATGTAGGAACTGCGTCGGGCAGGCGTGAGTTTGGTTTGCACGCCGATTTTGCCGTCTTTTTTCTCGACGGCGGCGTATTCCATTTTGCCGTACGAGAATCGCCACTGTTTTTCCGTAGGCGAGACGAAGGCTACGAGCGCAGCATCTTTGTTATCGCGGGTCTTGAGATGATGCGCTACGAAATTTCGGATCGCTGTGCGTGCGCGTTCGAGTTTGGATTCCGCTGTCAGGTGGACGACTAACACGTCGAGCTTTTCGCCGTCGGGTGACGTGTATGTGCCAAGGCGCTCGTAGCCGTTGACGTGATCCTTGAAGGCGTCCTTGACGTAGTTCGAGTTCCACTTCTGCGCCTTCGATTCGTCGAAAGCATTGAGCAGGTTACGAATGAATTCGAGGAACTTCCGCTTCTCGAACGGTCGCGGAAAGGTCTCGGCAACGCGCTGTCGGGCTTGTTCGCGATTCATGGCTTTACGACGAGATACGAGGAAAGAATCACTTCACGCGGCGCGTTCGACCGATTAGCATGCGTGGCCGGATTTGTCTGAAATAGATCGGACTTAATTTCGCGCCGCAACACCCCAAGCACCTTGAGGGGATCGCGGTTCTCCGGCTTTTTCAGCGCACTTGCGATTCGTTTCGACGTAGCCTTCGGGAGTGCTCCGTCTTCCAAAAGTCGAATTACTTTGCCGACGAATTCCTCGTCTTCCTCAGTGAATTGTGGTGAGCGTCGGACGGCCTTGTCCTTAAGTCGTTTCAATATGACCGTATCATTCGGGTTGCCGCGATGCGTAACCTCGGCCTCTTCAGCCTCGGTAGTCGTCGCGCGTTCAAACGCAGCCTTATTTCGATCTAGCAGGTCGTAGAACTCTCGCGGAATGGATTGAAGGTGTTCGTTCTTGTCTGCGGGCTTCAAGACCTTCGCGGTGGTCATGAAGTCTAACTCGATAGCGGACTTCTCGCCGGAGTCGGCAAGAAAAAACTTGTCGAGTCTGCCTTTTCTGAAATACGTGAGTACCGCCGGGCGGTTCTCGCTAGGCGGTTCCGGCGATGCGTCACGCGTGGAACGGGCCTTCTTGGGAAGTCGCTTGATCCGCTCGAAGCGAGTGGGATCGTTGTCCCGCACGTCGCGAATCTCCGTGAGGTACTTCAGTTCGCTTTCCTCGTCTTCGTCTTCGCCGGTGATCGTCTTTTTGGAGTTCCACTTGGCAAACAAGTCGTGAGAGACGACTTCCTCGCCTTCGGTCAAGAGTCGCGCGTCCGCGCCAAGCATTTGTATAAACGCGTGAATCTTCGCTTCCGCGGCCTCGCGAAGTTTAATGAGATCATTGCCTTCGTCCGTCGGAAAGAAGTTGAACGTGTGAATGGTGTCGAACGTAGTGTCAACGCGGTTCACCCGTCCGACGCGCTGAATGAGTCGAGTTGGGTTCCACGGAATGTCGTAGTTGATCACGACGTTCGAGCGATGAAGATTGACCCCTTCCGCAAGCACTTCCGTCGAAACGAGAATGCGATAATCGTCCTTGCGCTGGTACGCCTTCGCGTCAAAATTGTCGTTGACTTCGTCGCGGACTGATCTGTGCGATGCACCCGTGAAAAGCAGGACTTTGCGTTCAACCTCGTCGCGAATCTTCCCGGCTAGATACTCAGCCGTCTCTTTTGATTCCGTGAAAATGATCACCTTGCTCGATGTCAGTTCCCGCTTCGTCTTCAGTAACTCCCGGAACGATTCCCATTTGGGGTCGCGCGTGACCTTCGACCATCGTTCGTGAACTCTTTGCATTACACGCAAGTCGCTTTCGAGATCGGATATGAATTCCGGCTTGAACTTGTCGGCGGGAAGTTGTTCGACTTTGTCATCGTCGAGTAGTCGCTCGATCCCTTGCTCGTCATCGGCCTCAAGCAGGACGAACACCTTCCCGATGTAGTCCTTGCTGATGAACACTCGACCGTTGCGGAATTGACCAATCACATGTTCATACGTGCGGATGAACCGGCGGAGCGTGGAACGAAAGGCGATGAAACTGCTTTCCAGTCGCTTGACGGCGAGAACTTTCATGAACTTGGCTAGGTTTTTCTGGCTCTGAATTTCGTTCTTGTCGCGATCTCCCTTGTAGTAGGTCAACGGCATGTATCGAGTGTATTTGAAATCGTTCGTGAGTGCTTGAATTGTCTCGTCGAATACTTCGGCTTCCGTCTGATTGAATTGGTAGAACAGCGCTTCAGGATCGGCCACCACGGGGAACTTCAAACCTTGGCGTTTCAAGTCTTCGCCGTAGTAGGTTTCAATTTCGGTCCGCGTTCGGCGAATCATGAGGTACTTTAGGACATTCTCGCGCGTTTCGCGGGCATTTTCCTTCACCGCGCCAAAATACTCCGCGTGATCGGTCTTGCGGTCGAGTCCTTCGATACGGCGGCGCATCCTGCCAAAGAACGCTTCAAGGTTGCGGATGTTCGGGATCGTACTGTTCTTGCCCGCTTGGAAGAGCTTCACCTGGCTCAAAATGTCTTCCGGCGTATTGTTTAGCGGAGTAGCCGAAACCAGCACGACACGCTTGCCCTTGCAAATCGTCGCCAACAGCTCGTAACTGCGCGTCGTTTCCGTGCGGAAGCGATGCGACTCGTCAATGAAGACAGTCTTGTATCGAGTTAGATCGCGGCGCAATAGGGCTTCGAGTTTGCCAAGCGATTCGAATTCCGCGCCGCGCACTCCAAAATCGCGGAAGACGTTTCGCCACGATCCGGGGTTGTTCTGATCCAGAAGGTGCGGCGGCGCGATCACGAGGCACGGTTCATTAAGGTGTTGCGCGAGCAGCGCCGACATGTACGTCTTGCCCAAGCCCACCACGTCGGCAAGGAACACACCGCCGTACTCGTCCAGGACTTTGCGCGCGTTTAGTACCGCCTCTTCCTGATATTGAAGTTTCTTGAAGCCGTCGGGCAAATGGATATCGTCGAGCTCGCCTTGTATGTTCAGTTCCCCCCGGAAATACTCGTAGAGAAACTTGAGGTAGAGTTCGTAAGGTGTGAACCGCGCGTAGGGCGACTTGACCTCGATGGTCGTAACGTAGTCTTCGGTCACGTCCACGGACTTGTCCCAAAGTTCGTTGAACTTTTCAAGGGCGAACTCGTAGTCGGTGCGGTTTTTCAGTTCGACATTGAATTCGAGGTTGTCGCGTAGCCCGGCTTCGGTGAAGTTGCTCGATCCGGTAATGACGCGGCCCTTGTCGCGGTCGTCCTCGTGGAACGTCATGATGTAGAGCTTCGCGTGAAGGCGTTCAGACGGGTACGCGCGAATCTCAAGTTTGCGAGACTTCAACCACTCGACGAACTTTCGGATGCCTTCCTCGATGTTGAAGTTGTCGTCCGACTTCTCAAATTCAGCCAAGATAGTCGCGGGCAATAGCTCCCGGACGCGGGCGTGGGATTCCAAGACGAACTCTTGCTGTCCTTTCCCGGTCTGAATCAGGTCGTAGATAGTTCGGTCTGTCTTGATGCCGACTAGAATGCGAATCTTTTCCGTCGTTGTGAGCGCCGGATGCAGGTTATGAAAGCCGCTGATGAAGAAGTACCCAACGAGGCAATCAAAGTAGCGAGTGTCGTCGCCAAGTAGAGCGCCGAAACGGTCGCGGAGACTTTTGTCCGGTTCGTTAGTGATAAACGTCAGGTCAGTGGACATGAGAAGCAGATGCGTAGTTCGCCCGGTCGAGGTTCCGTTCGTGGCTCCTGCGCAATTCTAGGCTGTACGAATAGTGCCAGTACAACCGGACACTCGATTTTTTTGTAGAGACGGGCTATTTCGGCCCGTCCTCTGTTCCCACACGAAATCGACACCACAAGCCCGAACCGGACTCAATAGAATCGAACGTCAGACATCTCACGTTTCCTTGTCGCGGTGGACAACTTCCCCTGGCAGGGTGCTGGTGTTAGGCCAGAGCTTCCGGCCAGGGTAGATGGAGGTGTGGATTCCGGTGTGGACGTGGTCGCCGATGACCGCGCCGAATTTGCGGCGGCCGGTGTCAATGAGTTGGCCCTTGATCATCGACGAATGGTCCTTGCCGTCGTGGCGAAAGTTGGCCGTGATGGTGCCGCAGCCAAGATTGGCGGATGCGCCGATGATACTGTCGCCAACGTAGGTAAGGTGGGGGAGCTTCGCGCCGTCCATCACGATCGAGTTCTTGACCTCGACGCCTTGGCCGACGTTGCAGCCGTTGCCGATGGTGGCGCCGGGCCGCAGCCAGCAGTTCGGGCCGATCGTGCAGTTGTCGCCGATGATGACGGGGCCCTCAATTACGGAACCGGGCTTGATGACGGTGCCTTTGCCAATCGAGACTTTGCCGCTGATGTACGCGCCAGGCCGGACTTCGCCGTCGTTCCGTTCCTCGAAAAAGTGTTCAAGAAAGTATTCGTTCGCATTGAGCAGGTGCCAGGGGTAGCCGATGGGGAGCCAGTAACCCTTGGCGCGGAGGACATAGAATTGGCCACGTTCGATGAGCATCTGGATGGGCGTGACGATCTCGAATTCGCCTCGCTCGGTGGGGCCGGCGGACCGGATGAGATCGAACACGCCGTCAGTGAATTTGTACGCGCCGACGCTCGCGAGATCGGACTCGGGTTTCTCGGGCTTCTCGACGACGCTCAACGCCTTTCCGTCGGGGCCTACGGTATAGACACCATAGAGGCGCGGGTCTTCGACCTGTTTCGTGAGCGCGGCCTGACCGTGAAACGCGGCCAGCGCGCGGAGATCCTCAGCGGCGTAGAGGTCGTCGCCGTTCATGGCGAGGAACGATCCGCGCACGCTGCCTTCGCATTGCAGCAGGGCGTGGCCAGTGCCCTTCTGTTCGGTCTGCTCGACGTATTCGATGCGGATCCCGCCGAACGATGCGCCGAAGCGCTCGCGGATCATTTCCTGTCGGTAGCCGACGACGAGAAACACCCGATCCGTGACGCCGGACAGAGCTTCGAGTTGGTGCTGAAGCAGCGGCTTGTTGACGATAGGCAGCAGCGGTTTGGGCCGCGTCAACGTGAGTGGATGCGTCCGCGTGGACTTTCCGGCGGCAAAGATTACGACGTCCATTCCGTACGTCCGGTCGTGCCGTTACATCAATGCGGTGTCGGTGTTGGCCTCGTCGTCGGGCATGGCGCAGAGGGCGGCGTAGAGTTCCTGGCCGTCTTTGTAGCGCTCCTTGACCGACTTCGCCATGCATCGCTGGATGATTTCGCTCAGCGCTTTCGGGACGGTCGGCTCGATATCCGACAAGGCCGGTGGCGGCGTGTTGACGTGATGGTAGGCGAGGTCGCCATCGGTGAACGGCGGGTCGCCGGCGATCATCTCGTAGAGCATGACGCCGGTGGCGTACACATCGACGGCGGGCGTGATCGCCTGGCCCTTGATTTGCTCGGGCGCCATGTAGCGCCACGTGCCCATGATCGAGCCTTCTTGCGTGAGGTTGGTCGCCGTGTCCATTCGGGCCAGACCGAAGTCCATCACTTTTACTTCGTTCGTGTCCTTGGTGACCATGACGTTCTCGGGTTTGATGTCGCGGTGGACGATTCCGCTGCGGTGCGCGGCGGCGAGCCCTTCGGCGATTTGTTTGCCGAGCCGGATGGTTTCCTCGATCGAAATCGTCTTGTCTTTCGTCAGCATGTCCCGCAGGCTTGGGCCGTTGACGTATTCCATGGCGATGTAGCTCTCGCCCATTTCCTCGCCAATGTCGAACACGTTGACGACGTTGCGGTGACTGAGTGCGGCGACGGCGCGGGCCTCACGGATGAAGCGCGTCTTCAGTTCGTTGTTGCTGTTGAATTTCGTGGGGAGGACCTTGAGCGCGACGATGCGGTCAAGCTTGCTGTCGCGCGCCTCGTACACGACGCCCATGCCGCCTTCGCCAAGTTTGCGAACGACTTCGTAGCGCCGGCGGTTCGCCTGGGCCATGGTGGCGCCCGGGCCGCCGGACATGGCGACGGTCGCGTTGGCCGGGCCGCCGATGCCGCCTGCAAACGTGCCGGTCGTGCTCGATGCGAATATGCCGCTGATTTCGTTGATGCGTTCGAGACGCCCGGTCACGTCGCGGTAGTAGTAGTCGAGCAGGAGGATTTTCTTGAAGATTTGTTTGGCTTGGTCGTAGATCCCGGCCATTTCATAGGTGGATCCTAGGCCGTAGAACGTGTCGACGTTGTCCGCGGTTACGTCTTCCTCTCCAGCCAGGGCTTCACGGTAGTGATCGATAGCGATGTTGAACTGGTTCTTCTTAACGAAGCACTCCGCCAGAAGTTCGGCGACTTTGCGCCCTTGCTTGGGGTCCCTGCGGAACGGCTGCAAGAGCTTGATAAGGTCGTCCAGCCGGCCTTTCGTAAGATAGATACGACCGAGTCCGACCGCCGCGGTAGGCGTAAGAGTGCTCTTTTCGACTGCTTTCTCGTAGGCGCTCTGGGCGTCGTCCAGAGCACCCCCTTGTTCGAACAACGAACCCGCGGCGACGTAGTCCCCGCTTTGCAGTTGCATTTCGGCCGCGCGCAGCGTTTCGCCGAGGCCCGCGAGCAATTGGCCGGCCTTGCTCTTTTGGCCTGCTTGGTCGTAGCAGATCGCCGCTCGCTCCAGCAGGTTCACCGATTCGAAGCAGGCCGCGGCCTTGACGAATTTCCCCGCCTTCTCGTAGTACTCGCCCGCCTTCTCCAGGTTCTCGAGCTTCTCCGCAAGCACGCCCGCTTTTTCGTAGGCGCCCGACTTCGCGTACATTTCCGCCGCCGTGGTCAATTCGTTCTTCTCTTCGTACAGCACCGCGGCTTCGGCGTAGTTCTTGGCCTGTTCGTAGCACCGCGCGGCGCGAATTACGCAGTCATGAATCCGCACGACATGCAGGCCGCGTTCGTAATGGCCGAAGTAAACGGTCTCGCCGTCCGACCCGCAACGCACCCGCATGATGCGGTCGGCAGAGGGATCTCTCCACAGAATTTTCTGCTCGAAGTCCAGCAGGAGCACCTCGCGGTTCGTGGTCACGAGCAGCCGTGAATCGGTCCAAAATGTCGCATCTTGCACCACGCCCTCATGGCGGTATTCCCAGAGCAGCAAGCGATCCTCCAGGTCGTACAGCCGCAGCTTATCTTGGCCTAAGGTCACCGCGACGTACTGCCCGTTCGGACTTATGGCCACCCGCGATACCCAATCGCCCGCGTTTTCCTTCCATGTGACCTGTCCTTCGTAATCGAAAACGAGTAGCTGCCCGTCGCCCGCCCCGGCGACGATTTGACGCTTACCGTCATGGACGGCGGCGTGCCAAATTTTGAAGTCCGCCTGATAGGACCAGCGCTCTCTGCCTTCGGGATTTAGGACGCGAACATATCCGTCCGTACACCCGGCGACAAGCATCTCCCCGTTGTCCGCGAAGCTAAGCCCTCGAACTTCGCCGCCAAATTCTCGCTTCCACAACAACCGATTCGACGCGTCCAACATGTAGACGCTGCGGCCTTGGGTCCCCACGGCGAGGCGCGACGCGTTTGGCAGAATAGCCACGGACCTGCAACGGACTCCCATCGGAACGCGGAATCGCCAGAGAAATTCGCCCTTGTTGTCGAGGACGACGACCTCGGCGCCCGCCAGACCCAGCGCGACACGGCCTGCCTCTTCGGCGATGGCGATGTCCCACACGGGGATTTTGGATTCGTATTCCCACTCGGAGTCGGATGAATACGTCCCGCGAAACAGTTCCGCTGCCTTGGTGAGTGTCGACTTCTCCCGCGAATACATTCGGGCGGCCTGGAAGAACAAGTTCTCTTGCTCGTAAATTCGCCCCGCGGAGGCAAATTTTTCCGCCTTGGCGAAGTAGTCGGCGGCGCGTTCGGTCTGTTTCAACGTCTCACACAGTTGCGCTGCCCGCTCGAAAAGGCCCAGCTCCTCGCACAACGTCACCGCTTCGGTCATTGCCCCGGCGCGCTCGTACGCATCGATGGCCTCTTCTTTCATGCCGGCGCGCGAATAACAACTGGCGGCCTCGATGTGGATATCCATGTCGGAGTAGAGTTTCGCCGCGCGCGCGAAATCACCGGTTTGCGCGCACAGCCTCGCCGCGAGTTCCTTGCGGTCGTTCTCCTCGTAAATGCTGATGGCCTTATCGCGGCGTCCGCACTTCTCGAACAGCTTCGCGGCGGTCCCAAAACTCCCCGCCTTTTCGTAGACGCGCGCCGCTTCTTCAATCTCGCCCGCGCGCTCGTACATGCGGCCGGCTTCTTTGAACTTTTGGGCGTCAACGAGCACCTTAGCGGCCCGCAGCGGCGAACCGGCCTTGGCGAACATTTGGGCGGCCTCCTCGTGCTGGCCGTTCGCCGAGAGCAACTCGCCCGCCCGTGTAAATTCTCCCGACTTCGCGTAGAACTCGATGGCGAGCCGCGTATCGCCGAGTTTTTCATACATCGACGCGGCGCCGCGCGAATCGTTCGCCTTGATGTACAGGGCCAGCGCCTTCTTGTACTTGCCGCGCGCGGCGAGCGCACTCGCTTTCTGTGCTGAATCGTCCCTTGTCGTCGCCATCGGATTCCGCTTCCGCTCCCCGTTACTCGCTTTGTCCACCGCTTTCGCTGATGCGTTCAATTTCCTGGAACGTGAGCGCGTTCGCCAGATCGCCGCCGGACACCGGAGCGACACGGAGTATTTCGTCGACGGTGGTAACTTGCCGAATCGCCTTGAGCGCCCCCACTTCGCCAATCGTGAGATACGGGGACGAGGCCCTTGCGAGACGCAAGATTTCGACGGAGGAACTCCTTCGAAGAAACGCCTGACGCACGTCCTCGTTAACAATTAATACTTCGTATATGCCGGTGCGCCCCTTGTATCCGGTATTTTGGCATGCCGCGCAGCCGGTGCCATGACAAAAGTCGTACTTGTCCGGGTCGAAATCTCGAATTGGGAACTGCGCAACCGTCCGCGGCTCGGGAGTAATGACCGCCCTGCATTGGTCGCAGATTCTTCGCACGAGGCGTTGGCAAACGATGGTAAGCGGGGTCGAGGAACGCATGTACGATTCGAGATGCACCGGGTTCAAACGCAGCAAGGCCCCGGCGCTGTCGTTCGCGTGAAACGTTGTAACGATTTTGTGACCGGTCAGCGCCGCCCACAACACAATCTGGGCTTCCTCGTCTTGCGAGATCGACCCGATCGCAAGTATGTCCGGATCGAGATGCACCGCCGAATTGATCACGTCGGACAAGGTGGAATCCCGATGCGACGAAAGTTGCGTTTGGACCGCGCCCGGCAGGTGGTACTCGACCGGATCCTCAATGGTGACAATCTTGGATTTTCGTTCGTTGAGCTGGCCCAAACAGGCGAACATGGTGGTCGTCTTGCCGCAGCCCGGCGGACCACAAAAGAGGATCAGTCCCGATGCGTAGTCAAGCGCGCGGCGCAACATGCCGTACGCCCCGGCCGTGAGGCCCAGTTGCTGGATGTCCATAATGCCCGCTTCGTGCGGAAACAGGCGCAAGTTGATCGACTCGCCATGAATACCGACAAACGTCGAGACGCGAAGATCGACCTTCGCGTTGTCGACACTCCCCATCAGGCGGCCAGCTTGGTCGCGAAACGTATCGGAGAATTTCATGCCGGCCAACGCTTTGATTCGGCCGAAGAGTCCGCTTCGCAGCGATAACGGGAGGTCTGCCTTGTGATTGAGGAGGCCGTTAATCCGGAAACGGACTTGGAGTTTGTCGGGCATCGATTCCATGTGGATATCGCTCGCGCCCTCGCGTACGGCCTCGTTGACGATGTAGTTCACCAATTCGACGGCCTTGTATTCGGTGGCGACGTTCTCGAGGCCGCCACTCGATAGATCGATTCGTCCTGCTTCTTCGCCAACTTTCTGATCTTGGTCATCCTGAATTACATCCAACTCCGGCATGGTCCGCCGGTCGAGGAGGGATTTGATGGTGTCTTGGATCTTCGTCGGCGTGCTGATCGCCAGGTCGATGTCTTCGCCAAACACGGCCTCGAGCTGCATGCTCGTGGCCTCGTCGGGCAGTCCGGCCACGGCGACGGTGACAATGCCGTCGGTCTTCGACAAGGGAAGAATGGTGTTGTGCCGCATGAAGGTGCGGGGAAGGCGATTGAAAAGCGAAATGTCGACCAACCTCGCGTACGGCTCGATGTACGGCATATCCAATTGCTCACTGAGGACTTTGGCGAGTTGTTCTTCGTCGATGACCTGCGAATCGACGAGTATCTTGCCTAGCGGATCGCGTTTCGTCTCTTTTTGCCGCAACGCCGAATCGAGGGCTTCCGGCGTAATGATTCCCTTTTCGACGAGGTACTCGCCCAGAGGAATGCGTTTCTTATGCTCGCGAATGATGTAGCGGATTTCGCGCTTGGTGACGTAGCCGAGATCGACGAGAATCTCGCCGACGCGGCCCCGCTCTTCTTTTTGAATTTGGAGCGACTCCGCGAGCTGGAGGTGTGACACGATCCCCCCCTCGCGCAGAATGTCTCCCAAACGTGTCTCAGCCATGTTCCCGTCCCAATTCGGCCGCTGAATCGCGAGGCCGCCGCCAATTTCTTGCTCGTCCGCTTTGAACGGGCCCCTATTGTTCCACTGTCTTCTTCTTCAATCGATCGGGCGTCTTTTTGTAGAACCGCCACAATGCGTCCCGGAATTGAGAACGCTCGCATAACAACGGCCGCACCTTCAGACCGATATGCTTCTCCATTGCCCCGAGGGCCTCCCGATCCGTGGGACACACCATTGCCACGCTCACGGTCTTCCCCATTTTATCAAGCGGAATGGCCTCGTAGTCCATCGCCATTTCGGCGGTCATCAAGCCGATAATTTCCTTCGGGATTTTACTCAATCCGTCCAGCGAAATCGTGGGCGTCCCTCGGCGCGAGCCCATGAACATGAGAAATTGTTCGGCGCTGAGGTACGCCAACTGGATCAGCGCGTTGACGATCTTCCCTCCGTACTCCACCTGATACGCGAGACCTTCCTCAAGCTGGGCTTTCGTAACGATGCCTGCTTCCACCAACTGTTCGCCGATGCGGTCACCCGGCTTGCGTGCCGTCTCGTCGGCGCGGCCGTTCGTGTTGGGGGCAACTTCCTTGCGCTTGGCGGGCGCGTTTCCGCGTTCTGCCGCGGGCGCCTCCCAGGATTCATCAGCCGTTGCAAGGCGCAGGGACACCGCCTCAATCGAGGACTTACTGCCGGGCCGTGACATTCCTTGCCGGATCGCGTCGTGTTCGGCTTGGACGCGCTCGGCGAGATGCTGCGTTTCGACTTTCGATTCCGTCCCGATCCCGACACGCCGCTTGCCCTGCCAGTCCGTATACTCGAACGACCAGTCACCGTCGCTGCCCTGACCATCCGCGCGAAATACGCGCACCATGCAAACCGTCCTTTCCCGCAGCCGCCAGCCGAGTTTTCAGCACCGACGCGATCGTCCCGGGCCCCGCCGTCAACCTCGGTGCGAACGGATCCACGCACAACTCATGTGCGAGGCTGCCACACCCTAGAGTCGAATGTACATGAAAACCGTTGATAATTCAAGCAATTTTCATGCCTCTCGCGCATTCTGGCGCTGATCCACGAGCGAACTTTCGGTGATTAAGTCCTCGTGCAAGCAGAGGAATCGCGGGGCCGTTGGTGGGAAGGCATTCGCGCCCACCGCTTCTGACTCAGCGTAAGACGGACGTAGCGCGCGAATCTGGGGAACGAGGCGCAACGGCTCGGATCAGTTATTCGCGCGGGATCCACACGTCGCGAAGGCCATACGTCTCGGGCACATAGTGCGTCCGCGTTTCATAGAACCCGCCGCCGAGTTGTCGGCCGGTATGGGGATCGAAGAGCGGCCCGACCCAGACTCGTTCGGTTTCATAGTGCGCGGGTTCCAAAACGATTCGCTCTTGAACAAAACTGCCGGAGGGCGTATGCGCGGGATACGATTGGCGTGAGCGGCCCGAAGCGTCGGCGATGATTCCCACCACATTGACGACCGCATTCGCAATCACCGCGTCGCGTTGGGCCTTGATGTATTCGTTGTCGCGTCGGTACGCGTAGTCCTGTTGCGATCGCAACGCGTCCAAGAGCGGGTAGCCCGTGCCGGAGGGCGCGCCCGTGTATTCACGGAGCGCATCGAGCAGCGGCGTAGAAGAACGTGCGCCAATCGTTCCCACGTTATTGCCGATGGAGTTTCGTAAGGCGTCCAGTATGGGCGTACCGCCCGATCCAACGGCGCTCGCCAACGACCCCGGGCCCGTGTTTCGTATGCGGGGAGATGCTGACGCTACGCCACGGGACACGGACCTCGCCGCGAATCTACCTCGGTCGCCGTGCGACCGTTCGATGGCGGCGATGGAATTTCGGAGGTGAATGCCCGTGCCGCGCTGACCGTGCGCGGACGGAGCTAACAATAGAAACGCCAACACGATACAACACGAGAACGCGGTGCCAGCAGCCATGACGTTTACTCCACGATACCCAGAGGACTGGACGAATAAAGCGCTAAAATTATTCATTCTCAGAGGCGCGTCGGAATTGGTAACCAAATAGGGGACGGATTCCGCCCTCGATTCAGATTACTCGGGAACGTCGCTGTCGTTACGAGAACGCTTAGACGCGTTGCGCCGCTTTCGCCGGGCCTTTTGTTTGCGGAGCTTTTCGTGGTGTTGCCCTGCCGGACTCTTCTCGCCCAACAGCCGCGCCTCGAGAAGTTCGCAGAGCCGGCGGCGCGCGTAGAAGCGGTTGAGGGACTGCGAGCGCGCCTTTTGCATTTTGACTTCGAGGGCAGTGAGGGCGTGGCGTAGGTAAACTGCGGTCGCGGAACGATTCACGTGTTGGCCGCCGGGGCCTCCGGAACGCACGAACTTCTCTTCGATGTCAGCCTCGCGAAGCCCGCACGCGGCCATGCGATCGAGAAGTTCGCGCTCCTTCTTGGGAGTGACGCCGAATGAGGGCATGTTGGAATTCTACGCGACGGGAGCAGGGTCTACGGAACAGAGTCGGGGGTACGTACCGGATCCTCGGAATCGTCCGCGGGCGTCGCGGTACTTGGCGTGAATCCCGTGCAGGCGATGACAGGCAATCGAGGGTACTTCGGAAACCGCTCGTCGGTCTCGTGTAACCCGCACAGCAAATAGGACCCTCCTCCGCGCGGGTGCCCAAGGGAACGCGCATGCGCGCACGCGCTGCAAAGTCCGGCGGTCCCGTCCATGTTCGGCAATGACTGGTCCCTGAAACCCTGGCGTGAGAGTGCCTTCGACGATACGTTACCATGCGCGGCGTCCTTAGTATTGGCGAAACCGAAAGGCCGCAGGGGAGAATAGCGATGACCCATCGCGAATGTATGGCAGACATACCTATGTTTCGGGAACTGGATCCGGTGCTCGCGTCCGCGCTGATGGACGCGATTATCTCGGTTGCCACGGAGAAAACGATGGAAACGGGCGCGCTCGTATTCGGAAAAGGGGACCAGTCCATCGACGATGGATACATATTGTTGGAGGGGGAAGTTCGCGTCCTCAAGGAGGGCAACCGAACGTTGGTCACCGGCGCTCCGGCGATGCTCGGCGAAGTGGCCCAGTTTCATCCCGCCATGCGGCGGACGGCGGACGTGCTCGCGCATACGCCGTTGCGCGTTCTTCACTTCAGTTGGCGGCGGCTCGAAGACGCGCTCACCGAACGGCTCGGCGATGAGAAGCGCCAAGCGCTGACGGACGTGTTAGTCGACTACGCGTGGGACCATTTCGGCTCGTGATCGCGACGCGGTCAGTCGAGTTCTAGCACGACGCAACAGAGGTATTCCGTCTCGGGCATCGAGAGCAGCACTGGGTGATCCGGCGCAGCGCCACGGACCGCAAGAACACGCGCTTGGCGTTGGGCAGAGTTGGCCGCGCGCTTCAGCGCTTCGATGAAGTCGGCGGTGTCCACGAAATGCGAGCACGATGAGGTAATCAGTACGCCGCCGGGCCGAAGAGACTCCATCGCGGCGTGGTTGAGAGATTGATACAGTCCGGCGGCGCGTTTCGCCATGGCCCGGGTTTTCGCAAGCGCCGGAGGATCGAGCACGACGACGTCGTATCGGTCCTCACGCGCCAAGACCTCCTGCACGTCGCCGCACTCATAGGCGCAGATTTCCTCGAATCCGTTTCGTTGCGCATTGCCCAGCGCAACGTCAAGGGCGGGCTGCGAGGTATCAACGCCCAAGACGCTTGCCGCGCCGTACTTGGCGGCGTGAAGTCCCCACGCGCCGTGGTAGCAATGCGCGTCGAGCACGGACGCTCCCTTAGCGAATGGTTTGAGCAACGCCCAGTTCTCCCGCTGATCTAGGAAAAGGCCCGTCTTTTGGCCTTGCCCGGGATCTAGCGCGAAGCCCAGATCGCGGACCGCGCAGATCACCGGCGGCGTGATCTCGCTAAATGTCTTCAGTTCGTTTCCCACGCGGAAGGAGACGCCCGTGACGCCGCCGTGCTTGAGAAACGCTTGCGCCATGAGTTCGGCGTTCTTCGCGTAGAACGGCGACGCCGCCTGCGCGACGACCAGCGGGCCATAGCGATCGGCGACTAGCCCGGACAGTCCGTCGCTGTCGGCGTATACCCAACGATAGACCGGTTCGCCGGGGTAGAGGCGAGCGCGCAGAGACTTTGCCACCGCGATACGTTCCTCGAAAAACGCCGCTCCGAATTCGTCTTCATGACGGCTGAGGAGCCGGACCGCAATGCCGCCCGACGTTTGGTAGAAACCTCGGCCTATGTACCGGCCCCGGGTGCCAACTACATCCACCACCTCGCCATCTTCGACCGTCGGTAATGACTCGAATTCATTGCGATACGCCCAGCAATGGCCGCGCAAGAGCCGGCGTTCTTCTTTCTCTTTCAAAACAAGACGTTGCATGAGTCAGATCAGGATCCTTGGACGACCGCGCGCGATTGGATAGAATCGGCCACGCACGCCGCCGAGGCGATGAACTTTACAGAATAGTCCGCCGGTAAGAAAGGCGGGCTATGGTCCTCCGATGACGGCCGTGGAACAACTGGAAAACTTGGGATCGATGAATCTGACGAATCAAACGCGCGCCGTTGTAATTCATTCTTTTACCTGTGCTCTGATTCTGTTCAGTGGAGGCTGCGGGCGCAGTGTCCCCAAACTCGACTTGCATAGGTTGGACGAATACCCCGCCGAACGAGTGAGCACAAAGACGGAATGGCGCAACGCTCGCACTTTGCCGAGCGCGAAACAATTTGGAATCGACTTGGGGGTCGTACCTTCCGGTTCGGTCCTGCGGGCCGGAATGCAGCCCTTGAGCGGTACGGTTCGAGCGACAGCGTACTATGCGGGACGTAAGGCGGGCTCGTTTACAGCCGACAAAGTCATGCAATGGGCTGACTTCAGGTTGGAATTGCCGGCGACGGCAACCGGTCCACAACCCCTCGTGGTGCATTTCGACAGCAAGTCGGAATTTCGCGTTAGCCATGTTGAAGTGGTCGGCGAATTCGGGTCCGCAAAGCGTCCCAATGCGCTCGTAGTGATGGTGGACACGCTGCGACGCGATCACCTCGGCGTCTACGGATACCGGCGAAGCACGTCGCCTAACATAGACGCCTTCGCAACCGACGCGGTCATCTTCGACACGTTGATCCCTCAGTCGACCTGGACTCGACCGTCCGTGGCTTCATTTATGACATCGACGTATCCGAACGTGCACGGTGCGCAAAGGCGAACGCAACCTATGAGGCGGGACCTTCCGAGTCTCGCTCGCTCGCTCGCCCTCGCCGGATACGAAACGCATGGCTTCGTGACCAACCCGAACTTGTTGCCCGAATGGAATTTCGGAGGCGATTTCGACCGATATGTCGACATCGAGTCAACATTAGACGCTCAGAATCGCGACGATGCTCATGTGATCGACGCTGTAATCGAGACGCTTGAATCCGCGCGCGGACGGCCATGGTACTTCTACGTTCATGCTATGTCCCCCCACTTACCGTACGACCCCCCGGACCCTTACAACGACCGATTTGCGTCGTACCCCCTGAGCGAATGGCAAGACGCAACAGTCAATAGCGGTTTCGAGAAAATGGAGAACGGCAGGCCCGTCGGCTGGACTTCGTCCAACGTCGCGGGATCTTCTTGGCAGACGGTGCTGGACGAACGGCACGGCGGCAAACACGCGATGGTGATGCGGGGCGTGGACGCGGACCCGGAATCATCCTGGATTCACATGTTTTCGGGACCAGTACAGGCCGGGCCCGGGAATACAGTGGACTTCGCATTGTGGACGCGGGCCACCGGTGATCCCCATACCGAACTGGTGGCCTTCGCGCAGGGCTACCGCGACGGGAAATGGATTGACTTGAACGGACGCATTCGAGTGTCGAAAAGTCCCGAGTGGCGGTATTTTCAGTATCATCACGACGTGGTTCCCGAGGGCGTCACCCAAGTTCGGCTGGCTGTCTATCCAAAGCACGAGCGGAAAGGAGTCGCCTGGTATTTGGATGATTTTCGCATCCGCGTGAACTCGTTCGAAAGCATCGACGCCGCCCAGCAGGCCTATCGTGCGAGGCAGATCGACCTTTACGACGGAGAGATCGCGTATTTCGACGACCAGTTCAGACTGCTTATTGAAGCGTTGAAACGGCTTGATCAGTATGAGAATACGTGCATTGTCCTTATGTCGGACCACGGAGAAGAATTTTGGGAGCATGGCGGAACGAATCACGGGCACTCGCTATACGACGAACTGCTGCGAGTACCATGCATCGTTAAACTCCCTGGCAACGATTTTGCTGGCGCCCGAGTAAGCGAAGTGATCGAAATGATCGATATCGCTCCGACCGTCCTGGAAGTGCTAAACGTCGATCCCGACGTTCGTTTCCAGGGTAGGTCTGCGAGCGGTTTGTGGTTGGGCGGGCCACACGTTGAAAAACGTGCCGCGTTTGCAGCGTTGCTTCATGAAGAGCGCGACTTGTCGGCAAGCCGGACCTCCTCCGCCAAGTTCATCTGGAATATCGCAGACGGTTCGGAGGAGCGTTTCGATTTACTCGCCGACCCGTTGGAGCAGTCCTCACTAAACACAAACTCGCCTATAGAACTGGTCGACGCGACGCGCGTCGCGACCCTCCGGGACGCCGCAGGATTACATATACTCGTACCACGTGAAGCGTCGGACGTACTGCCGCTGAGTGGCACGATTGAAGGCAGTTTCGGCGAGAGAAACGTTCTACTGACCCCATCCGGATCCGCGCAGGTCAGTCAAGTCGGCAACGTCGTTCGTTTCGATGTACCCGCGCCTCAAGCGGACGTCCCCGACATTCTCGCGCCTGTCCATATCGTCATCGACGTAGGGATTGAAACAAAATTCGCGTTGCGGCTGGATCGGAATGGCGAACCGCTGCGTCAGGACCGCGTCGGCGCGGGACGAGATGATCGATATCCTTTCGCGGAGTCGGGAGAAGTCATATTGGAATCGTTGCTTGCGCGTCCCACTGAAATCGATTTGGAACACGGTTCCGATAAAGTGTACGTGTGGTATCTGCCGGACTCGGCAGTTATCGACTTAAAAGATGTTGACCCGGATACGGTGCAAGCGCTGCAAGCGCTCGGGTACCTGAAGTAACGGAGCGGGAATTCATTACTCGTCTCGTGCGCGGGAATGACAAGGGTTTACGCCGCCTTTCGGAGCGTTAAGATGACGACAGGCAGATCGAGTGGACCGTTCGTTCAACACGCTTGCCCCTCCTCACCTATGGACGAATATCCATAACCAGTTGGACTTGTTTAGCGTATAACCGTGTAGCGGTTGTTAGTCCGTATTTCGTCGCCGATCATTCTCATTTCTAGACGCAGTGAGTCATCCTGGAAAGTACCATGCTGAATTGTAAAGGCGACGTTGAACGAGACGGGAAATCGAATTCTTCACGGATTTCAAATGTAAGCCCTCGTATCGGACTTACGATAACTCGGAAAGAAAGTGTTCCGCCTCGCGGCGCTCCTCCGCGCTGATCCCCGTCGAACGCAGCAACCGGCGCAACGCCTCGCGCGCCCCGTCGGCGTCCCCCGAGCGAGCGAGCGCCCGCGCTCGGCCAATCTGAAAGCGAAACGTCTTTTCGTAGTGCGCCGCGATCGTGTCGAGCAACGCAAGGCCGTCGCGCGCTTGTCCCGCCGCGATCAGCGCTTCGGCCAGCACGAACGTTGCTTCGGATTGCTGCTGCCCCGTGAGTGACGCCGTAGCGGTCGAGAGTAGTCGGACCGCGATATCGTAACTGCCTAGCGCCTTGTATACCCGGCCAAGGTAGTAGAACGTCTCTGTGCGCTCGGCGCTGTCGACCCCGGCGCCCTGCGCCTCGCGCAGAACGACGTCCGCCGCCCATCCGTATTCATTCGAGGCGGCAGGTCCAAAGCGCTCCGCGGATCCCGTCAGCGCCTTCGCGGCATCGATCAGCATCGGCGGCCGCTCGATCCACGTCAGCCGCAGCGCTGCCAACGGCGGCGCCAATTCATCCTCCGGCGATGTCTTTCCGAACGCATCGCGGAACGCCTCCACGAACGCGGCGAACCGATCATGGCGCGTGACGAACGCGGAGAACGTCTGCCACGTGCGAAGTTGGTTCGGTGCCTCCTTCACCGCCGCGGTGTACGACGCTTGGGCCGCGTCGAGATCGGCCGGGGACCGCTCGAGAATAATTCCCCGCCACACGCGAAGCATCGCGCGCGTCTGTCTCCCGTGTGATGTACTGCTCTCGATCACCGGCAGCGCGCGACCTATTTCTCCAAGCATGAAATCGAATTCGCCATGATCGAGAACGTACCGGTACAAACGTCCCCAATACGCCTCTTCACCCGGGTACGTCCGGCATGCTTCCGCGAGTCGCTGCTTCGCCGAGTCACCCTCGAATTTCAATAGCGTCTCAGCAAGCATCTCGTGGAACGGCCCGGGAGATTCGAGAGGCATTTTGAGGGCGTTCTCGAGCGCATCCCGGGCGTCTTTCCAGGCATTTGAAGTCAATTCCCCGGCGTTCGGGGTGGTTACGGCGGCCTCCGAGGCACGCAAAAAGGCGGCCCGGGCTAAGATTTCTGCGGAACTGGCGGAATGGCGATCGAGGGAGAGGGCGCGGGTGGCGTATTCGGACGCACGCATAAGCGCCGTCATTTTGCCTGAAAAGCCCCCCGAATCCGCCTGCTTGAGGTACGAATTGGCGAGGGGGACGAGGGTCGAAACCCAGTTGGGGCTGCGCTCGAGGCTGCGCTCGAAGTGGGTGATGGCGGCGGGCCATTTTTCTTCGGAGTACGCCAAAAGCCCCCGGCGACGCCCGAAACGCCAGTCGTAGGGCGCGAAGCGCTCTCCGCGGGCGTAGAGGTCTTCAGCGCGATCGGGCCTGTTTACGGCCTCGTAGAGCAGTCCGCGCTGGAAGAAAACTTCGGAAATGAAGGAACGTGATTCGAGTATTGCGGTGGCGAGGAGAAGCGCTCCGGACGCTGCCGCAACCGCCCCGGAGCGCTTGAAAATGACTTTTGACGGCGCAAGAATCCCCTCGAACGCCCCGAAAATCAGCGCGAGATACGCCGCGGACGCCGGCGCGTGAAATGGGAAACCGAAAAGTCCGTCCACGAAAAATGCGATAAGGATCGCAACAATGAAAATTGAAATTCGCGCGGTATTCGCGCTTCGCCGGGCGGCAAATGCAGCGGCGAGTCCGCGCGCGAACCAGAGGATATAGAGTCCGACGGCGATAAGGCCCGCACCCAGTGCCGCTTCGAGGAGTTCGTTGTGCGCGTATTCGTTCATCAAGAGACGGTCTTCGTACCATTCCTGCTCGAACGGGGTCCAGAAGCGCGGGGTCTCGATGACGAAGTTGCCGGGGCCGTATCCAAGCAAGGGTCGTTCGGCGATCATGCGCGCGGCGTTGGACCAGCCGTTGTAGCGGAGGAGGAGGGAGCTGTCGAGGGGATAGGGTTGGCCGGTGAGGGCCCAGAGCGTGGCGACGCCGAGGAGGATGGCGAGGGCGAGGACGCTGGCTGGAAGCCAGCGGTACAAGGACGCGCGTGGGCGCGGCCCGGCGGGAGCCTCGCCCTCCCCTTGCGGATAACTGGCGCCGCCTGGAAGGCGGCGGTACAGAGCGGCGAATGCGGCGGCGGCGAGGGCGATGGGGCCGGCGCGGTAGCCGGTGAAATAGAGGTGGGTGAGGAAGAGCAACATAAGCGCGGCGGGAGCGAGAACGCGGGCGAGGGCGATCGGCGCACCGCAGCCGAGGGCGATCGGCGCAGCGCAGCCGAGGGCGGCTGCGCCACACGGCTCTATTGCGTGCGCGCGAGGTCTGAATTGGGAAGATGCGAGATAACAGGCGCTGATGATCGCGATGACGAGGGCGTGGCCGGCGATGTTTGGGTTGCCGAAGGTGCCGGGGAGGTGGGTGTAGGTGTCGCCGGATTTGTCTTCCCAGGGAAAGGGATCGAGTCCGACTTTTTGGATGAAGGCATAGGCCGAGCCGATGGCGACGCCCACGCAAACGGCCCAAAGAATCGTGCGGAGTTGGCCCTCGTTGCGGACAGCGTTGGCGGCGGTGAAGTAAAGGGCCGCGAGCGCGATGAACGTCTTTGCGGATTCAATCGAGTTGGCGGGATAGTCCGACACGAGCGCGGCGATCACGTTGAGCGCGGTGAACGCGAGCACTATGCGGAAGCCAATCCGGGGCCATACAAACGGGCGGCGTTCGATAGCGTTTCCGGCGGCGAGCACGCCGAACGCCAGGAACGCGAACCATTGGACGATGAGGCGCTTAACGACGTTCGTCGGGTCCTCGGTGAAGGGTGTTATCGCCGCGGCAACAACGACGACGAACACGCAAAGGACCGCGCGGACGAGGCGCGCGGTAGTTGAGTCGAGGTTGTCTTGGGAGGTCATGGGGGTGGGTCTGGTTACGCGACGCCATATCCTGAGGGTTACGCGGACCGGAATCCAGGTTTTCGGCTGGCCGATCAAAGTTCGAGATTCAATCTGCCACGAGGGATCGACGTAGGCAAAGCGGGGGTGAGTGTGCTGCGGCGGGCACTCGGGTTCGTAGACGCGACTGACTTATTCCGCCGTGCGCAACATCTCTATGATCGCGTGGACGATTCGGCGGAATGTTTCACTTCTCAATTGCCCAATCTCGGTCACGATCAGTTCGGAATTGGCCGTGAAGAGTTTTCCAGGACGGGCGACACTCGCAACTCGAAGCGATCCCTGTTGAAAGTCCTGTCCGGTCAGACTGATGGATCGCGAATCGCCGTAGGGTGTGCTCGTGATCTGACATAAGACCCAGTCGCCGCGGCCCGCGTCGGCAAGAACCACCGCCGGTCTTAGCTTGGACTGAGACAAGTCGGAGAATGGAAAAGGGACGAGGACTACCTTGCCCGCTGCAAGTGAGACCATGCGCCATCCTCTTCCGGCCGGCCCCAATCCGCGAGCGCGGCTTCGCTCAAGAGCGCGGTTTCGTTCGCAGCCGCGCCAGGTTCGTCCAGAACCACAACAAGTGCTCTGCAACCGGGCCCAAGCTGGATGGGTTCAAGCAGACGAACGCACCCCTCTTCGTCAATCACTGCTTCTATGGTCTTAATCATGACCCGTGACTCCGTACATAGTGTACACCAGGCAAGTGGGCGAAAATACTGGGAAGCTTGCAAAGAGACGGCGGAGTAGAACTCAAAACGGGCCGGAACGCGCGAGGCGTTCCGGCCCGGTGGTTCTAAGGAAATTGTACGTGAAGCGTTAGTGTTTCCGCCTCCGTGCCGCATATGCCGCCACCATCAGCGCCGATAACAGCGCCAGTCCGGCGCCGCTTGCCGCAGGCAGGCCGCTCAGCGCCTGTTGCGGGTTGCTGATTGCTAGCGCATACGTCGAGAAGTGGTCAACAAGAAACGTAATTGAATTGTTCGCGGGGTCACGCAAAATGATGTCGGACTCCGGCACGCGTATATCAAAAATCCCCGTCAGTGTGTTGTACAGATACGGAACGATGGTATCCTCGTCCGCGCCGCCAATTTCCGAGGAGAGGTACGTGATTGTAATCGCGACGGGCGGGTAGAAGTACGTGCCCACGGGGCCGAACGTCCGCTGCACCGGAATATCGGTAATGCCACTACCGGGCGGCAATTGCGCCTGCTCGACGGGGGATGTCGGCGTGGAAATCGTGATGCCCGTCGCGCCGGACCCCTCCGGGAAGTTGATGATCTGGCCGACCGGCACGGTGATGCTTGTCCCGCTCGCGTCCTGGACCGTGACCGGCACGGTCGTTTCCACGGCGCTGTCCGTCAGCACGACGATTTGCCCCCCGCCCACGTCCGTCGGACCGGCCGGCACCGGATCCGTCTCAGCATCGATGTTCGTCGTCTGCACGAACGTCGTAATGTAGATTTTCAATGGGTCGAAAATCGAATCTTGTTCTTGCCAAATCAGACGAAGTCCATTCTTCGTCGCCCCCGAAATGTACTGATTGCCCGCGTTGGGAAAGCGGCGGTCATCGCTGGTGTTAAAGCTATCCACCGGCGGCCCGTCGTTGCCGAGCGGCGTCGATAACATCACATCAAAATCCGCCGCAGCGAAAGACTCAGCACTTCCTGACCATCGCGATGTAGTGGATGAACTCATATTAATAGCAAAGTCTTCTGTGTAGACCACGATGGACTTGTCGGGTGAAATCAACGGCACGCCTTTCCAACGCGAACCACCCTCCGCCTCGGTACGAATCTCGTGGAAGCGCGGGTCGGCGAATGAAGTCGGGGGGCTAGTGACGCCTGCCATAATTTCCAGAATGCCGTCTAGAACGTAAACATCCTGCTGAAAGCTTAGGTGACCCGGAAGGTTGATGTCGGGCTGGCTCGAATTAATGTGGCTCGATACCGTCATCAATGTACCGTCGCCACTCAGATTCGTATCGCGGACATCGACCGACGATCCCGGGAAATTCGTGAGCAGGCTCAGTTCCGTCGACAGAGGCGAAAGATTATTGCTGATCGGGAAGATGTAGGCGTCATAAGTTCCGGGTTGGTTGAAGCCGGCAGCGAAATCGCCCGACCCCTTAGCCGTTACAGATGATACAAAGATACTACGGTCAACTGCGCCCTGGTCGGAAATGCCAACTCCGGTATACTCAGGAAGATTGGTCCCGCTGTATAGGCGCGCGAAATCGATTTCAAAGGTCCCGGACGAACAGAAATCGCACGGGTCAAAGCGTAGCGCGTCAACGTCCGGTCCGGCCCAGTCCGGATCACCTGCAAGATCCATAACATATGTGCGCCACTCACCTGGCGGGCCGCTAATAAAAGTTATCGAATTGTAGCCGAATCCTACGTGTCGCCAAAACGGCCGGCCTGAGTCTCGTGGAACATCTGACGTGATTTTCATTCGGAAAACGAGGTAGGTGTTTCCTGCGGTGGAAATCGAAAGCCCGCCAAGCGAGAAATATGGATCGGAACCGGAAATCGTTCCGTGAATGGTGCCTCCCGAGACCGAGAGATCGGTGATGTTGTTCCCGTCCGGTACGAATCCCCAGCCTTCAAGATCACCGTTCGTGTTGAACTCCCAGGCATCTATCGGTCCCGTGCCTGCATTGGCAAGATTCAGGCCCAGCGGGTCTGTAAATGTGTAGTAGTTTTTTTCCTCGGCGCCGGTGGTCATGTTAATTCTATGGGTCCCAATAGCGATGTATTGATCGTCTGGCGACCAGACTGGAGTCACAAGCGGCGGATCCTCGATCGTGTTTATCTCCCTCCAACTGGACGGCTGGCCGACATCCACCACGAACATCCGCTCGTGGATGTCAATGGGGAAAGAATCAAACGTTAAACCAGTAAATGCCACCTGTGTTCCCGCGTTGTTGATGGCCGCCAAGTACGCCCAACGGAGCGTCCCCGTCGCCGCGCCGTACTGGCCCGGATCGCCAGAGTAGAATTCGTCGTCCAGCAACGCCGCGATATCTTCTTCCGGAATCGAGTAATCCGTGCTGGTGGCGAACGCGGAGCCCGCCGCAGCCACTACGAGTACCGAACCCAAAAAATACTTACCCCACACTCTTGAGACGCGCATAGTCCTCACTTCTCCCATTGTGATGCCAAGCATCTGTTGAACTTCCCGAACAACGCGGCCGCGCTGTTCCGCCCACGTGCTTCACAGACCGAAGTAGTTCGCCCGCAGCCTCGGCATCGATGAGATTTAACCGGTTTCCGAGAATAGGTTTCAGCCCAGCCCAACGAAACCAGTTCGGGGAATCGGCCATTTCTCTCGTTGAATCTCGCAAAAGATAGTCGCAAGTTCCAAGTTTGTCAATACCTTTATTGTTGTCGGCGCGAGCAACGGCGAACAGCCCGCGGCGAAAGTCGAGATTGCCGCATACACGGGCCATGCCGGACGGCGCGCTCCTTGGTAAGAACGTAGCTGAATTTGTGAGGGAATTTGTGTGAAAGCGAGGGCGAGAACAACCGTCTGGATTCCCGCCTTCGCGGGAATGACCCCCGCTTTCACGAGGGCAGGCATTTGCGGCGTTTTTCCTCGAATCCCGGCGGATAGCCGTGTGAAACCCGCAATGACGCAATTGGGTAATACTTCGAGGGCCTACATGAGCGAACGAAGGTAACTGGTTTAGTCTTATGGAAAGACGACTTTTGCCACGGGCTGTTAGCGTTTCCGCAGCTTGAGGACGTACGCGGTGAGGATTAGAGCCGACAGCGTGACGAAGCCGGCGGCACCGGTGGCGGGCATGCCGGGCGGGGCGGGGGGCGGAAGGACGGCGAGGGCGAAGGGCGGGCTTTGGACGAGGGCCTTTGCTCCGTTGTCGTATTCGATTGTGTAACTTCCGGAATCGGATTCGAGGACGGTGTCGAAGCGCAGGGTCTGGGTTGTTGCGCCGGTGACGCGGGGCGGATCGTCCGCTATGTTCGTGTTGTCTTTTTGCCACTGGTAACCAGAGCCGATGGGCGCGGTCAGCTCGACGATATCGCCCTCTCGTTTGAGGCCCGGCGGCATGACGGTGATATTTAGAATAATCGTGAGTTCGTTCGACGTGAACTCGAAACCAATATTCGTCGCAGGATCGGTGGCTGTGACCGACACGTTATACGTCCCGTCCTCGAGCGCGGCGAGCGTGTTGCCGGCCAGCGTCCACGTGCCGTCGCCGTTGTTCGTGGCGGGGGCGGTTTGACTATTTACGGTGACGGAAACCGCGGCGGCGGGGTCGTCGACGGTGCCGCTCAAGGGCGGGCGGTTGTTGCTGGTCGTCAACGGATCGACCGTGACCAGCGGCCCGACAAAATCGAAGGTGCGGCTGAGCAGGTTGGACGCGGTGTTCGCGTTGGTCGCTGCGTCGGTACACACGCCCGCGTCCACGAGCGCCGAGAATACGCCTTGCGACAAGGGCGCGAGCGTAAAACTGTATGACGCGCCGAGACCGGTGAACGCGGATACTAACGCGTTCGTCGGCGTGATGTCGTCGGCGTCGAAGTCCGTACTCGCCGCGCTTAACGCCGCGGTGACGGAGATCGGCGCGTTCACCGGGTCGGACGCCGTGGTGGTCAGCGTGATGGCCGGTGACGTGTTGATGTATGTGCGGCCCAGCGTGTTCGACGCGGTGTTCGGGTTCGTCGCCGCGTCGGTGAACTGGGCGGCGCTCACTTGCGCGGAGAACACGCCTTGCGCCGAGGGTGTCAACGTGAAGGTGTACGATGCGCCGCCGCCTGCAACTCCGCTGACTGCGGCGTTGGTTGGCGTGATGTCGCCCGCATCGAAGTCCGCGCTCGACTCGCTCAATGTTGCCGTCACGACGATCGCCGTGTTCACTGGATCCGGCGCGGCGCTGGACAGGACTATCGTCGGCGCAACGGCATCATAGATGCGGCTGAGGACATTCGATGCGGTGTTGAGGTTCGTCACCGCGTCGGTGAACATACCCGCATTCACGAGTGCGGAGAACACGCCGTTGGCGGAGGGCGTCAGCGTGAAGGTGTAGCTGGCGCCGCCGCCGGCAAATGCGCTCACCGAGGCGTTTGTCGGCGTGACATCGGTGGCGTCGAAGTCCGTGCTCGCCGCGCTCAATGTCGCCGTGACGGAGATCGCCGAGTTTGTGGACTCTTGCGCGGCGCTGGTCAGAATGATCGCGGGCGAGGTGTTGTTGTAGGTCCGGCTGAGCACGTTCGACGCCGTATTGACGTTACCCAATGCGTCCGAAAATTTGCCCGCGGCGACTTGCGCCGTCACCAATCCGAGACCCGCGGGCGTGATCGTGAAGCTGTACGTCGTGCCACTCCCCGCGAAGCCGCCGGCCGCGCCATTGGTCACGCTGACGTCGGAAAGGTGAAAGTCCGTGCTCGGTTCACTTAGCGCGACGGTGACCGGGATGGCTGCGTTCGTCGGATCGGGCGCGGCGCTCGAGAGCGTTATGCCGGGCTGAGCGTTGTCTACCGTAAAGATAGCGCTAGGTCCGGCGGACGGGGCAGGGTTTCCGGCGACGTCCGAAGCCGTTCCCGGGGCAATGCTTATCCGCAGCGTGCCGTCGCCGGTGATGCCCGAAATCGTTACCGTGCGCGCGGCCGTCCCCGCGCCCGAGACATTGAGCGCGCCGGAAGCGGTCCCGGTGGAGATTAGCGTCACGGCGGCGTTGGCGAGCGTCACGGCGGTAGCGCCGGTATAGGTCACGGTGTAGGTTACGGGGCCTGTGGTGGTCAGGCCCGCAGACGGCGCGCCGACGGAAATGGTCGGTGGCGCTTTATCGATGGAGTAGACTTCGCCTGCGTTGAAGTTGCCGTTGTTCGCTCCGGTATTGCCGAGTTTGTCGCCGTCGGCGTCGGTGATCGAGTCGTCGTCGCTGACGTTGAGCCAAATCGTCCCGCTTCCGGAACCGGTATTGACGGTCACGGTGCGGACGCTTCCCGTGTCCGCGGAGATGGATGCGATTGACGCGCCGGATACGCCGAAGACTGTGAGGGTGAAGTCGCCGATACCGACGCCCGTTACGTCCTCGGAGAACGTAACGGTGAAACCCACGCTGGCCGAATTGGTAGGGCTTGGATTTGCGCGAAGCACCGACACTACGCGCGGAGGACCAACGTCATTGCTTACAGCGAACAAGATATCGTAGTCCGCGCCTATCGTCCCGCCGAGGGTGTCGTCGGAGTGCCAGACAGCGACCCAGTTTCCCGCGCCATCGGTCGTCAGTTGAGGTTGGAGGTCGAGTCCTGAATCGAACGCGGCGTTCGTGTTGAGCGCGGCGGGAGCAGTCCACGTGAGGCCGTTATTCGTTGAGCGCGAAATCAGTGCGTCGCCGTCCGCGCCGATGGATCCGCCGAGGGTATCGTCGGACGTCCACGCTGCGACCCAGTTGCCGGCGGCGTCGGTCGTCACTTGCGGATAGACGTCACTCCCCGAATCGGTGGCGGCGTTTGTATTGAGAGGCGCAGGGGCCGTCCACGTGGCCCCGAAGTTCGTCGACCGTGAGACTAATATGTCTTCGTCCGTGCCTATCGTTCCTCCTAGCGTGTTGGTGGAAATCCAGACGGCGACCCATTTGCCTGAGCCGTCGGTGGTCACTTGCGGAAAATAGTCGTCCCCGTTGTCCGAGGCGGCGTTGGTGTTGAGCGCGGCGGGAGCAGTCCAGGTGGCGCCGTTGTTCGTGGAGCGCGAGACCAAGACGTCCAAGTCCGTGGTGAAGGGACCTCCGAGCGTGTTGGTGGAGTGCCACACGGCGACCCAGCGGCCTAGGCCGTCGGTGGTCACTTGCGGATTAGCGTCGAACTCGGAGTCCGGGGCGGCGTTGGTGTTGAGCGGGGCGGGCGCGGTCCATGCGACCCCGTTGTTCGTCGAGCGCGAAACCAAAATGTCGAAGTCGAGGCCGATGGTCCCCCCCAAGGAATCCTCCGAGGACCATGCCGCGACCCAGTTGCCCAAGCCGTTCGTTGTGACTTGAGGATTGTAGTCGCCGCGGGAATCGAGGGCGGCGTTGGTGTTGAGCGGGGAAGGCGCAGTCCAGGTTGCGCCGTTGTTCGTCGAGCGCGAAACCAGAATGTCCTTGTCCGTGCCAATCGCGCCCCCGAGGGAATCGTTGGTCCACCAGACGGCGACCCAGCGGCCCAGGCGGTCCGTGGTCACTTGAGGTTCGAAGTCGTCTCCGGAATCAGAGGATGCGTTGGTGTTGAGCGCGGCGGGCGGCGTCCACGTAGCGCCGTTGTCTACCGAGCGCGACACCAAAATGTCCGCATCCGCGCCGATCGTCCCTCCGAGGGTATCGTAGGAGTGCCACACGGCGACCCAGTGGCCCAATCCGTCGGTGGTGACTTGAGGGCCGCTGTCGTCTCCCGAATCCGAGGCGGCGTTTGTATTCAGCGCTTCAGGGTCCTCGAAGCCCGAGACGGCGTGCGCGGGGCCGGCGGCGAACAGCAGGGTGGCGAGCAGGAGGAGTGCGAACGTCCCCGATCGTGCAGGCGAAAAAGCTGTGCCACGCTGAAGTGCCTGCCCGATCCAAACGCGGCGCGTGGGAACGCTGGGCGCAACACACCGCAATTTCATAGTCAGGCCTTGTCAGTCCACGGACGACAATCGATTCAGGCTGATCTGGCAATCGAGAAAAAACTTGGCCCAGAATATCACATAGACGCTTCGGGCGGGCGTGACCGACTCGCTCCGCGTAGGGCCAGCGGAGCATCGCCCACGCCACGAATTGCGGTCCTTGTCAGCGGCTTTTAGATTGGCAGAGTTCGGTTAGGCGGGCGAAATTTCGCTTCAATTCTTCGGCGTAGGACTTGCGAAGTAGCCGGCCCGCGCCCAAGTCGATGATTCGTAGCAGTCCTTGATATTGGAGATGGGTTTCCTGGGTAAGCTCGGTACGGCCGCCGAGGTCCTTGAGAACGTAATCGACCGCGACTTTGAACCTGGCGCCGGCAAGCTTGATGCCGAGCCGCGTATGCGGGGAATAGGCCGTGATCTCGCCGTTGAGTTCCGTGCGCTGACCGTTGTCGTCCCATACCTGACGCACGCGCGTGCCGACTTTATCCTTGGATTCGTCCAGGAGTTCGTATTCCGCGACATGGGTCAGCCACTGCATCACGGCCTGTGGCTCGAAGATGCATTGGAAGACGCGCTGTATCGGCGCGGCGATCTCGATCGTGTATTTGTTACGCATGTCATTTCCCGCCGGATGTGTTGCGAACCGGAGTGGATTGTATTCCGCCTTTGCTACGCATTCAACGGTCGTACCGGCTGCTGGGCGAGTGCGTTCCAGCGGTGGAGGATGTGGTAGAGGACGACGCCAGCAGCGGTGGCGACGTTCATGCTGTTCTTGTAGCCCGACATGGGGACCTTCACGACGGCCTCGCAGCGGGCGAGGTTGCGCGGGTGGATTCCGGTGACTTCGTTTCCGAACATGATGGCGACGGGACGCGGCCAATCGAATTCGTGTAGCGGAATTGCGCGGTCGGTCACCTCGATGGCGACGCGGGGGATGCCGTCGCCGGCGAGGCGTTCGAGGGCGTCGCGCGTGCGTTCGTGGTACGTCCAGGGGACGTAGTCGAACGCGCCGAGGGCGGTCTTCTCGAGTTTGACGTGCGGCGGGTGGGCCGACATCCCGGTGAGGTGGATGTGTTCGACGGCGGCGGCATCGGCGGTGCGGAAGATCGAGCCGATGTTATACGCGCTGCGGAGGTTGTCCAGCACGATGTGGACGGGGTTGCGCGGCAGGGGCGCGTGGGCCAGCGCGTCAACGCCGGCGTAATGAGGTTCGAGTTGGCTCATATGGATATGTTAGTGAATAACCACGAAAGAACACAGCGCGGCGCAGCCGCAACCAAATCAAGGCTATAAGGAGTGTCGACGGCCCCTCACCCGTCCACCCTTCGACACCCTCAGGGCGAACGGGTGAGGGGCCTACCGCGCGGGATGTTCAGATCATGCATGGCGCAAAAATCTTCGCAGGAGAACAATATCCTGACGGATAATAGTACAAAAGAACTTTGGAAATAGGCCGACGGTTACTCTACCGATTCGATGAGTTTCGAGAGGGCGAGCGCGACGGGTTCGAGGAATTCGGGCGCGGTGGTCTTTGGCAAGTCGCGGCGCGTGTGAAAGAAGTGGTGGCCGCCGAAGAAGCCCATCGCGGGATGGCCCGCCTCGATGAAATGGCGCAACTCGCCTGCAACGGGGCCGCCGGTGCGAGGCGCGAGGAAGGGCACATCGGCAAATGCAGCGCGAACGTTCGCTTCGAGCGCGGGGACGGTAACGAGGTTGCCCGTGGTCTGTGGCGCGTCGAGCGGGGTCGAGACACCGTCGCGAATCTCCCACGCGCGCGTGGCGATGGACGCACCGAGGTGAATCCAGCAGGCGACGTCGGCGACGGGCGGGGCGTAGTGTTCAAGCGCGTGGTGCGCGCCGAGATAGTCAAGTTCGTGGCCCGAGTTCGCGATGAAGAGAAAGCTGTGCGGCGATTTGGATTCGGCGGCCCAACGCGCGAGCGCGAGCCACAGCGCGACGCCAGGGCCGCGCTCCCCGGCGCAGGTGAACCAACCGCTGAAGGGGGTTGTGACGACGATCCACTTCGGCCCGCGCGCGATTTTGCCGATGACGTTAAATGCGGTGGCGTCGGCGATGTCGTCGCCGTTGATGAGGATCGAGGCGCGCTTGCCGGCAATGGCGGCGGTGCTCACGGCGGCTTCGTCCCGCATAGCGATGATGAGCGCCGGAAGCGGCAGCGGTGTTTGGTGGTACGGGGCTGCGCCGTTTACGGCGGCCAATTCCATCGACTCGCTCGGCGAAACGGCAATCAGCCCGACGGCGCCCGCCTTGGCGGCTGCTTTGGCCCAGGCGTTGATGCCGTCGATCGCGAGCGCGCGGCCCGCCGCCGCGCTGGAC
>CAYXRK010000035.1:0-32040 GCA_964467615.1 uncultured Nitrospirales bacterium | reverse complement strand
ACGGACGACAACGAATCCAAACGAAATTCAACCACGTGGTGAGCGATGCGGGTTAGCTCATTCAAAACGTCGTCCTCAGGCCGATTTTGGGACGAAGCGATGGCTTTGATTTGTCGGATATTGTGTTGTGCTATTTCCATGACACGGATTCCGGTACGTTGACCTTCGTGAGGCCGATCTTAAAGAAAACTACAGCTTGCAGCATACAACACAAATTGCGTGGCCCGCACTCGGCCCTGCAAGCGACGTGCGAAAGGGGCCTGCGTCACGGAAGTAGGGGTAGGTTGTGGTCTCTTTTTTTTGAGGGTAGTATTGAAATGTTATTTACAATTGCGTTCGTTACCTATGTTGCGGGTTTTTCGGTTTTTTTCGGCAGAACGCCGAGCCATGAAAGCAGGCGATACCGCAGTATCATAAGGAACATTTCGAGACCGAGGAGTACGGCGCGCGGGAGGCTGCCGGTCACCGACGAAACACCGACTCGGGCGCGGTAGTTGACAGGAATTTCCGTGAAACGAAAGCCGTTGATGATGACGAGCATCATCAACTCAGGGCCGAAGGCGGAACCGCCGATTGTGAATTGGGCGCGAATGTCCTCGTACACGTTGCGGCGCAGCAAGCGCATTGAGCACCCGACGTCGGTGAGTATGGTCGTGTTAAACAGGAATTCCATCATTTTGCCGACGGCCCAATTCCCGGTCTTGAGCAGGAAGCCCATGTTCGCGCCATCCCAGATGAATTCCTGCGAGGTGCGTGTCCCGAAGACGACGGGGACGTCATCCGAGTAGGCGAGCAGTTTGTAGACGTCGTTGCCGGAAAAGGTGCCATCGGGTTCGGCGATGAGGAGGAGATCACCTTGAGCTTCGGCTAGACCGTTCCAAATCGCGTAGCCGTATCCTTGTCGAGTCTCGTAGACTATCCGCGCACGGGTCTGGCGGACTTCATCGTCCGTGCCCTCGGCCGCGTTGTTGTTGACGACGATGATTTCGTCGACGTGTTCGCATGCGAAGAAATCGTCGACGGCGGCGCGGATGGAGTCTTTCTCGTTATACGTGGGAAAGACGACGGATACTTTTTGGTCGCGCCACATGGAGACGATTGCGCGATTCAGCCGCGAAGCAGCCGCAGGATGCGCTCGAGGTCGTCGAGGTTGAAGAACTCTATCTCGATACGGCCGCGATGGTCTGGGTTTGTGCGCATCGTCACGCGCGTTCCGAAGCGGCGCCGAAGCGAATCTTCAATATCGGCCACGTTCGCGTCCTTCGCGCCGGAGGGGACGGACTTGGCCTTGGGTCCCGCGGGCTGAGCGAGCTTTTCGGCTTGGCGGACGCTGAGGCCACCCTCGATAATTTTTCGGCAGGCGGCGCTTTGCTTCGCGGGCGTTTCCAAAGCCAGCAGGGCGCGCGCGTGGCCCATCGTAATTTCGCCGGTCAACACGTGACGCCGGACGTCCTCCGGAAGGTTTAACAGGCGCAACATATTCGTCACGGTGACGCGCTTTTTGCCGACCTGTTCGGCGAGCTGCTCCTGCGTCCACTTGAATTCGTCGATCAACCCGCGGTACGCGATCGCGGTTTCGATGGGGTTTAGGTCCTCGCGCTGAATATTTTCGATTAATCCGAGTTTGAGCATGTCGTGATCGGAGACCTCGCGCACGACGCAGGGAATCAAGGCACGCTCGGCGAGAATGGATGCGCGCACCCGGCGTTCGCCGCTCACGAGCTGATACTCGCCGTTGCGTTGGCGGACGATTACCGGTTCCTGGACGCCGTCTTTGCGGATCGATTCCGCCAATTCGAGCAGCGACTCTTCGCCGAACTCGTGTCGAGGTTGCTTGGGATTTGGCTGGATGACGTGGGGATCAAGTTCAATCAGCCGTGAACCGTCGGAGAGGGCGACGGGCCGCGCTGCCAACACTTGGGCTTTCGCAACAACGGGAGCAGGCGAGACGGCCTGCAGGGGCGCAAGTTCCGGACGTGTCGCCGGTTCCTTCCCAGGAAAATCGATGCCTGGCGCGGGCCCTATCAACGCACCGAGGCCTCTCCCAAGCCCTTTTCGCTTGGGGTCAGGCAACGCCGCGCTCCTCTTTGCGAAGGCGGCCGAGGACCTCCTTGGCCAATGCGATGTACGCCGCAGTCCCTGCGCACGCGCGATCATAGTGGATCGCGGGGCGGCCAAAGCTTGGCGCCTCGCTCAAGGCTACGTTGCGAGGAATTACGGTCTTGAAGACCTTTTTCCCCAGATGCGCGCGAACGTCATCGACGACTTGCTTCGAAAGGTTTGTGTGCTGATACATCGTCAAAAGCACGCCGTCGAGTTGTAGCGTTGGATTGAGATTGTCGCGCACGAGGATGATCGTCTGCAGGAGTTCGCTCAGCCCCTCCAGCGCGTAGTACTCGCACTGGAGCGCGATCATGACCCCGTCGGCCGCGCTTAGCCCATTGACCGTAAGCAGGCTCAATGACGGCGGGCAATCGACGACCACGTACTCGTATTTATCGCGGACCGTCTCGATCGCATCGCGCAGGCGAAATTCCCGACGTTCCATTGCGACGAGTTCGACTTCCGCGCCGACGAGGTCCTTGTTCGAAGGGACAATATCGAGCTTGTCCACGTCCGTGACGAAGACGGCATCGGCCAGCGGAACTCCGTTGACCATCGCGTCGTACAGGGTATACTCGAGCGAGTTCTTGTCGATGCCCAACCCGCTTGTCGCGTTGCCCTGAGGATCGAGATCGACGAGCAGCGTGCGCTTGCCCATCGCGGCCATGCAGGCGGCAAGATTCACCGACGTGGTCGTCTTTCCGACACCGCCTTTTTGGTTCGCCACGACAATGACCCGGCCCATAGTAAGACGGTGCTCTCCCCTTCGGAAACGCTAGGAACGCAACAGCGGCAAACGCCACGTGTATCATACGAAGGGACTTCGGGCAAGTCAAAGCCTCGGCGCGGATTCACCGAGGGCCGCGCTGCCTCGGCGCGGATTTTTCGATGGCCCGTTCTGGGCCGGTTGCCGGAGCGTCCTCTCCCGCGTTGTCGAATCGTGCCACTTCGACGAGGACGGTCCTAGTTCGGCGCCGCTCCGCGGTGAGCATCAGAATGATGATGAGGAAAACTATCGAGAATCCCTGAACAAGCCCCAGCACCGTATTGAACAATGAATCCGCATCGCGCACGAGAATCCCGGCGATCCCTAGTGTAACGGTCATCACGTAAATGACGAGTACGCCGCCCGGCTG
Organism: uncultured Nitrospirales bacterium; assembly: GCA_964467615.1. Lineage (GTDB taxonomy): Bacteria > Hydrogenedentota > Hydrogenedentia > Hydrogenedentales > CAYXRK01. The sequence continues at coordinate 28,801 of CAYXRK010000035.1, read as the reverse complement.
CGAGAACCCAAGCCGAACAAGACGGTGGGACAGGTGGTCCCCGGCGCAATGCTCGATGACGGCGCGTAGCGTCCGGGTCTCGCCTTTGATAACGCGCGCGACCAGAATGTACGCGAAATCGAATATCGGCACGCCGAGTATCAGCACCGGGATGGTGCATGAAACGACGCGGTTCTCCGACCACTCTCCCATCACGCCCAATGCCGCGAGCGTGAAGCCGAGAAAGAAACTGCCCGCGTCGCCCATGAAGACCCGGGCGGGCCGCCAATTGAACAATAGGAACCCGAGGTTTGCGCCGATCAGGCCCGCCGCGAGAAGGCCAAACCACGATAGGCTCGTCTCCGTGCCCGCTACGGCATGCGCTTCGAGGGCGATGAAGAGGAACATCGCCGAGACGATCGCCGCGATACCCGCCGCTAGGCCGTCCATGTTGTCGATGCCATTGAACGCGCTTGTAACGCCGACGACCCACAGCAGCGTAACGGCCAGATCGAGCCATGCATTGTGGAACAGATTCAGCCGCACGCCGAAATACGACATGAACAATGTCGCCACGATCAGCGCGCCAAACTTCACCACCGCCGGGATGCCTCCCCGCAGATCGTCAATCGCGCCAACCACGAGGCAGATAAACGAGCCGAGCAAAACGCCCTTCATCGGATTGTCGCGGTAGTTCGGCAAGAGTACCGCCACGGCAAACGCGACGAAAATCACAATTCCGCCCCCGCGAGGCGTAGGCGACGCGTGGATTTTTCCTTGCGCGACCGGATCCACCGCCCCGAGCCGCCGCAACGCCCAGATGGCCGCAGGTGTCAAGAGCGCGGCCATTGTGAACGCCGTCGCCGCCGTATAGACATACAGTATCGGCCACGCGGGCATAGGGGAGAACATCCGAAACTCCTAGCGAAAGTACGACTTTATAGAGTTTATTATAGTATCCACATCTGAATCCAACAGCGAAGGGTAAATCGGCAACGACAACGCCCTCGCGTGTGTGTCATCGGCATGCGGATACGAAGCTGCCAAACTTACTCTGGGATCGCCTTGATCGAAGTACTGGTGCGCGGGCCTATAAACGGGCCGCTTCGCGTCGATCCCATCCCGAGCCAGTGCTTTGGCGAGGGCCTCCCTGTGATCCGTCCTGATCACATATCGGAAGCACACATGGTTTTCTAAATCGGGTAACTCGATTGGAAGTCCCGCGAGTTCGAGAGCGTACCGTTCGGCGATTTCTCGGCGGCGTGCGATGAACCCCGGCAACCGGCGCAGTTGCACGCGGCCAATGGCGGCTTGTAGGTCCGTCATCTTGTATGCGAATCGTTGTTGGTACACGTCGCGGTTGTCGTAGTCGCGCATGTCACGGAGTTCCTCAGCGACTCCAACGTCGTCCGTGAGGACCACCCCGCCTTCGCCGGTTGTCATCAACTTCGTGGCGTAAAAGGAGCAGATCGTCGTCTTGCCAGTACGACCGGTACCGCCACCGATCGATTGTGCGATGTCCTCAACGATGCAACCCGCATCGGGAAAGTCCGCGGTTTTCCCAAAGAGATGCGCCACGATCGCCGCATCCGCATCCTGCGGATACTTTCTCTTAGGAACATTGAAATCCGCCGCGCAATCGCAGAGTGCCGCACGCGCCCCCGCCATGTGCGTGGCCGTTACGAGTGCCGCGCACGCGTAGCTCGGTATTGCGACGTATTTCCCCTCTCCCATCCCGGCGACTTTCAGTGCGAGATGCAGCGCCGCCGTGCCACTGCTCACTGCGCCGCCGTAGCCGCGGCCGACAAACTCGGCGCACTCCTTCTCGAAGGCCTCCGTCTCGGCGCCTTGCGCGACGCGGCCGCTCGCAATGATGCGCGACGCCGCTTCCGCTTCCTCGGCGCCAAGCGTTGGCGCACTGTGTGGGATTTTGGCGCTCACGACTGGCCTCCGGTTCGAATTACATCGAGGGTCGTTGGCCCGCAATTGAGCAACACGTCGAGGATGCTCAAATCAGGCGCGAAATCACCGTGTAGCTGCGGATGAATAGGCGGCGTCCAGTGTTGCAGCAGCACTTGAATGCCATTGTTTTCGAAGAGTCCCATGTCCAAATACGAGTCGACCGCATAGGTGCCCGTGTAGTAGGCGTCACCGCCCACCGCGCGAATCAGACTCGACAACCGCTCCGTTGCAATGCCCGGAACCTCGAGCTCTGAGGAGTACCGCACCGGGGTGCGAAGTCCTAGGGCATTCATGAAGTAGTTCAGCATGTGTTTGTTCAGGTCGTTCAGCGCCGTCCATTCGTGATCATACGTCGCGGCCAGAAAGGGCGCGTGTTCGGCCCAATACGGCGACGAACGGTACGCTTGTTCGATGGATCGAAAATGTTTGCGACGCCAATCAATCGTGTTGTTGATGCGTACCTCGTCCAGCCGCTGTTGGTCCTTCGCGAGGACGGGGACGGTCAACAACAGCGGCCCGTCGGCCGCTTTAATTTTGTTCCGGTTTTGCCAACCGCCCTTGTTGTACTGGATGTCATCAAGGACAATGAAAACGTCCGCGCGCGCGATTTTTTCCACGTAGCGCAGCCACGGCAGATAATGCAATTGATGAATCGCAACCAACATACGAGGAAATGTCTCTGGGGCATCGCGTGAGCGCGGAGATTATAGTCGTATACTTGCGCTACGTTTTCGAGAAAGAAAGCCACGAAAGGAAACCAGCATGAAATCCCTAAAGGGCAAAGTCGCGGTAGTTGCCGGTGCGTCGCGCGGGGCGGGACGCGGCATCGCGTTGGCGTTGGGCGAGGCGGGCGCGACGGTGTACGTCGCCGGGCGAACGGCGCGTAAAGGCAAGAAGCCGCCGGATGGCGCACCCGAGACGATTGAGGACACGGCGGAAGCCGTTATCGCGCGAGGTGGCGTTGGAATTGCCGTAAAGACGGACTGCACGCACGAAGACGACGTGGCGGCGCTATTCGAACGCGTGGCGAAGGAGCAAGGCAAGCTCGACGTGCTCGCGAACGCGGTTTGGGGCGCGGCGGACGCGTACCCCACCGAAGACGACTTCATGGCGGCATGGTCCAAGCCGTTTTGGGACAACCGACCGCGTCCTGGAAGCACATGATGGGTGCGGGGCCTCGCGCGTATTACCTCATGAGCTGGCATGCGATGCGGCTGATGGCGCCGGCGAAGAAGGGGCTCATCGTCGGCCTGACGGACGGAATCCTCGACGGGGTCTCGGAAGGCGTGCTCGAGGGAAAGGAATTCGGCGGCTTTCAAGGGCAACTCCTCTGGGACCTGTCGCACATCTGCATCAATCGCATGATGTCTTGCATGGCATTCGAGGCGAAGAAACACAAGGTAGCCGTCATCACTTTGATGCCCGGCTTCATGCAAACCGAGCGCGTGATGCGATCTCTCACGTCGGAGAAACTGAAGAAACAATTCGGCTTCGAAAAGAGCGAATCCGTGGAATACATCGGTCGCGCAGTAGCGGCGCTGGCCGGGGACTCGAAGGCACTCAAGAAATCCGGCCGCATTCATTTCGTCGCAGACCTCGCCAAGGAATATGGCTTCACGGACGTGGACGGACGCTACATTCCGCGATTCGGAATCGGCGCGTAGGCATCTGTTCAGCGCGACGCGCCCGCCGGAAAGCTGTTTTCGGGGCCGTAATCATGCGATGATCTCCGGGATCATTTCTGATTTCCCGGCAATTCTTAGGTGTTTCATTCCACATGGCCAAGTTATTGCTCGTCGATCCAAAGGAAGTGCGGCGAGGCGGGGTGCTTTCGCTCGGCGATATCCCCGTAAACGCATACGCGAAAACACTCGCCGAGGAACTCGCGGGAAACCCGGCCATCACGCGAGAGCGCTGCGTGCGCGCGTATCGCGACATGGCGCTCATCCGCGAGTTCGAGTCGATGCTCGACGGCATCAAGAAGTTCGCCGAGTACGAGGGCCTCAAGTACGCACACGCGGGCCCTGCGCATTTGTCGATCGGGCAAGAGGCCGCCGCGGTGGGGCAGTGTTTGCACCTCGGTGTCGAGGACCACATTTTCGGCAGCCACCGCAGCCACGGCGAGATACTCGCGAAGGGCCTGCGCGCGGTCGAAGACCTGGCGGGGGTGGGGCTCGAGCGCGTGATGGAGGACTACTTCGGCGGCGCCGTGTTGCGCGCGGCGGAAAAGGGACGCGCAGCGAGAGCGCCGCTAAACTTGTCCGGAGGCGGAAACGGCAAACCTGTCTTTGCGGCGTCCGCCGAGGAAGAACGCGGCGTCGATTTCCTCTTGTACGGATTGCTCGCGGAAATCTTTGGCCGGGAGACCGGCTTCAATCGCGGCATGGGCGGTTCGATGCACGCGTTTTTCATTCCGTTCGGCGTGTATCCCAATAACGCGATTGTCGGAGGCAGCGCGGACATCGCGGCGGGCGCGGCGCTCTACAAGAAAATCCAGCGCAAGAGCGGCGTGACCATCGCAAACATCGGCGACGCGTCGCTAGGCTGCGGCCCCGTTTGGGAGGCGATGGGGTTCGCGTCGATGGGACAGTTCAAGACCTTGTGGCCCGAAGACCTGCGCGGCGGGCTGCCCGTCATCTTCAATTTCGTGAATAACTTTTACGGCATGGGCGGCCAACCCATCGGCGAGACGATGGGGATTGACCGCGTGGCGCGGGTGGGCGCGGGTGTCAACGCGCAGCAGATGCACGCCGAATGCGTGGACGGGAACAACCCGCTCAGCCTTGCGGACGCGTACGCGCGCAAACTAGAAATTGTCCGTGCGGGCGATGGGCCGGTGCTGCTCGAGGTCGTCTGTTACCGGCAGTCCGGACATTCGCCCAGCGATCAATCGTCATACCGGACGCGCGAGGAGATGGAATTGTGGCGCGCCGTCGATCCGCTCGCCGAGTTTGGCGAGAAACTCGTACACGCGGGGATCATTTCGCCGTTGGGCCTGGAAACAATCGCGGCCTACGCGCGCGAACGCGTGCTCGAGGCGCTGCGGCTCGCGGCGGATATGCAAGTATCTCCAAGATTGAACGTCGCGGGACCGAGTGGTCTCGCCGCACTCACCTTCTGCGACACCGATGAAGCGACACTGCCGGGTTTAGCGCGCGCAGACGACGTACTGATCCCGCTGTCGGAAAACCCGCGAGTGCAGCAACTCGCGCAAAAATTGCGCTCGGGTCTCGATGCACAGGGCAATGTATTGAAGGAATCGAAAGCGATCAGCTACCGGGACGCCGAATTCGAGGCGATCGTCCACCATTTCTACAACGATTCGCGGCTCGTGGCCTACGGCGAGGAGAACCGGGATTGGGGCGGTGCGTTCGCGGTGTATCGCGGGTTGACCGAATGCCTGCCGTATCACCGGTTGTTCAACTCGCCGATCTCCGAGGGTGCGATCGTCGGAACAGCGGTGGGCTATGCACTCGAAGGCGGGCGCGCGCTGGTCGAACTGATGTATTGCGACTTCTTGGGCCGCGCCGGCGACGAAGTGTTCAATCAACTCGCGAAATGGCAGGCGATGTCGGGCGGATATTGCCGCATGCCGGTGGTCCTGCGCGTGTCCGTCGGCAACAAGTACGGCGCGCAACACTCGCAAGATTGGACCGCCCTCACCGCGCACATCCCCGGCCTCAAGGTCGTATTTCCCGCGACGCCCTACAGCGCGAAGGGGCTGATGGCCGCCGCCCTCAGCGGAAACGATCCCGTTGTCTTCTTCGAAAGCCAGCGCACCTACGACGTGACCGAGATTTTCGAACCGGGCGGAGTGCCGGCCGACTACTACACCCTACCCATCGGCGAACCCGCCGTCGTTAAGCCCGGCGCGGACGTCACCATCCTCACCTTCGGTGCGACGCTCTATCGCGCGCTTGACGCGGCCCGAATCTTCGAGCGTGAACACGGCATTTTCGCGGAACTGATCGACGGCCGCTCGCTCGTCCCGTTCAACATCGCGCCCGTCGTTGAATCCGTCAAGAAGACCGGACGGCTGATCCTCGCCAGCGATGCGTGTTACACCGGCTCATACCTGCACACAATCGCCACGCGCGTGACGCACGCCGCGTTCGACTACCTCGATGCGCCGCCATGCGTTATCGGCGCTCGCGATTGGATCGTGCCGCCCGCGGAGATGGAAGAGGACTACTTCCCGCAGGCGCAATGGTTCATCGACGCGTTCCGCAGGGAAATCGCACCTCTGGCCTAACCATGTGCTTGTTAATTCGATTTGCTCCGCGCGCCTGACCTATCCTCCGCCCGTGAACTCAACTCCTCTCCTAGCGTCCTTCGCGGCCATTCTCGCGATTGCGACGGGCTGCAGCCGGCCGACGGTCCCGCCCGCCCCTGCTCAAGTGACGGAGACTAGGGGGCCGCTTCCACTCACGGCATACCCGGCGCTCCACTCGGCGTGGCGCGAGTTCATCGACCACGTTCAGACCATCGACCGCAACCAGCCCGAAGCCCTTGCCGTTGCAAAGGCCCGCGCGATGGAATTGGTTACTCTGTTACTTCAGTTCCAGCAACGCGACGCCGCCCACGCGATTCTGACTTTCACCGCCCGCGCCACCGGCGACCCCGTGGAATACCTCTACGAGGTCTCAGAAGCTGTCCCCGAACCGTTTCGCGCGCAACTGTGGCCCGACACCCCGTACATCGTGATTGAAAACTTCGAATCGCCGTACCCTGTGCACCTCGCAAAACTGTACGAGTACCAGAACCGGGCGCAGATTGACGGCGGCATCATCGAAGCGGAAGGACACAACGGCTCGCGCGCGTTCCGCATCCAAGCGAGCGAATCCACCGACCCCGACGGCCGATGCTTGTTGGGCCTGCGCGTCGCCTCATTCCCCATTCCCGCGCGACCTTTCGGATTGCGGGCGCGCGTCCGCGAATCCGGCGCGCCGGACGTATTTTTCATCGCCGGTTATGAAATGCGCGGGGCCAAGTACCCCACGGAAGTCCGCCTCGTCTCGCCTTCAGCGGCGGGAGATTGGAAACTCTTTGATTCGGGCGAGTCGTATTACGACGTTAAGCGCCAAGTCGCCCAGCAATATTTCTTCGATCAGTTTTTCACAATACCGCCATCGCTTCGCAATGGAAAGCTCAGTGAAATCGTCCTTGCTCTGCAGTACGTGGGCGTTGACCTTTCGCCTGGAGGCCCTGCGGAAATCTACATTGACGACATCGAGATATACCTCCCCCCGCACGAAATCATTGACAAACTGGGCGTGCTTCAAGACGACGATCCCGCGATCGCGGGCGGAAAATTCCTCAATGCTGCTTTCGGTACGTTTACGCACGAAGTCGGGAAGGCCGCGTCCGGCGATTCCAACGCCGAAGAAATTGAACGTCTCAATGCCTTGGGTTACGTGGGCGCGGAGATGCTCGCGCCCGAGGAAAAGAACGTGGTCTTATACGACGCGAAAAGAACGTACGAGGGATTGAACTTCTACATTTCAGGCCACTACCCGAACGCCGTCCTGATGGATATGACTGGAAACGTCTTGCACGAATGGAAGCTCAATCTTGCGAGCGATAAGTGGCCCCCTAAAGATATTCCTCGCCGTGGTTCGAGTTTTCGGCGGGCCGTCCTGCTGCCTGATGGTGACGTAATCGCCGTCGCGGAGAGCAGCCATGTGGTTCGCATGGATTCGCGTGGTGAGCCCCGATGGGTGCTCGTCGACAACTATCATCACGACATCGAGATAGTCGGCGCGGATCGAATGTACGTACTCGCGCGAATGGCGCGTGTAGTACCCGAAGTCAACCCCAAACGGCCGATCTTGGAGGATTTCGTGGCGGAGATCGGCATGGACGGCGTGGAACGCAGGCGAGTATCCATATTGAGAGCGTTACTCGCGTCCCCATTCGCCACGTTATTGGACCGGTCCCAACTGGCGGCCGACGTGTTCCACACAAATGACTTGGAAGTTTTGGATGGACGGCTCGAATCGCGCGATCCGGCTTTCCAGGCAGGACGTATTCTGCTGTCACTTCCCCAAATTTCGACGATCGCCGTCTTGGATTTTGACACAGAGAAAATCGTCTGGGCGAAAAAGGGCGAGTGGGGGTTTCTCCACAATCCGACGATCCTCGACAACGGAAACGTACTACTCTTCGACAACTTTAGCTTGACCCGCAAGGGACTCTTCCGAGCCTCGCGTGTACTCGAAATCGACGTGTTCACGGGAAACATCTATTGGCAGTACGCCGGGAATCGAAACCGTCAATTCTTTTCACAGACCTGCGGCACCAACCAGAAATTGCCGAACGGAAACGTACTGATCAGCGAGACGGACAACGGCGTGGCGTTCGAGGTCACGCCCGACGGCGAGACGGTTTGGAGATTCGTCAATCCCAACCGTGGGGGAGACAACAACGAACTGATCGCGAAAATCATGGAAATGCGGCGGTTGCCTTCGGACTTCCCTCTCGACTGGCTCAAGACAAATGGATCGTAGCCAATGGCGGTTAGTCAGACTTGGCGTGACCCGATCTCGCCGTTCGTGGCGCGAACGCAGGACGCACCTTGGTGACGGCCCCACGCGCGCGAGCACGATGACGATCCGCTAGCGATTGCCCGGGTCGATTCGACCATCAGAAATACCATGCGAGTTCGACCTGCACGTAGTCGTCTTTTCGCAAGGTGTATACGGGATCAGTTGGGGGCACTCCGGTGAATAGCCGGGCTTCAGCGCTCAGACGCAACGACTCGCCAATTCGGCGGAAGCCTTCGACGCTCCATGCCGCGGCGCCCGTATTCGAGTCGACGATCACACCGGCGAGGAGATTGGTGTCCTGCGTGTCGTTGAACGTGATTCGCGTGCCGACGAAAATGTCGTCATCGAATGGCGTGCGCGGGGCGGACCTGCCGCGGCTGTCCCACAGGTATTCCGACAACAGGCCGACGTCGACAGCGCTGCCGAAGACACCGTAGAAGGTATATTCGAATCCGGCAGTGATCGCGGTGAACGTCCTCTCTTGACCGCTGCGGTGGATGCCTTCGAATTTCCAAAGCCAACCGCCTTTTGTTCGCTGGATATCTACGCCCGATTGATGAATGATGTCGTAGTAAGCGGTCAGTTCGAGGGACAGTCCTTCGAGGCGAGGAAGCAGCCTTGGTTCGCGGCTCGTGCCGTAAAATTGCGAGAGTCCGAAGTCCCAGCTTCCGGCAGAACGGTTGAAGCGGACGGCGAAATCGGGATGCCATTGTTCCGCGTCCGATTCGAATTCTGCGGCGTCCGTTTCAATAGGTATGTTTGGCCGCAATCTTCCGACAGGGCCGGGAAATGTTCGTTCACGGAAATAAGGCATCGCGAAAAAACTGATGGCGCCCCAGTCGTTGATCCACGCGAAGTTGAGCATCGGTTGTCCGAGCTTGTCTTCGGTGTCGATGTTTTCAACGAGGTCGGTCTGGTTGATGATGTCGACGAGGTGTTGGGACTCAGTAACGCCCCAGAAGACTTTACGGAAACCGAGGCGCAATTCATGCGAGGGTGCGATTTTTTCCCAATAGAGTTCGCGGATATCGACGTGGGTGCGTTCATCGTCACGCTCATTCAGCCGAATGAAGGGAGTGAAGACCAGGCGTTGCGAGTCATCCGCCCAGTCGTGATGCAGTCGAGGCTCGAGCGCGAGCGAGACACCAGCGTGTTCCTGGCCCGCATCAAGCGGGTCGCTAAGGAAAAGCCGGGTCTCCTGGGCGATGTACCCGCGCCATTCCCACGCATGGGAGACTGGGAGAATCCATAAAACCGCGGCAAGAATGCTCCCCAACGCATTCAGCCCGCCGAAGTATTGCCGAGTCAACGTTCAAGGTCCCCCGCGTCTCGCGGAATCTTACGCGCACCGGCCCGCTCGGGGAAATCCGAGGGCGCGCGGCGCGCGATCGTTCCGCGGAAGCCGGGGGCTGCGTTGGGTACTAGGGCGCGAGCGAATCGCTGAAGAGGCGGAGACCGGGAACGTGCACCACGCGAACGGTTGAGGGAGGCCGCGGCTGTCCATTACACTTTGAACTTCCCACGATCCGCGCGGCCCGCCGATTGTTACCCTTCTGTCTGTAATTTCACCGCCCGGAAATACGTCGCGGCGCAAATTTCCCGAGATCAAAATGTCCCCAAAAGAAACCAGTGAGGAACTTCCAGGCCACGTGTCTCGCGGCAAGCGGCATGCGATTCGGCGGCGGCTTTGGCTGCGCGTGATTATTACGCTTCGTCTCTACATCGTTCGGGGGATGCTGGTGCTGGTGCCGTTGGGGGTGACGGCGTACGTATTGGCGCTGTTGTACCGTCTGACCGCCGGGCACCTTGCGCCGTTCGTGGACAAGTACGCCGCGCCGATGCCGGTGTATGCGCAAGTCATCGTGTCGCTGGTGCTGTTCGTGTCGTTGCTGTATTTGATTGGGCTGACGACGGCGATGGTGTTGGGGCGGCGGCTCATTAAGTTGGGAGAGGACATTCTTCGGCGTATTCCGATGGTGAAGACGGTATACGCCGCGTCGAAGCAGGTGATGGACGTGCTGTCGATCCAGGACCAGGGGGCGAATTATCAGGCCGCGGTAATCGTGGATTTTCCGTTCCGCGGGACGAAGGCGATCGCGTTCACGACGAGCAAGATTCAGATCGAGGGCGAGGGCGAGGTCTACGCGGCGTTTGTCCCGACGACGCCGAATCCGACGAGCGGGTATTTGGAGATATTGCCGCCGAGCCTGGTTGAACATTCGGAGATGGGTGTCGAAGAGGCGTTCAAGGCGGTGATGTCGGCCGGGATCGTGAGTCCGGACACGATCCAATACACGCACGCTCCCGGCCCCGCGGCATCGGGCGATGGGGCCGCGTCGACGCCGGGGGACGCTCTTTACCGGGACGTCCTGGATCGGAAGCGGGGACTGGCGCGCCGGATTTTTTCGGCGGCGTGGAACAACCTCAAGCAATTGGTACGGACGCGGCTGTTGTCCGGGTTGGTGGTGCTGGTACCGATCGGTGTGACGATATTCATTATCAATTTCACGTATGGATTGACCGCGGGCCGGATCACCCCGCTCACGAAGTGGATAGCGGGAGAAATGCCTGCTTATGCGACGGCGGCGATATCCGTCGTGTTGCTCCTCGTCTTGCTGTACTTAATTGGCTACATCACGACTGCGGTGGTGGGGGCGCGGATCGTGCGGCTGGCGGAACGCGTGATCGAGCGTATTCCGTTTGTGACGACGATTTATGGGGCGACGAAGCAGATCGTGGAGACGCTGACGCAGCAGGACAGCGGTCCGAAGTTACAAGCACCGGTGTTGGTGGATTTTCCGTATCCGGGGGCGCGGGTGGTGGGGTTCGTGGTAGGGAAAATCCGGACGTCGGACGGAAAGGACTACATTAAAGTATTCGTGCCGACGGCGCCGAACATCACGGTCGGATTCTTCCAGATGTACGAGCCGCGGTATGTTTCGGCGTGCAACATGACCGTCGAGGAGGCGATCAAAATGGTGGTGTCGTGCGGGATTATCGCGCCGAAGACGCTGACGCTGAGTCCGATGTTACTCGAAGGGATTGGGTGAGTCCGTTGAGGCGGCGAGGCGGGCCTGCATGCGTTCTGAGTCGCGGCGGACGAAGAGCAGGATGCCCAGGATGAAGATGATTCCGGCGGCGACGTAGACGGCGGAGGTCGTGGCAATCGCAAAGCCGAGGCTGGAATTCTGCGCGATGTAGCCGACGATGACGGGAGCGGTCGCTCCGCCGCCGAGCCAACCGACCATGTTCATGAACCCGGCTGCCGCGCCGCGCGATTCCGGCGGGATGACTTCGTAGATGGACGCGAAAATGTTGGCGTCGTGAAGTCCCTTGAAGAAGCCCCAAGCGGTGAGCGCGACGATGAGGACGGTGAGAGTCTGTGCCGTGCCGCATAGGACAATGAAGGGCGCGCCGCACAACACTCCGAAAGTCTGGACCAACATACGTCCGCCCGGATGACGTTTACGAAGCGAATCTGCAAGCCAGCCACCAAGCGGCGCGGCGAGGAGACTGGCGGTGTGCACGAAAATCGTAGCGGTAAGACCCGATTCCGCCAAGTTCAAGCTGAACTCGTCATAGACAAACTTTGGCATCCAAGTCAGAAGGACAACGCCTACGAAGTTCGCACAGACAAAAGCTCCCATTAGCATTACGGCCGTAGGCGTGCTCCAAATTGTTCTGAGCGACTCGCGGATCGAGGCCTTTTTCTCGGCGATGGGCATGCGGATATTGGCCTCGGCTGCGTCGGCTGTGCCGCGCTTGGGTTCGACGAGAATGCGTTGGAGTACGAAGCCCAGCACGATGCCGAGCGCTCCGAATACGACGAACGACGAGCGCCACCCGTAGTGTTGGCCGATGAGCCCGGCGAAGAAACCTCCGGCGATGGTGCCGACGTAGACGCTGGTTTGGTGCAGGCCCATCGCGCGCGAACGCGTGTTCTTGCCGTGGTAGTCGCTGACGAGGGACATCGAGGCGGGGAAGTAAAACGTCTCGCCCAGGCCTTCGGCAGCGCGAAAAAAGAGCAGGTGGGTGAAGTTGCGCGAGGAGGCGGTCGCCATGCAGATGATGCTCCAGACGTGGAGCCCGGCGAGGATGGCGGTCTTGCGGCGGACACGGTCCACGATGAATCCGGCGAAGGGCGCGCCGAGGCCGTAGACGATGGCGAAGGAGGAGCCGAGCCAGCCCAGCTGGACGGGGGTCAGTTCCATTTCGTCTTCGAGCAGCGGCAGCACGGAGAAGATGGCTTGGCGATCGGCGTAGTTGAAGAACGCTATGAACCAGAGCATGCCGACGACGTACCATTTGTAATTGGGGCCGACCGTTTTTCGTCCGTTTAGGCCAGCGCTCATAGGATGCTCCCTCGTCCGCCGCGATCGCGGGGATTATGTCAGAACGGCGCGATTACCGGAACCGGCGAGTGTGTGCGTCTACACGATGACAATGGCGAGTCCCCCTGAAGGCGCTCTTTCACCCGAAATAGGGGGTGCTGGACCGCCGAGCTGTCGTGCACGTGCACGTGCATGTGCACGATGACGATCAACCATGCAGACCGACTAGAGACGCGAGGGGGCAATTCGGTAGCGACTAGTGGCTGGTCCACCAGTGTTCGTAGATCGGGATGATGAGTATTGCGACGATATTGACGACTTTGATCATCGGGTTTATGGCGGGCCCGGCGGTGTCTTTGTAGGGATCGCCGACGGTGTCGCCGGTCACGGCGGCGGCGTGGGCCTCGGAGCCTTTTCCGCCGTGGTGGCCTTCCTCGATGTACTTTTTGGCGTTGTCCCATGCGCCGCCGCTGGTGGTCATCGCGATGGCGACGAAGAGGCCCGTGACGATCGTGCCGACGAGCATTCCGCCCAGCACGACGGGCCCCAATTGTGGAATGGACGCAACGCCCAACACGAAGATGATGGGCAGCAGCGCGGGAAAGATCATTTCTCTAAGCGCGGCGGCGGTGACGATGTCCACACATTTCGCGTAGTCGGGCTTTTCGGTGCCTTTGAGAATCCCCGGCCGCGCTAGCAACTGGCGCCGGACCTCGCGCACGACGGCCTGGGCGGTCTTACCGACCGCGTCGAGGCTGTGGGCGGTGAAGATGAAGGGGAGCAAGCCGCCGATGAAGAGGCCGACGATGACCTTTGGCTCCTTCAAGGAGAACTCGAGCACGTGCAGGAATTCGTCGCCCATGAATCGGCGCAGTTCCTCGACGTAGGAACCGAAGAGCACCAAGGCCGCGAGACCGGCGGACGCGATGGCGTAGCCCTTGGTGACGGCCTTCATGGTGTTGCCGACGGCGTCGAGCTCGTCGGTGACTTTGCGCACGTCCTTGTCGAGATTTGCCATGACGGCGATCCCGCCGGCGTTGTCCGTGATGGGCCCGAAAGCGTCGAGCGAGATTACGATGCCCGCCATGCTCAGCATGGCCATCACAGCGACGGCAACGCCGTAGAGGCCGGCAAGACTGTACGCAAGCAGAATCGCGATGCCGATAAAGCCGACCGGGAGCGCGGTGGCGTGCATGCCGGTGGAGAGGCCCGCGATGATGTTTGTCGCGTGGCCGGTTTCGCTGGCCTCGGCGATCCGGCGGACGGGCCGGTATTCGGTGGAGGTGTAGTAATCAGTGATCATGACGACGACGGCGGTCATCACCAGGCCCACGATGGAGGCCCAGTAGATGCTGGTCCAGTCCTTGCCGGGAAGATGTTGGCCGATCTCGGCGAATAGCGCGTGAGAAACGGGCCAGAAGAGCAGTGCCGACACGGCGGCGGACACGGCGACGCTTCCCATCAACACGCGGGAGGGGGAGAACGGGGCGTAGTGCACGAACGCGATTCCGAGCAGCGCGCCCACGACGGAGATGCCTCCGAGAAGAAATGGATACACGGACGCGGCGGGGACTTCCGCTAACGTGATGCTGGCGAGCATAACCGCGCCTATGAGGCTTACGGCGTAGGTTTCGAAGACATCGGCGGCCATTCCGGCGCAATCGCCTACGTTGTCACCGACGTTGTCCGCGATGGTCGCCGGGTTCCGCGGATCGTCTTCATCGAGGTTCTGCTCGATCTTCCCGACGAGGTCCGCGCCAACGTCCGCTGCCTTGGTGTAAATCCCGCCTCCTAAGCGGGCGAACACGCTGATAAGACTGCTGCCGAGGGCGAGTCCGGCGAGCGCGGTGACGGCCTGTTCGTACCCGATTGCGGAGCGGGCGGAGAGGTAGAAGACGCCGACGGCGAGGAGGGCGAGGCCAATTACGAGAAGTCCAGTCACGGCGCCGCCGTTAAAGGCGACACGCATGGCCGGTTTTGCGCCTCGGCGGGCGGCCTGGGTGGTTCGTACGTTCGCCGCGACGGCGACGCGCATTCCCACGTAGCCCGCGGCGAGGGAGCACACCGCCCCGATGACGAATCCGAAGGCGGTCCATTGGCCCTTAAAGATTGCGAGGAGCACGCATATCAAAACGGCAATCACTGTGATGGTGATCATCTGACGCCGCAAGTAGGCCTTCGCGCCCTCCTGAATCGAGAGCGCAATCTCGCGCATGAGTTCGTTGCCCGAATCCAGGGCCCGCACGCGCGCGGCCATAATTACCGCAACGACCACGGCGACTACGCCAAGACCGATGGACATCGGAATACCTTGTTCCAACAAAAACGCTGCCACGACTTTGTTCCCTTCCCCCATGAATATCGAGCACACCCGCGAGCGCCGAGAGCGGCAATTTGAACTCGTCAGGAACCCCAGGCCCTCAACTTTTCCGGCGCCGTCGATCCTGGAAAAGGCGCGTACTGTATCATTCCGGGCGGTTTGTCTGAAAGTGGAGCGATGGTTCGAAGAGGAGGAATGGCGTGGCGTCGTTGAAGGCCGATTTTCATACGCATTGCGCGGAGGACCCGCACGATGAGATTGCCCACTCAGCGGAGATGCTGATCGATGCGGTGGCGGCCACGGGCGTGCGGGTGCTGGCGATCACGTGCCACGGGGCGGTGGCGCACACGCCGTACTTGCAGCGATTCGCGCAGGATCGAGAGGTGTTATTGCTCCCAGGCATCGAGGCGTTTATCGAGGGGAAGCACGTGCTCATCCTGAATCCGGACGAGGAACAGGCGAAGGCGGGGACGTTTGCGGAGTTGCGGCGGCTGGGAAGGCGGGACGCGGTGGTAATCGCACCGCATCCGTTTTTTCCGGCGAAGAGTTCGTTGATGGGAGAGTTGGAGCGGAACATCGATTGCTTCGACGCGATCGAGTATTCGAGTTTCCATACGGGCTGGCTTGACTTGAACCGGAAGGCGGAGGCCGTCGCGCGGAAGCACGGCCTGCCGATGGTGGGGGCTACCGACACGCATGTCTTGCCATACGTGGACAGCACATTCACTTGGGTGGACGCGGAGTGGGACGTTTTGAGCGTCATCGACGCAATTCGCGATGGGCGGGTTCGGGTGGAATCGCGGCCCCGGCCTTGGGCGGCGATTGCGGCTACGCTCCGTTTTTCGGTGGAGCAGGAGATAAGGGACCGTCGAAAGCCGCGATTGGGGGCGATTCGAGGCGCTGTTGTCCGGCCAATGTGAGCCAACGGAACAGGATGAAGTAGAATCTGGTTTAATTGCCCGGAGAGCGTGATCGGCCGTGCGCCAACATGTGTTGTAACTGTGAGGAGAGATCAGTGTTAGGTCGAATACTCGTGAGTTTTCTGGCGGTGGCCGCGGGTCTGATTGTCGCACCGGCCCAGGTGCCGGTGGTGGGCGGCGGGACGCTGAAATCGTTAAAGGATTCGGGCAATCTGGTAACGGTGGTCCTGACAACCGAGAACGCGCGGGACGCCAATCTAAAAATCACCGGCATCTTCGATTTGCATATAACGTTCGGGAGACCGGACGGGACGCCGACATCGTACACGATAGCCTCGATAAAGGAGATCCGAGTTCAGGACGAGAAGGTCGAGATTTCAACGCAGCGGCGGATGCCGGGCGGGGCGCTTTCGGCGCAGGACGAAGACGTTGCGGCGAGCGCGGTACAACGGGCGTACGGACTATTCGAGCAGTCTCAGGGAGACCAGGCGGTCCGCATTCAGGCGGCCGGGGTACTGGCGGCGTCGGGGAATCAGGACGCGCTGAACTCGTACCTCGTGCCGCTGTCTCAGGGGAACAACGCGTTGCTGGCATTGGAGGCGGCGTTATATATGTACCTGGCGGGGGCGACCGTGCCGCCGGAGGTGATCGAGCGCGGGCTGCTTTCGGGAGAGCGCGCCGCGAAGGCGAACGCGGCGACGATCGCGGGCTTGACGAACGCGCAGCAATTCATGGCGCCGGTGCGCGACATGCTGAAGGACACGACTCCGGAGATATATCCGGCGGCGGCGGTGGCGGCGGGGCGGCTCAAGATTTTCGAGGGGCTGGAGTATCTGATGCGCGGCTTCCGCGCGCTCACTCCGGAGAAGGCGGAGGCGACGGTGCGCGCGCTGGTGATTCTCGGCGGGCCCGAAGTCGAATCCGCGATAGAGCCCTATCTGGAAGACAAAGTGCGTCAGGAGTGGTTCAGGGCCGCGCGGGCGCTGTATCGGATGGGAAATGAAAAGGGGAAACGCTTGATGCAAGACGCGCTTAAGAGTCCCGCGTTTCGAGACGATGCTGCGCTGATCCTAGCGAAGGACGGGGATTGGGAAGCGCAGCAGGAGCTGAGGAAAATATTGGATCGTCCATTCGATCCGTCTGTCGAGAACTTGGTTGATCGGGCGAAGATTTACGGTGTGTTGCTGGAGAACGGCGATCCGGCGGGGAAAACGGAGTTGCTTGATCTGATGCAGATCGGGCCGGACGCGATCATTTACCGAGGGGAGGGAAAGGGCGACAAGGAAAAGGCGGAAGGGGTGGTAACGGTACAGGTGGCGGTCTGTCATGTCGCCGCGGCGCTAGGCAATCGGGGCCTGATGGCGGTCATGCAAATAGGTATACCGGCCGCGGCGCCGAAGGTGGCGTTGGCCGCGTGCGAAGCCGCGACGGCGATCTCGAATCCTGAGTACGGGGAGCGGCTGCGTAATATTCGTCCCGTGTATCCCTAGGCGATGGAGCGGTTGCACGTTTACGTCGAGGGGAGAGTGCAGGGGGTTGGGTACCGCCACGGCCTGCTTCTCGAGGCGACGCGGCTTGGGCTGAACGGTTGGGTGCGCAATCTGCATGACGGACGCGTTGAAGCGGATCTCGAGGGGGACCGTACCGTGTTAGCGCTGATACTCGAGTGGTGTCGACGGGGTCCGGCATTGGCGCGCGTGACCGGGGTGGCCGAAGAATGGCGCGAGGCGACCGGGGAGTACTCTTCGCCCGAGATACGATTCTAGTCGTCTGGCCTCTTCCTCCATGCCTGCCTACTCTATCGTTATTCCCACCTACAATTCGTCGAAGACGCTCCGGACGTTGCTTCAATCGCTCGCCGAACAATCGTTCAACGGCTTCGAGGTGATTGTCGTAGACGACGGGTCTACCGACGACACGCACGAAATTGCATCTCGCTTCGATATTCGGTATGAGCGGCAGGAGAACCGCGGCCCGGCCGCGGCGCGAAACCGGGGCGCTGCGCTGGCGTCCGGGGAGTGGTTGGTGTTCGCGGACGCCGATACGGTGTTCCGGCGGGACACTATGGAGCAGATTGATCGCGTACTAAAATCATGCGACGCGGACGCACTGGTGGGGACTTATTCCGGCCAACCGGCGAACAAGGGCTTTGTGCCGGAATACAAGGCGCTTTGGGAGCGCGTGACGATTGACGAGGGGTTCACGCTCGACGAGCGGGGTTTGGCGCGCAACAACTCCTGGGCGCCAAGGCCAGGGGTGGTGCGGAAGAGCGTGTTCAACGCGCTTGGGGGGTTCAATACGGCATTTCGCGGTGCGGACCTCGAGGACATGGAGCTTGGGTATCGGCTCTTCGAGGCGGGCTACAAAACTTACTTTGCGCCGGCGGTGCGGATTCAGCACCACTATCCGCACACGATGGCCAAGGAACTGCGGCCCTTCGCGCGCCGGGTGGTGCTCTGGATACGGATGCGGCGGCGCTTCAAGAACATGGACTCGTCCGGAGAAGGCGGGCCGCGCCAGGCGCTGGCGCACTTGGCCGGTTTTGCGAGTTTCTGGGCGCTGCCCCTCGTGGCGCTGGGACCAGTGTTTGCCGCGGCGCCCGCCGCCGGTTTGTTGGTCTATGCGGTCCTCATAAGTCCTTTTCTTGGCGCGGCTTTACGCGAAAAGGGACTAATCTTTACAATACGGGCGTTACTCTATTGTTGGATGCACACCATCACCCTCGGTTTCAGCGCCCTCTATGGCCTGCTGACACCCCGGCGCGGAGTCTAGCGTAGTGGCCGGCCCCATTCTCACCGCCCTCAAGGGCTATCTGGATCGCAGCACGCCGGGCTACATGGTGTTCTTCGTGACGCCGTTTTGCGCGTGCCGGTGCAAGATGTGCTTCAACATGGACGCGATCCTGAACGCGGCCAATCGCGACGTGCTGACCTTCGAGGAAATCGAGCGTATCGCGAAGAACTGGCCCGGCCTTCACCAACTCAATTTTTCCGGCGGCGAACCACTTTCGCGCAAGGAGATGCCGGAGATTGTGAAGGTTTTCTACGAGCACTCCGACACGCGATTTTTCACCATCCCGACAAGTTCGTCGCATCCGGACAAGTTCGAGGCGGCGATCAAGAAAATTGCCGAATATTGTCCCGACGCGTGGATTCGGATTACGCAGAGCGTGGACGGCGTCGGCGAAGTCAATGATGAAATTCGACAACGCAAAGGGCTTTGGGATTGCTTCGTCGATCTTAATGGGCGTCTCGACGAAATGTGCCGGGAGCATCCGAACCTTAGCGTGGGGATTACGTCGGTCTATTGCAAGTTCAACGAGGGGCGGAACTACGAGCTTCTCGATTACGCGTACGCGAACTTGAAGTTCACCGACTTTGGCGCGCTGTTCGTGCGCGGGAAGACGCCGGATCCGACCGCGAAGGACGTCGAGGCGCAGGGGTACGTGGACTACCAGAAGGCGTGTCAGTCGCGCCGGCGCGAGCGCGGACGGCCAACGACGCTGAAATCGCGCGCATTCGCGGCGGTAAACCACACGGTGGTGGACTACGTGATGGACAATGTCGTGAACAACGAATACCGCATGCCGTGTCAGGCGGGGCGGCGGATGGTGGTGATAAGCGACGAGGGCGATGTCGAGCCGTGCGAGGTGTTGGACTACATGATCAAGGAAGGCACGTCGCGCGTGTCGACGTCGAAGCTGGGAAACATTCGCGACTTCGAGTACGACATTCGGAACGTAGTATCGACGGACACGGCCAAGCGAGTCGCGAAAGAAATCGTGGCCACGAAGTGTCATTGCACATTCGAGTGCGCGACGGCGGTGAACACGATCTACAATTTTCGTGCGTGGCCCAAGGTCGCGAAGAATTTCGTGCGGTTGCCGTAGCCGCCATTCGCAGAACGGGGGAACAAGCGTGAACGGAGGGTGTTCCCCTTAACGCGCATGGCCCGCCAAAGTGAGTTTTCTGTAGGTTTAGACCTATACTCTCTGCGTTGGGCGGCCAATACGACGCGTCGAAATCGTCTCCGGCGAATGTCAGGCGGTATATATACCTGTGGAAACGTATCTTCGATTGTCTTTGCCGGCCCATTTCACCACAGCCGCGGCGTTCGTCGCGGCATCGATACTGATCCAAGGGTGCACGACCACCCACTATCGTGAGTCGGCTGATCGCGAAGCGTACGGGGTCATCGCGCAGAAAAGCGACGCGGTCCCTGGACTGGTGAAGGACTTCAACATCGAATCGACCGGCGAGCCGGATTTCGCCGAAGCGCCGGTGAACGATGCCGCGCTCGAGTATTTGGGCGACGAGGGGAAGGTGGAGGTTGGCGCGAAGGTACTGTCGCTGGAGAGGGCGCTGGCGGTCGCGTTTAAGTACAGCCGCGAGTATCAGGCGCGTAAGGAGCGGGTGTATCTCCAGGCGTTGAACTTGACGCTGGATCGGCACCGGTTTACGCCGATCTTCGCGGCGTCGGCGAGCGGGGACTACCGTTGGACGACGCGCGACACCGTGCAGAACAACGCCCTCGGGGTGTTCTTGGACCAGAGCCCGCAGGTGGCGGCGAACATCCAGGCGCTTACGGGGAGCCCGGCAGATCTGTTCAGCGAATTTGCGAACGTCGTCGCGGCGGCCGGGGCGCTTACCGGCGCGAACACGACCAACCCGGAGATTGTGAACGAGCGTAGCGTCGACGGCGGCGCGAGCGTGGGGATGAATGCCCTGCTCCGCGGGGGTGGCCGTGTCGCGCTAAACCTGACGACGAACCTGTTACAGTTTCTCACCGGTGATCCGCGAGAGAGCGCGGCGTCGATCCTTTCGGGATCGTTCGTGCAACCGTTGTTGCGGGGCGCGGGGCGGGACGTTGCGGCGGAGACCTTGACGCAGGCGGAACGGGATCTGTTGTACGAGTTGCGCGATTTCGGCCGCTTCCGGCAAACGTTTGCGGTGAGGGTCGCGACACAATACTACAACGTGCTTAACAATCTCGACGCGGTCGAGATTAACTATCGAGGCATGAAGAGTTTCGAGCGCAACCTCGATCGGGAGGAAGCGTTCGCGGCGGAGGGGCAAAGGACGCGCGCGGAAGTGGGCCGGTTCGAGCAACAGGTGCTCTCTCGCCAGGCGTCCTGGATCGCGTCGATCCGCCGATACAAGCAGACTCTCGACACATTCAAGATATTGTTGGGGCTGTCTACCGACTCGGCATTCATCCTCGATCAGCACGAATTGGACACGCTTACCGAGCGTGGAATTATCCACCCGAGCATCACGCCGGATGACGCGACCAAAGTGGCGCTGGTCACGCGCCTTGATTTGTACACGCAGCGCGACCGGGTGGACGACGCGGTGCGGCGAGTGAAGGTGAACGCGAATTCCTTGAAGCCGCAGCTCGACCTTGTCCTCGCGGGATCGGTCGACAGCCAAGCCGGCAACCAGGCGTTCGATCTGGATTTTGACCGCTCGACATGGTCCGCCGGGCTGGACGCGGACTTTGGTTTGGATCGGAAGCCGGAGCGCAACGCATACCGTGCGTCGCTCATCGCGCTGGAAAGCGGCAAGCGGGACCTTGAACTGGCGGAAGACGAGATCAAACTCGACGTGCGCGAGGCCTGGCGCGCGCTCGAACAGGAAAAGACGAATTTTGAAATCAACCAACAGGCGGTCGCATTGAACGAGCGCCGCGTCGAGGAACAAAACTTGCGCTTTGAACTGGGGTTGGGCGTCGTCATCGACCAAGTCGACGCAGAGAACGATTTGATAAATTCCCAGAACGGTCTTACGAACAGCCTTATCTCGCATACCATCGCGCGCCTGCAATTTTGGCAGGACATCGGCGTGCTGTTTATCAAAGAGAACGGTCAATGGGAGGAGATCACGGATGTCCACGCCGAACCAAGCTAAGAAACGAGGCGGCCTGACGAGGATGCTTGCGGGCGGCGGCGTCCTCCTCGCGATCGCGGGCGGCTACTACTGGCTCAAAGGAGGCGGGGCCGATTCGGGTGAGCTCGCAGCGACGTTCGAGGCGCGGCGGGGCCCGCTGGACATTACCGTGCTCGAGGGCGGCAGCATCAACGCGATGGAGTCGCAGGAGATCCGCTCGAGTGTGGAGGGCCGCGAGGGCGTGAAGATTTTGAGCATCGTCTCCGAAGGGTATTTGGTGACGGAAGAGGATGTGAAGAATGAATTGGTCCTGGTCGAATTGGACAAGTCCAGTCTTGAGGACCAGTTCGTTAATCAGGAAATCCAGTTTCAGAGCGCGCAATCGCGGTACATCGAGGCGCAGGCCGAGTTCGACATTCAGGTAAACCAGAACCGGAGTTTAATCAACAAAGCATCGCTCGAGATGAAGTTCGCGTTGATCGATCTGCAAAAGTTTCTCGGCGAGAAGGCGGTGGGGGATATCGTCACGTCACTTGAACTGGACAAGCGCGCGGCGGAGGTGATGAAGGCGGGCGAACTGCTGCAGAGCCGGTCCACCACAGCGGACCTGGCGGCCTTGTCCAGCGATGCTTCAACGCCCGCGCCGTTGATTACACCGGCCATTCCGGGCGAAGAAAACACGGACGGCCCGCCGCGCGGACCCCGAAACGGTGAGGGCAGACGGTTGCGCGAAAATGGCGGTGATCCGAACGGCGGTGATCGGCCTGAAGGATCCGGAGGATTCGGCGGCAGGCGCGGTGGCGGCGCTGCACCCAGTACCGATGCAGCGGGTGGTTCCGGCGGTTTCGGCGGCAGACGTGGCGGAGATGGTACGGGCGGCGCGGGAGGCGGGGGTAATCCTGTCGCGACCGCTGACGCGGGCGGTCCCCCCGCGGCTGGCGACACGGATGGCGTAAGGCCGCAGTGGGGCGGCAACGGGGGCGCTCCTCCGCCGGGCTTCGATCCGAATGAAGGTATTCCGATGGATGACGAGCTCATCGATGCCATCGGAGCGGAGATGGCGAAAGCGGGCATGCCCGTCGAGCCGGAGCGCTTCAAGGAGATGATGAAGTCGCGCGCGCCGGGGGGCGTGCCGCGCCTCAATTCGTTCATGGCCGAACGGATGAAGGAGATGGGTATCGACGTGATGGAGATCGCCAAGCGGCTGGGCAAGATGGACGGCGCGCCGGCGGCGGCCACTCCGGAGCCGGTGGACATCAAGGTCGAGATGGACTCGGCGTACACGGAGAAGCGCGCGGCGCTGGACTTCACGAAGTACGCGGACGAAGAGCAGCTCGAGGACGGCGAAGCGAAGCAGGCATTGCGAAAACTCGACGACGATTTGCTCGTCTCGCAGGAAGACTTTCAACTTGCGAAGAACGATTTCGAGAGCACCGAGCGGCTCGCTGAACGGGATTTCATGACGCAGACGGAATTGGACCGGCAGCGCGTAAACGTGAACAAGACCGAAATCCGCGTATCCTCGGCGGAGGCGGGGAAGCGACTCTACATCAAATATATATTTCCGAAGGAAGTCGAGAAGTTGCTTTCGGCGTATGAGGAATCGTTATTGAGCATGGAGCGGACGTGGACCGAGGCGCACGCGAAGTTGCTCCAAGCGAATGCGAAGCTTAAGTCCGCGGAGAGTCAATTCAGGATCGAGAAGGAAAAGCTGGACGATTTCGCGCGTCAAATCGAGGCGTGTGTAATTCGTGCGACCACGCAGGGGCTTGTCGTCTATGGGACCAGCACGGAAGAAAACATGTTCCGGCGGAACAATGAGGAGCCGATCGGCGAGGGCGCGACGGTCCGCGAGCGGCAACTGATTATCACGATTCCGGACATGACGCAAATGTCGACGAAGGTGAACATCCACGAGTCGTCGGTCAAGCGCGTGGTTAAGACCCAGAAGGCGCGGATTCGGATCGACGCGTTTCCGGGCGAGGCGCTCGAAGGCGAAGTGCTGCGGGTGGCGGTGCTTCCGGATTCGGGGAACCGTTGGATGAACCCGGACGTGAAGGTGTATCCGGTGGAAGTGCAACTCAGCGGCGCGCACGAGTGGCTGCGGCCCGGGATGAGCGCGCAGGTGGAAATACTCGTGGGGCGGCTCGAAGATGTCGTGCAGATACCAATCCAGGCGGTGCTTACCGAAGGCGGCAGCCGATATTGCTACATGGCGGGCGGAAGCAAGCCGGAAAAGCGCCTCATCGAAACCGGCGAGTACAACGATCAGTTCATCGAAGTAAAGTCCGGGCTGAAGGAAGGCGAGGTCGTGTATCTGCGCGTGCCAGGCGCCGCCAAGCGCGACGCGGCGGGCGAGGAACAGCAAGACGAGAGCGAGCAAACGGACGAAGCGCCGCAGCCTCCCGCGCCCGCCGCAAACGCTGCCTGAGAGATTGTCACCGCAATGCCTGCTGAATTGATCGCCAAAATCGAGGACGTCCACAAGACCTACCAGATGGGCGCGGTGCTTGTCGAGGCGTTGCGCGGCGTGTCCCTTGATTTTCGCACGGGCGACTTCGTATCGATCATGGGGCCGTCGGGCTGCGGCAAGTCTACGTTGATGAACCTGCTCGGTTGTTTGGATCGCCCGACGACCGGACGCTACGTACTCGGTGGAGACGACGTGTCCGAACTCGATGATGACGAGCTTTCCGCAATCCGCGGGCAACGCCTGGGCTTCATCTTTCAGTCCTACAACCTCATCCAACAATTGACGGTAGCGGAGAACATCGAGCTGCCGCTTTTCTATCAGGGATGGGCGGAAGAGGAGAGCCGCGACGTGGCAGTCGAACTGGCGGCGCGGGTAGGCCTGGGTGATCGGCTCCACCACAAGCCGTTCGAGTTGTCGGGCGGCCAGCAGCAGCGCGTGGCGATTGCGCGTGCGCTCGCGAATGACCCCCTCATCATTCTCGCGGACGAACCCACGGGAAACCTCGACTCGAAATCGGGGGCCGAGATCCTCAATTTTTTTGACGAGCTCCACGGCCAAGGCAAGACGCTAATCATGGTGACGCACTCGGACGAATTGTCCGAGCGGACGCAGCGGCGGGTGCGGCTGCGCGACGGCGTGGTGGAGTCCGATGAGGCAACATAGCACCGGCGCGCGGCACGACGGCCTTTACCTACTCACCAACATGAAGCGCACCGTGCGCATCGGGGTGAAGAGCATTTGGCTGCACCGGCTTCGCTCATTGCTGACGGTGCTGGGCATCGTATTCGGCGTGTGCTCGGTGATTGCGATGCTGGCGGTCAGTGAGGGCGCGAGCAAAAGCGTGCAGGAACAAATCCGCAAGCTCGGCAGCAACAACATCATCATCCAGAGCAAGAAGCCGCCCTCGGAGGAACAGCGCCAAATGGGCGGCGCTCCGACTTCCGTCGAGTACGGGATTACCTACGACGACGTCAAGACGATCCGCGCGATTCTCCCCGCGGTCCGGATAGTTCTGCCGGGGCGCATCATTCGCGATTACGTGCGCAATCTCAGCCGGAACATCGACGCGGAAATCGTCGGGACAGTGCCATGGTATCCCGAGATGCGCAATCACCGCGTGGACGTTGGGCGATTTTTCACGGACGCCGAAACGGACGACCGGCTCAATGTGTGCGTACTCGGCGCAGACGCTGCGCAGACGCTGTTCCCGATTGACGATCCGATCGGAAAAAACGTCCGCGTGCGCAGCAGCTACTACCGCGTGGTGGGCGTCATGGACCCGCTAACGGAACCCGGCGCCGAAGACAGCACGGCGGCCAAGACGCAAGGGCCCATCCCTCGGATTTACATTCCGCTAACGGCGGCGCGATACCGGTTCGGCGAGACGCTGATGAAGCGCTCCAGCGGAAGTTTTGAATCCGAAACAGTCGAACTCCACGAAGTCATCGTACAAGTTAAACGGCAGAGCGACGTGGTGGAGACTGCCCGCGTTATCGACGAAATCCTGGATCGCAATCACAAGAAAGACGACTATACCCTGACCGTGCCACTCGAATTACTGCGAAACGCCGAAGAGACCAAGCGCATTTTCAATACCGTCCTGGGCGCGATTGCGGGGATATCGCTCGTCGTCGGCGGCATCGGCATCATGAACATCATGCTGGCGAGCGTCACGGAACGCACGAGCGAAATCGGTGTCCGGCGCGCGCTCGGGGCGAAGAAGCGCGACATCGTGGAACAGTTCCTCGTGGAGACCGTCATTTTGTCCGGTTCGGGCGGGGTGATGGGCGTCGCGCTGGGGATTATGATTCCGTTTTTCATCACGTACTTCTCGAAGATGCCAACCGTTATCACGTTCTGGTCGCCCCCGCTGGCGTTCTCGATCTCGGCGCTGGTCGGCGTAATCTTCGGCATCTACCCGGCGATGCGGGCGGCGAACATGGATCCGGTCGAGGCGTTGCGGCACGAGTAGGCAGGGGGCGTCGCGCTGGCAGCCGAGGGCGGCTGCCCCACATGCGCATGGTGTAAGGGGCCGAATGGTATGCTCGACGTCTCGTGGGAACGCTGCACCTCATAGCAACGCCGATCGGCAATCTCGGCGACGTATCGTATCGCGCCGTCGAACTTCTGGGCACGGTGGACGCGCTCGCCTGCGAAGACACGCGGATGACGCGCAAGATATTCGAGCGCTACGCGATATCCTCGCCACGCACGATTTTTTCGTATCACGAGCATAACGAAGAGATGGCGGGCAAACGCATTCTTGGGCTTCTCGCGGACGGTCGATCGGTTGGGCTATGCACGGACGGGGGCATGCCGGGCATAAGCGATCCGGGCTATCGCATCGTGGGCGAGGCGATTGCGTCGGGGCACGAGGTGAACGTCGTACCGGGGCCGAGCGCGGCGTTGACCGCGCTCGTCGCATCGGGGCTGCCGTCGTCGTCGTTTACGTTCAAGGGGTTTCCCCCACGCAAATCCGGCCAGCGAAAACGCTTTCTCGAAGAAGACGCGGATCGGCAACATACGCTGGTGCTCTTCGAGTCGCCGCACAGGACCGCGGCCACGCTTGCCGACGCGCTCGAAGTATTGGGCGACCGCCGCGCCGCCGTGTGCATCGAGCTGACCAAGAAATTTGAGGAAGTCCGGCGGGGCTATCTCTCGGAACTGGCGGCCGCTTTCGCGACGGAGAAAATTCGCGGCGAAGTGACTGTTGTGATCGCCGGCAACCACCCCAAATTTACTGCCGGGCAGGATTCGTGAAGCACCTCGAAACGCTTCATGGCCGCCTCGCGTTGCCGGCGTTTATGCCGGACGCGACGCGCGGTTGCGTGCGTACTCTGGATTCCGCGGACGTTGAAGCCTGCGGGATCGAGGTGATGATGGTGAACGCGATGCATTTGGCGGCGGATCCGGGGGCGTCCCTCATCAAGTCCTGCGGCGGAATCCATCAATTCATGGACTGGCGCGGGCCGCTCGCGTCGGACTCGGGCGGATTCCAAGCCTTATCACTCGCCACTGGACCGAGCAAGCTGGGTACGGTCACGAGCGAGGGGATTAGCTACCGCGCGCGCAAGGGCGGCGCGAAGAAGCATCTGACCCCCGAGAAATGCATCGAAAAACAACTTCAACTAGGGACGGATATTCTGTTTTGCCTGGATCATTGCACGCACCCGAACATGGACGCGGCGGCGCAACGCGAGAGCGTGACGAATACGCTGGCGTGGGCGCGCCGGTGCAAAGAGGAATTCGAGCGGCGGCTTCCTTCGGCGTCGCGGCCATTGCTGTTCGGGGTAGTGCAAGGCGGCAATGACCCGCAATTGCGCGAGGAGTGTTTCAACGCCCTTGCGGAAATCGGATTCGATGGGTACGGCTTCGGTGGTTGGCCCGTGGGAAACGACGGCGCGCTCATCGATGCGGTGTTCCAACTCGCGGAATTGACGGGACGCAACGCGCCGCTTCACGGTCTGGGAATCGGCAAACCGGAGAGCGTCGTCCGGGCGGCGGCGGCGGGATATACGTTGTTCGATTGCGTGCTGCCGACCCGCGATGCGCGGCACGAACGCCTCTACTGCTTCACCGAGACGCCTACCGCGGGCGGTCTCGCTGGTGACTTCTACGAAACGATCGCGATTGGCAACGAGTGCTTCGCGCGGGATTCGCGCGCAATCGAATCCACCTGCGACTGTCTTTGTTGCACCCGATACTCGCGCGCGTACCTGCATCACCTGTTTACGCAAAAGGAGACGGCGGGACAGCGCCTCGCTACGATTCATAACCTCCGGTTCTACGCGCGCCTCATGGAGGCGTTGCGCGAGCAGCCGTGAACGATGATGAGGCCCGCATCGAGGCCGAGCTCAGGAAAAGCAGAAACTACGCCCGCGTCTGCGACGCCGTGCTGCAACGTGTTGCGGAATGGGCGGCGCGGCGCGAAGCGCCGTTCAAGGAACAAGTCAAGTCCGCGAAGAGAAAGCTGCATCAGGTCTGTGGCGCTTTTCTACGCAACAACGAGTTCAAATATCTCGGGAGGGCGCTTGCGGACCGAATCGCCGGAATAACCAGCGACAAGGAATTCGTCGCGACCGTGATAGGACTACACACGTCTACCTCGGAACGCGCGCCGGTCTACCCGGAATTCTGGGACCGCGTATTCGAGCGGGCTGGGATTCCCCATTCGATCGTTGATATTGGTTGCGGCCTCAACCCCTTCACGCTACCGTGGCAGCGCTTGCCCGTCGAGCTCGAGTATCACGCGCTCGATCTGGATACCGGGCTCGCTGAACTGATCAATACGTGGTTCGGACTGCACGAGCGCGTGCGACTCGCGATCGCCTGCGACGTCCTCTATCCGCCACCCGTTACGGCGGAGATTGCACTGCTCATGAAGCT
>CAYXRK010000034.1:0-32107 GCA_964467615.1 uncultured Nitrospirales bacterium | reverse complement strand
CCGCGAAGGCGGGCGGACGGTCGGCTCTGGCGTAGTGACGAAGATACTGAAGTAACTGAGGCGAAACGGAACCGGACGATGGCAGCGACCAACAAGATACGGATAAAACTCCGGGCGTACGATCACGGACTGTTGGACAAGTCGACGCAGGAGATCGTGAACGCCGCGCAGCGTACGGGCGCAGGCGTCGTCGGGCCAGTGCCATTGCCGACGGGGATGCACAAGTACACGGTGAACCGCTCGCCGCACATCGACAAGAAGTCGCGGGAACAATTCGAGATGCGGACGCACAAGCGGCTGCTCGACATATTGGGTCCCACGGCCCAGACGGTGGACGCGCTCATGCGCTTGGATCTGCCAGCGGGCGTGGACGTAGAAATTAAGCAATGACGCGCGACGCTGGCCGGAGCGCGGATGCGATAGACCTCGCATTAGGGTGACACGATGATAAACGGACTTTTGTGCAAGAAGGTGGGCATGACCCGCGTTTTCACCGAGGACGGGCGCTGGCTGAGCGTCACCGTGCTCGAGGCGGGGCCCTGCACCGTTGTGCAACGCAAGACCACCGACAACGACGGTTACGACGCCGTGCAAATCGGATTCGGCGAAGTGCGTTCGACGAAGCGCCGTCCCCGCAAGCCGCAAATGGGCCATTTCAAGAAGGCGGGTGTGGAGCCGAAACGAACGCTGCGGGAGTTTCGCGTGGCCGCCGACAGCGAATTGAAGCCGGGTGACGAAATTCGGGCGGACATTTTCGCCAAGGGCGATCGCGTGGACGTGGCGTCGACTTCGAAGGGTAAAGGATTCCAGGGCGTGCAGAAGCGTCACCACTTTGGCGGCGGCCCCGGCACGCACGGCTCGAACTTTCACCGGCGTCCGGGATCGATTGGACAGTGCGCGTTCCCCGCGGAGGTGTTCTCGGGCCATCCAATGCCGGGCCACATGGGTGACCGGAAAGTGACGGTCCAGAACCTCGAGATTGTCACGGTGGATCCTGCCAAGAACCTGGTGCTCGTGCTCGGCGCGGTACCGGGCGCGAACGGAAACGTGGTCCAGTTGAAGAAGAGCGTTAAAGCTTCCGCGAAGGGAGACCAATAATGGCCTCGGTGAAGCTTTTCAAGCAGGACGGTAGCGAGAGCGCCGCGATTCAAATCAGCGACGCGGTGTTTGCGATAGAGGCGAACGACCGCTTGGTGCACCAGGTTGCGGTGGCGCTTCGGAACAATTGCCGTCAAGGCAATGCGCACACGAAGACCCGCGCGGAAGTGAGCGGCGGGGGTATAAAGCCGTACAAGCAAAAAGGGACGGGCCGCGCGCGGCACGGCAGTTCGCGCGAATCGCAGATGCGCGGCGGCGGCACGATGTGGGGCCCGCGCAAGCACAGTTTCCGGCAAGATGTCCCGGTGAAAATGAAGCGAAAGGCGTTGTGCTGCGTGCTGAGCGATCGCGCGCGCAACGACAAGTTGTGCGTGCTTGAAGGGCTGGCGGTCGACGCCCCGAAAACGAAGCCCATGGTGGAGTTGTACGGGAAGCTCGCGCCGGAGGGACGAAGGACGTTGATCGTTACGGCAAAGAACGAGCCGACTATCGTGAAGTCCGCGGGCAACGTGCCGCGGCTGACGGTGCGGACGGCGGCGGATGTCAACGCGCTGGATGTGTTGTCCGCGACCCGCGTGGTCGTCGTGCGGGACGCGCTGAGCGTCCTCGAGGAGCGCCTGTCATGAACAGTTCGCATCCCTACTTCGTCATCAAGTCGCCGGTATTGACCGAAGAATCGACGATCCAGACGTCGGCGATGAACAAATACACGTTCAAGGTCGACCTGCGCGCGAACAAGAAGCAAATCCGCGAAGCCATCGAGAAACTTTTCAACGTGAAGGTGGCCGCGGTGAATACGATGAACTACATGGGCAAGGTGCGCCGCCGCGGAAAGTTTACTCCGGGGCGGACACCTGCGTGGAAGAAGGCCGTCATCACGTTGCGCGACGGCTATAGCATCGACCTCATCTAAATGGAGCCGAATTTCGATGCCATTGAAACGATATAAACCTACGTCGCCGGGTCAACGGTTCAAGACGACGGCGGATTTCTCGAAGCTGACCAAGAAGCGGCCCGAGAAGCGGCTGGTTACGTCGACGAAGAGTCAGGCCGGACGTAACAACCTGGGGCGCATCACCATGCGCCGCCGCGGGGGCGGCCACAAGCGCCTGTACCGACACGTCGATTTCCGGCGTGACAAGGACGGTATTCCCGCGAATGTTACTGCAATTGAATACGATCCGGGCAGAAGCGCACATATTGCGTTGCTGACCTACGCGGACGGCGAAAAGCGTTACATTCTGATGCCGACGGGCGTTGAAGTCGGTAAGACGCTGATGAGCGGCGCGACCGCGGAGTATGAAGTGGGTAACTGCCTGCCGCTCGCGAAAATGCCACTGGGCGCGGTGGTGCACAACGTTGAAATGACGCCTGGTAAGGGCGGACAACTCGCGCGCTCGGCGGGGAATAGCTGTCAGTTGCTGGCGAAGGAAGGCGAATTCGCGGCGTTGCGATTGCCGTCCGGCGAAATGCGGCGCGTGGCGGCGCAATGCCGCGCGACGGTGGGGGTCGTCGGCAACGAAGAACATCAAAACATTAGTATCGGTAAGGCCGGCCGCACACGATGGATGGGGCGCAGGCCCAAGGTGCGCGGCGTGGCGATGAACCCGGTGGATCACCCGCACGGCGGCGGCGAAGGCCGGACGTCCGGCGGCCGCCATCCGGTGACGCCTTGGGGCATATCGACCAAGGGCCACCGCACGCGTAAGAAACATCACCGCACGGACCAGTACATCATCCGGCGCCGGAACAAGAAATAGGAGGCTGTGACGTGGCCCGATCGGTAAAAAAAGGACCTTGGGTGGATGAACATCTTTCGCGAAAGGTGGAACGTTCCCAGAATTCAGGCGACAAGAAGCCGATCCGCACGTGGTCGCGGCGCTCGACGGTCACGCCGGACATGGTTGGTCTTACGGTAGCGGTGCATAACGGGCACAAGTTTATTCCGGTGTTTCTCACCGAGAACATGGTAGGGCACAAGCTGGGCGAGTTTTCGCCGACGCGGACGTTCCGGGGACACCCTGGCATCAAGTCCGCCAAGTCGCAGGCTTCGTCCTAGGGGAGTATTGACGATGGCGATCGCTACAGCGAAGGCGCGCACGGTGCGGATCGCTCCGCGCAAGATGCGCCTTGTGGTTGACTTGATCCGCGGACGAAAGGTGTCCGAGGCGCGCGACATATTGCGATATACGCCGAAAGTGTCGGCGCCGATCGTTTTGAAGTTGTTGGAATCAGCGGTGGCCAACGCGGAAAACGCCGCGGCGGAAACGCGGCGGCGGCTGGACACGGACACGATGGTCGTTTCGACGATAAGCGTGGACGAAGGGATTACGATGAAGCGGTGGCAGCCCGCGCCTCGCGGGCGGGCGAACCGTATTCGGATGCGTTCGAGCCACGTGAATCTGACGATCAGCGGCGGCGAGTAACGGGTTCGAGACGATACAGGGAGATTTTTTGTGGGCCAGAAAGTACATCCGATTGGTTTCCGGCTTGGCGTCATCCGGACGTGGAGTTCGGTGTGGTACGCGGGCAAGAACTATGCGGACCTGCTTCATGAGGACCTGAAGCTGCGCGACTACGTCAAGAAGCGTCTCCATAGCACGGGCGTGTCGAAGGTGGACGTTGAGCGGGCGGGACGCAAGGCGAAGGTGCATATTTATACGGCGCGTCCGGGGCTGGTCATCGGCCAGCGCGGCGCGGAAGTCGATAAGTTGAGGCTTGAGCTCGAGCAGCTTACCGGCCGCGAGATGCTGATCAACATTCACGAAGTGATTAGTCCGGAACTCAATGCGGTATTGGTGGCCGAGAGCATCGCGGCGCAATTGGAAAAGCGCGTGTCGTTCCGCCGCACGATGAAGAAAGCGTTGCAAAATACGATGCGGCTTGGCGCGCAGGGTATTCGTTTGCGCGTGTCGGGCCGTTTGAACGGCGCGGAAATCGCCCGGACGGAGCAGGCGCGCGACGGATCCGTGCCGCTGCACACGCTTCGGGCGAACGTGGACTACGGGACCGCCGAAGCGCGCACGACGTACGGGTGCATTGGAGTGAAGTGTTGGATTTACCTAGGCGAAGTTATGCCTGGCGAGATGGCCCCCGCCGCGGGGACGGAAACGCCGGCTTCGGGCCGGGGACCGCGTCCCGCCAGGGCCGGCGCGCGCTAAAGGAGTTTGACCGATGTTGATGCCGGCACGAAGCAAGTACCGCAAGGTCCAGCGTGGCCGCCGGGCGGGCATGGCCAAGGGCGGGGCGAATATCGACTTCGGCCAGTATGCGCTGAAGGCGTTGCAGGTGGGTTGGGTGACGTCCCGCCAGATTGAGGCCGCGCGTGTAACGTTAACGCGAACGGTCAAGCGCGGCGGAAAGATTTGGATTCGAGTTTTTCCGGACAAGCCGTACACCAAGAAGCCGGCGGAAGTCCGCATGGGTAAAGGCAAGGGCGCGCCCGAAGGTTGGGTGGCGGTGATCAAGCCGGGCCGGATTATGTTTGAGCTGGAGGGCGTGCCGGAGGATTTGGCGCGCGAGGCGATCCGGTTGGCGGGCCACAAGTTGCCGATCAAGACAAAGTTTGTGAAGCGCGGGTAGGTATTTTGGAGACGAGATAGTGAAACCGAAAGAACTTCGCGAGCGGACGGACGACGAGTTGAACCATTTGCTCGGCGAGAAACGTGACGATCTGATGCATTTCCGCATGCAGATGGCCACGGGAGTAGTGGACAACGTGCGTCTCGCGCGCAACTCAAAGCGCGACATCGCGCGCATCATGACGATTCTCAACGAACGTGCCGCCGGGCGGAAGGACGCGAACTGACCATGCAAGAGCGAGGTCACCAAAAGGAACGGACTGGGTTGGTCGTGAGCAGCAAGATGGACAAGACCATAACCGTGGCGGTGGAGCGGCTCGTGCCGCACCCGTTGTACAAGAAGGTGATTCGGCGCACGGTGAAGTACCACGCGCACGACGAGACGAACACCTGCAACGAGGGCGACATGGTGCGCATTCGTGAGACGCGGCCGTTGAGCAAATCGAAGCGGTGGCGCTTGATTGAAATCGTGAAGCGGGCGGACTAGTCGCGCCAGGGAACCAACGATGATTCAGATTTATACAAACTTGAAGGTCGCCGACAACTCGGGGGCCCGCCGCATCCGCGTAATCCAGGTGATGGGCGGATCGTTTCGGCGGTATGCGCGGCTCGGCGACATCATTACGGCGTCGGGGCGCGAGGCGCTGCCGAATGCGGGCGTGAAGACGGGCGAGGTCTGCAAGGCGGGGGTGGGCCGGAGGCGGCAGGACACGCAGCGGCCGGACGGGACGGTGATTCGTTTCGATACGAACGCGGCGGTGCTGATTAACCCGCAGAAGGAACCGCGGGGTACGCGCATTTTCGGGCCCGTGCCGCGCGAACTTCGGGAACGCGGGTATATGCGGATTATTTCTTTGGCGCCGGAAGTGGTGTGAGGAGCGGGACGATGTCATTCATTCGCAAAGGCGACCAGGTGGTCGTGATTACCGGTAAGACGAAGGACTACGGTAAGCGCGGCCGCGTGTTGTCGGTGTTTCCAAAGAAGGGCCGGGTCCTCGTGGAAGGCGTGAATATTGTGCGCCGCCACACGAAGCCGTCGGCTCGTAATCAGCAGGGCGGGATTGTCGAGAAGGAAGCGCCGATCCATATTTCCAACGTGCTGCCGTGGTGTGATTCCGCGAGCAGGCCGTCGAAGATCATCATGAAACGGCTTGAGGACGGTAGCCGGGTTCGGGTGTACAAAGAGAACGGCGAGACCGTTAAAGATAACCGTTAGGACAGACTGAGCGATGACGCCAAGACTAAAAGAGCGATACGCGAACGAAATAATGGGCGCGCTGAAGGCCCAGTTTGAGATTGGGAACGTGATGTGCGTTCCCAAGCTCGAGAAGATTGTGGTCAACATGGGCGTTGGCGACGCGAACCAGGACAAGCGGAACATGGAAATGGCCGTTACGGAACTTTCGACCATTACCGGACAGAAGCCGAGCATTCGGCGGGCGCGCAAATCGATTTCGAACTTCAAATTGCGCAAGGACCAGGAAATCGGGTGCACGGTGACGCTTCGCGGAAACCGGATGTACGAATTCATGGATCGGCTGTTTAACGTTGCGATCCCGCGCGTGCGCGACTTTCGCGGCATGCCGGCGAATTCGTTCGACAAGTTTGGCAACTACACGCTGGGTTTGCGCGACCAGAGCATTTTCCCCGAGATCAAGCTGGACGACGTTCAGCGGCCGCGCGGGATGAACGTTACGTTTGTTATCGCGAACTCGGGGTCGAAAGAGCAAAGTTTTGAACTATTGAAAAAATTCGGCATGCCGTTCCGCTCGACGAGCCGGAACTAGCCGAATTCGAGGAGAGGGCCGTGGCCAAGAAGTCGATGATCATAAAGTCGAAGCGCACGCCGAAATTCAAAGTGCGCGCGAAGAACCGTTGTCGGAGCTGCGGCCGGCCTCGGGCGTACATGCGCAAATTCCAGATGTGCCGCATTTGTTTTCGCACCCTGGCGCTTCAAGGTAAGTTGCCGGGCGTGACGAAGTCGAGCTGGTAGGAGCGAACTGATATGTCCATGACCGATCCGGTGGCCGATTTGTTGACGCGGGTAAAGAACGCATTGCAGGCGGGGTTCCCGAGTGTGGAATGTCCGGCTTCGAACCTTAAGACCGAAGTCTGCCGCGTGCTGAAGGAAGAAGGCTATATCCGCGATTTTGTGCGGGAGGACGATGGCCCGCAGGGGACGCTGAAGATATCGTTGAAATATACGCGAGATCGCGAGCCGGTGATTCAGGGAATTCGCCGCGTGAGCAAGCCCAGCCTTCGCGTGTATTCAGGATCTGAGGAAATTCGGCAGGTCATGTCCGGCTTGGGGATTACGATTCTGACCACCTCGAAAGGCGTGATGACGGGCAAGAGCGCTCGCACTCAGAAGGTGGGCGGCGAGGTGTTGTGCGAGGTTTGGTGAAGCTTTGAAATAGGCGGGTCCAGCGGCGAGAAGTCCGCGGGCGATGAGAAGAGGATAGCGAGCCGTGTCACGGATAGGAAAACTTCCGGTAGCGATACCGAGCGGCGTCAAGGTCGACGTCTTGGGCAAGGGCCGGGTAAAAGTCACTGGGCCTAAGGGAGCGCTCGAGGAAGACTTCGATCCCGCGATGACGATCGACGTCGCCGACGGCGAGGTGCATGTTGCGCGCCCGAACGATCGTCCGGAATACCGGGCGAAACACGGGCTTGCGCGGGCGCTGATTAACAACATGGTGCAGGGTGTTACGCAGGGTTACGAACGTGTGCTCGAGATACAAGGCGTTGGCTATAGGGCGTCGATGCAGGGAAAGAACCTAAATCTCTCGCTTGGCCATAGTCATCCGGTCACGGTGGAACCGCCCGCGGGCATCGCGTTTGCGGTGGAAGGAACGACGATAGTGAAGGTCAGCGGGATCAGCAAGCAGTTGGTGGGTCAAGTGGCCGCCGACGTCCGCGCATGGCGTAAGCCGGAGCCGTACAAGGGTAAGGGCGTGCGCTATCGAGGCGAGTACGTGCGCCGCAAGGTTGGCAAGTCCGGCGCGAAGTAAGATTTTAGGAGCACATTGCAATGAACAAAGTTTTATATAAGCGCGCGTTGATGGAACGGCGCCGCAAGGGAATCCGTAAGAACCTCAGTGGCACTGCGGAGCGTCCGCGGTTGTGTGTGCGCCGTTCGCTGAAACACATCTACGCGCAGATTATTGATGATACCAACGGGACTACGCTGGCCGAGGCGTCGTCGGTGTCGCTCAAGCGCCCAGGGCGGTCCATATCGGACGCGAAAGAAATCGGCAAGGCCCTTGGCGCCCGCGCCTTGGAAAACAAAGTCACGCAAGTCGCGTTTGATCGCGCCGGCCGCGCGTATCACGGGCGTTTGAAGGCATTGGCCGAGGGTGCCCGCGAAGCGGGCCTCAAGTTCTAGGAGACAGGGTTGTGGCATCTGCATCGTCATCGAGCAAACGTTCCTCTCGTTCCGAGGGGTCCGAATCCGAGTTCATCGAAAATGTCGTCAAGATTTACCGTGTCGCGAAAGTAGTGAAGGGCGGACGGCGGTTCAGCTTTAGCGCCGTCGCGGTAGTCGGCGACGGGCGGGGCCGCGTCGGCGCGGCGCTTGGTAAGGCGGCCGAGGTCCCAGAGGCGATCCGTAAGGCGGTGGAGCGCGCGAAGAAATCCATGGTCCGCGTGCCGGTGGTGAATACAACCGTCCCGCACGAAATCATCGGGCGGGCCGATGCAGCGCGGGTGTTGCTGAAACCGGCCTCGCTTGGGACGGGCGTCGTCGCGGGCGGGTCGGTGCGCGCGGTGCTTGAAGCGGCGGGTTACCGGAATATTTTGACGAAATCGCTGGGGTCGAACAACGCGACGAATGTCGTGTGGGCGACGCTGGATGCATTGAAGGGGCTCAAGACGCTCGAAGAAGTGGCCGAATTGCGGGGCCGCGAGATTGCCGAAATACTGTAGCGCCGAATAATCACTCCGCCATTTCAGTATTGAGACGGATGTAACGAGGACCACGAGATGAATCTGAACACATTGACGCCGGGAACGCTGGAGCGCAAGAAGCGCAAGCGCGTCGGCCGTGGGCCGAGTTCGGGCCATGGGAAGACCAGTTGTAAGGGCCATAAGGGACAAAAGGCCCGCTCGGGATACTCTCGCCGATTTGGCTTTGAGGGCGGTCAAATGCCGTTGATTCGGCGTTTGCCGAAGCGCGGATTTCGCCACGAAAACCGTCACGGGTTTGCCGCGATCAATCTCGACATTCTCGACAAATGGTTCAACGACGGCGAGGAGGTCTCGGCCGAGGTCTGTTTTGAGCGCCGCTTGGTCAAGGTCGCCGTCGGTGGAATCAAGATATTGTCGCGCGGCGAAATGACCAAGAAGTTGCGCTTGAAGGTCGCGGCCATTTCAGAAGGGGCGCGGCAAAAAGCCGAAGCGGCCGGTTGCACGATCGAAATAGTGCCGGCCCCTAAGGCCCGCGCAGTTGTACGCCGGACCAAAAAGGGCAGTCCGGGTAAAAGGTAACGAAACGTGTCTCAGCCAATCGAAGCATTTCGAAATTCATTCAAGATCCCCGAGCTTCGTCAGCGGATTATTTTTACGCTGGTGATGGTCGCGGTGTACCGTTTGGGCGCGCATGTGCCCACGCCGGGCGTCGATGGCCAAGCGCTGGCGCAGGTAATCGGCGAGATGGGCGGCCTGCTTACGTTTTACGACATGTTTTCGGGCGGGGCTTTCGCAAACGCGACGATATTCGCGCTTGGAATCATGCCGTACATTTCGGCATCGATCATTATGTCGTTGTTGGTCGCGGTGATTCCCGCGCTCGAAACGCTCCAGAAGGCCGGGGCAGAGGGACAAAAGAAGATCACGGAATACACGCGCTACGGTACGATAGGGTTGTGCATCGTCCAATCCATCATGGTGGCGTCGTTCCTCAAACAGCTTAACGCCGGCGACACGCCGATTCTGATGAGCCAGGGCTTTGGTTTCTACTTTATGTGCGTCGTGTCGTTCACGACCGGTACCGCGTTCATCATGTGGCTGGGCGAGCAAATTAGCGAGTTCGGACTCGGAAATGGAATGTCGTTGATTATTTTCGCGAGCATCATTTCCAGTATGCCCGGCGCGACGATCACTGTGGTCAATTTGCTTCAGCAAGGAGACCTGAATTTCTTCAAAGTGGGCGTAATGATTATTGTGTTCGTGTTGGTGGTCGGCGGCATTATTCTTGTGACCGTGGGCCAGCGGCGTGTGCCGGTCCAATATCCGCGGCAAGTCAAAGGGCGGCACGTGACCGCGGGCGGGCGCAACTACCTGCCGTTGCGCGTGAATCAAGCGGGCGTCATTCCGATCATTTTCGCCAGTTCTCTGCTGATGATTCCGAGCATGATTGGCAGCAGCATCAACGTGCCCTTCATCCAGAAAATATTTAACGACTGGTTTGCCTACGGCACGGCGCCGTACGGCGCGGCCTTCGCCGTGCTCATCATTTTCTTCTCGTTCTTCTACACGGCGATCACATTCAATCCGGTGGAGATCGCCGACAACATGAAGAAGTACGGTGGTGTAATCATGGGCATTCGACCTGGTAAGGCGACGGCGGACTATCTGAACAAAGTTATGACGCGGATCACGTTGGTCGGGGCGCTCTTCTTGGTGGTGGTATCGGCCTTACCGACGCTCATGTACCGGGCCTTCGAGATTTACGATTACAATATCGTCAGTTTCTTCGGTGGCACGAGTTTGTTAATTATGGTAGGCGTGGCGCTGGACACGGTAAAACAGATGGAACAGCACCTCGTGATGCGTAACTACGAAGGGTTCTCGAAAGGACGCAGAATCCGTTCGCGTAGAGGATAACCGAGGAATCGTGGCCCAGCGTATCGTGATATTGGGCGCGCCGGGGGCCGGTAAAGGCACTCAGGCGCAGCGGCTCGCTGAACGATACAGCTGGCCCCACATTTCCACGGGTGACATATTCCGGGCGCACGAGACCCAGTCGGCGCTTGGCAGAAAAATTGAAGAGTATTTGAGAACAGGCCACTTGGTCCCAGACGACATGGCGTGCCAGGCGGTCGCAAACCGATTGTCACGGCCTGATTGCGAAAGGGGCTACGTGCTCGATGGGTTCCCGCGCTCCATTCCGCAGGCGGAGGAGTTTGATCGTCTGTTGGAGAAGCGAGGCGAATCGCTGACGGCGGTGATCGATATCCACGTTGGAGACGACGAGATTGTATCGCGGGTCACGGCACGGCGGAGTTGTCCGGCGTGCGGGGCGATTTACAACTTGAAGTTTCAGCCGCCGCGGCGAGACGGGATCTGCGACAACGCTTCATGCGGCGGCGCGGGTCTCGTGCAGCGCGAGGACGACCAAGAATCGACGATTCGAGAGCGCCTGCGGGTGTATCACGAGACGACGGAGCCGATCATCGACTTTTATCGGCGCGAAGGGCTGCTCACAATCATTGACGGCGTGGGCAAGCCTGCGGATGAAGTGGCCTCGGATATCGATGCGGTCCTCGAAGTGGCGCCTGAGGTGACGGGATGATTGCGATACGCACAAAGCGCGAGATCGATTTGCTTAGGCAGGCCAACGCGATTGTCGCTGAGGTGCTCGCGACTCTTGCCGAGCGGGTCCGGCCGGGAGTAACGACGGGCGAACTCGACGCGGAGGCCGAGGAGATCATCATCCGCGCGGGCGGTAAGCCGAGCTTCAAGGGGTATCAAGGCTATCCGAAGTCCGCGTGCATTTCCGTGGATGAGGAAATCATCCACGGTATCCCGGGGCGGCGCGTCCTGAAGGACGGTCAGATTGTGAGCATTGATGTGGGGGTCCGATACAAGGGCTACTGCGGCGATGCGGCAATTTCGGTTGCATGCGGCGTATTGAACGAGGAACGTCAACGATTGATGGAAGCGACCGAGCGGGCCCTAGCGAATGGCATAGCGGCGGCGCGGGCCGGGAATTATCTCGTGGATATTTCGCGGGCGGTGCAACAGACCTGCGAATCGGAAGGTTTTTCAGTCGTGAAGAATTTCGTTGGACACGGTATCGGCACGGAAATGCACGAAGAGCCGCAAGTCCCGAATTTCGATACGGGCCAGAGGGGCCCGCGTCTCAAGTCCGGAATGGTGCTCGCGATCGAGCCGATGGTGAACGCCGGCGTGGACGAGGTGGAAGTGTTGTCGGACGGCTGGACCGCGGTGACCGCGGATCGGCGGCCGAGTTGTCATTTCGAGCACAGCGTTGTCGTGCGCGAGGGTGAGGCGGACGTGTTGTCGGTCACGCCCCGCTTGGCCTGGGGCATGCCGGGGGCA
Organism: uncultured Nitrospirales bacterium; assembly: GCA_964467615.1. GTDB lineage: Bacteria > Hydrogenedentota > Hydrogenedentia > Hydrogenedentales > CAYXRK01. Next base: position 20,147 of record CAYXRK010000034.1, on the reverse strand, counting down.
TTAACGTAAGGTATGGAAGAGTCCCGCGGGACGGCGGACGGCACGGTCATCGAAGATCTGCCGAACGATATGTTTCGCGTTGAGTTGGACGGCGGCCAGCGAGTGGTCGCCCATATTGCCGGGTCGATGCGCATGAAATTTACACGTGTGCTGCCCGGCGAGCGGGTGCGGGTGGAGTTGTCCACGTATGACGGTACGCGTGGGCGGATCACGCACCGCTACAAATGAACGGAGCGAGAGATGAAAGTACGCAGTTCGGTCAAAAAGATTTGCGAGAAGTGCAAGATCATCAAGCGGCACGGCCGTGTGCGCGTGATCTGCGAAAACCCTAAGCATAAACAGCGCCAGGGCTGAGGAGCCAAAACGTCATGGCACGCATCGTTGGCATAGACCTTCCCCGCACCAAGCGCGTCGAGGTGGGCCTCCAGTACATTTTTGGTATCGGCCCGGCCCGCGCCAAACAGATTTGCCAGAAGGTCGGAATTGCACCCCAAGTGCGGGTGCATCAACTGACGGATGAACAGGTCAACACGCTCTCCGCCATCATCCAGAACGATTTCAAGGTCGAAGGCGATCTTCGCCGCGAGGTCACGGCGAACATCAAGCGCCTGATGGACATCAACTGTTACCGTGGCCTGCGTCACAAGCGTGGATTGCCGGTCCGCGGCCAGCGTACTCATACCAATGCGCGCACGCGCAAAGGCCCTCGCCGCACGTCGATTAAGAAAAAGTAGGAGACTGATCGGTGCAAAAAGAGACGAAGAAGAAAGGTAAGGGGAAGAAGAAGAAACTTGCCCTTACGAGTACGTCGGGTTATGCGCATATTCAAGCGACGTTCAACAACACGATTGTGTCGATTACGGACTCGTCGGGCAATGTAGTGTCGTGGTCAAGCGCGGGGCAGGTGGGATTCACGGGTTCCCGCAAGAGCACGGCCTACGCTGCGCAGTTGGCGGCTGAAAAGGCCGCACAACGCGCCCGCGAAGCCGGACTCAAAGAAGTGCGAATCCACGTTCGAGGGCCCGGTTCGGGACGTGAGTCGGCGATACGCGCGATTCAAGCGGCCGGATTGGACGTAACGTTGATTCGCGATTGTACCGGTATACCGCACAATGGATGTCGGCCGAAAAAGCGCCGTCGCGTGTGACTTCGAGCGGGTAGAGACTTTCAGAATCCAAGGACCATACCAGGGCCGAACCGTTTAGGTATAGAGGGCGACACGAATGATCGCAGCAGATTTCCAACTTCCCAAGTACGTTAAGGTCGAAGCCGGTTCCACGGACCGTTATTCGCGGTTCGTGGTCGAGCCGTTCGAACGTGGGTTTGGCACAACGATTGGCAATTCCTTGCGCCGCGTGTTGCTTGCGTCGTTGACGGGGGCATCGGTAACGGCCGTGCGTGTCGAAGGGATCAATCATGAGTTTTCCGCGATTCCCGGCGTCAAGGAAGATATGACGGACGTAGTGCTGAATCTTAAGCAATGTCAATTGCGCCTCAAAGAAGAGAAATCGGTCATCTTTTCCCATTCCTTCAAGGGACACGGTGAGATGACCGCGGGCGCGCTGTTCAAAGGCCACGAGCACATCGAGTGCTTCAATCCCGATTTGGTCGTGCTCACTTCGGTGAACAAGACGACGAAACTGGACATGGAGATTAAGGTCGCGTCGGGCCGGGGATACGTGACGGCTGAGAACTTCGAGTTTGAACACGCCCCGCTCGGCACGATTTACCTCGACGCGGCGTTCTCGCCGGTCACAAAAGTGAACTTCCTCGTCGAGGACGCGCGTGTGGGCCAACACACTGACTACGACAAACTTGTTCTGGACGTCTGGACCACGGGCGCGGTCACGCCCGAGGTGGCCCTCGAGCAGGCCGCGGATATCATCATTCAGCATCTAAAAATATTCTCGATAGCCTCTGCAGACGAAGCGTCCACGGGTGGCGCCGGCGCTGCAGAAGACCCGGAGCTCAGGCGTAAGCTGGATCGTTCCGTGGACGAACTGGAACTGAGCGTGCGTTCGGCGAACTGCCTCAAGGCGGCCGGAATCAGGACGATTCGCGACCTGGTCAGCTATTCCGAATCCGAGATGCTGGGCTTTCAGAACTTCGGGAAAAAGTCTTTGGATGAGATTAACGCTATTTTAGAAATGATGGGCCTCAGCTTAGGTGCAGGGGCGGTGGGGGGCGCCAAGGCGTCCGGTAATGGTCAAACCGGCGCCGTTGGCCTGAACGTTGCTGACGACGACGAAGACGACGACTAGCCTGTTGTCCATCGCGGCGGGCCACGATAAGGAACAGACAAAAGATGAGACATCGAAAATCGGGACGCGCTCTGGGCCGGAACATGGCCCATCGCAAGGCCACAATGAAGAGCCTTGCCGTTGCGCTATTCAAACACAACGCGATTCAGACGACGTTGCCGAAAGCCAAGGAATTGAGGCGTTTCGCGGAACCGTTGATCACGCTGGCAAAAAAGGACAACGTACACAATCGGCGGCGCGCGTTTGCGGCGCTACGCGACGACCAGGTCGTGCGGAAACTGTTTTCGGAGATCGGGCCGAAATTCGTCGAGCGGCCCGGCGGGTATACCCGAATTCTTCGGCTTGGCCACCGCTTGGGTGACTCGGCGCAGATGTCGCGGATCGAGTTGGTCGGGCTGGGCGAATACGTCGAGAAGGAAGATTGAGCGACGAGAGCGCCTCTCATGATGTTGTCGGCCCTGCCAGTCGTCCGTGACGGGCAGGGTCTTTTTTGTATGTGCTGAACGACGGAGTTCCCCAGCGCGATGACCGATTCTCCTCCCGTCCGCCCCGCGTCGACCGTATTGCTCTGCCGCGACACCGAGGATGGTCTCGAAGTGTTCATGGTCCGCCGGCACCACCAAATCGACTTCGCTTCCGGCGCTCTGGTGTTTCCCGGCGGGAAGGTTGAGGACTCCGACAGCCACCCCGATTTGGCGGCGTTCTGTGACGGCGCGGACTGGGACGACCCGTTGACAACCTTCCGGGTGGCCGCATTGCGTGAAGCGTTTGAAGAAAGCGGCGTACTGCTCGCACGCGACAGTGCGACGGGAAATCCAATCGCATCGGCGCGCCACGCGTCACTTTATCCGCACCGAGATGCCGTAGCGAAGGGGGAACAACAGTTCTCCGCTCTACTCTCGTCGGAGAGTCTTCGGCTTGATCTCGGCGCGCTCGGACACTTTGCGCATTGGATTACGCCCGAAGGAATGCCCAAGAGGTTCGATACGCACTTTTTTATTGCGCGCGCACCGGGCGAACAACTTGCCGCGCACGACGGCGAAGAGTCCGTGGACTCGGTCTGGATTCGCCCGCAAGACGCCCTAGACGCGGGCGACTCGGGGCGTTTTACGGTCATATTTCCGACGCGGTGCAACTTGGCGTTGTTGGCTGAAGCGAACGACGTCGAAGACGCGATCGCGCGCACGAACGGGCGCGCGGTGCAGACAGTGTTGCCCACCTTCGAACAGCAAGAAGACGGCATGTACCTTCGCATGCCCGAGGGTTCGCCCTACGGCATTACGTTGGCGAAAGCGGACCGCTTGGGCTGAGCCTGTTATTCCGCCGATTCGGTGGACACCTCGAACCGTATATTGGCGGCCGCAAAATTCTTCATGAGATCACCTTTGTCGACGGCCTTCATATAGGCGTCCATCGGCTCGACGATATCTTCCTTCACCAAACGCGTGAGTTCCGCGTTGAGGAGGGTGTTGCCCTCTTTCTTACCCGTCTGCATGATGCTCATGATCTGCGCGTTCTTGCCTTCGCGCATCAGCGACGCGACGGCGTGATTCACTACCAGAACTTCGATCGCGGCCACGCGGCCCCCTCCTTTCTTTTTGAGGAGGTTTTGCGCGACAACACCCTTCAGACCGCCGGACAGCATCATTCGGATCTGCTGTTGCTGTGACGACGGGAATTGGTCGATGAGGCGGTCAATCGTGCTAATCGCGGTGGTCGTGTGCAAGGTGCCAAAGACGAGGTGGCCGGTTTCCGCGGTCTCGATAGCGATGTGCGTCGTTTCGAGATCGCGCATTTCGCCGACGAGGACAATGTCGGGGTCCTCGCGCAACGCAGCTCGAAGCGCGGCCGAAAACGATTTGGTATGCATTCCCACTTCACGCTGGTTCACAAGGCAGCGCTTGTTCGGATGGACGAATTCGATCGGGTCCTCAATCGTGAGAATGTGGTCGTTCCTCGTCCCGTTGATGTGGTCTATCATCGCCGCGAGCGTGGTTGATTTGCCGCTCCCCGTCGGCCCGGTCACGAGCACCAATCCCTTCGACAACGAACAAAAGCGGAGCACCGCCTCGGGCAGCGCCAACTGCTTCACGGTGAGGATTTCCGAAGGTATGAGCCGGAAGACCCCGCCGATTCCCTTATGGTCTCGAAATATGTTGCAGCGGTATCTGCCGAAACCCTCGAGGGCGTAGGCGAAGTCGGTGTCGTTGTTGGTATTGAACTCGTCTTCGTTCTTCTTCGGCATGATCTCGTACAACATCGTCTTCGCGCGTTGGTGGTCGATCTCGACGTCGTTCTTGAGCGGCAGAATGGATCCGTCCTTTCGGAACATGGGCTTACACCCGGTGGAGAAGTGCAAATCGGAAGCCTTGTGCTCGACCATCATCTTGAAGTACTTGTCCATCTCCGCCATCGAACGCTCTCCTATTCGGATTCGACTCCCCAGCGAGTGCGGCAACTTTAGCACGCGAACGGAATCGAGGCAAGATAAACGCTTGACGGCCTGACAGAATTAGCGAGGCAGCGAAGTTGGGATATACGGTATCCGTGCCGGTTGCCGACTACAATATATTGTGGTATCGTTATCGCAGAGTGATGAAGTGTCACCTCGCGTCGAGGTGCCCGTTTCTTGGGGATAAGTCGTTTACTGAGAATAAGTTACCGGGACAAGGGCAGTGACCGAAGACGACATTATTTTCCTCGGCAGGGACGCCATGGTTCTAACGCTTCTTGTGTCCGCGCCGATGCTCATATCAGGTCTCGTCGTGGGACTGCTGATCAGTCTGTTTCAATCTGTCACGCAAATACAGGAAATTACCCTTACCTTCGTGCCGAAAATTGTCGTGGTGTTCTTGGCCTTCGTCATCTTTCTTCCTTGGATGATCGGGCTTACGTTGGCGTTCGTCGAGCCCATCTTCGGCGGCGTACACAACTTGGTCCGTTAGAATGGGCGACCTCGACACAGCGTTGACATTCTTCCTCGTGTTCGTGCGATTTTCAGGCCTGGTCGTTTCCGCGCCTATTCTGGGCTCGAGCAACTTCCCCGCGATCGGCAAGATAGGTCTGGCAGGTTTCTCGGCGCTCCTGATGACGCCGGTAATCGCGCTTGCCGAGCAGTCGATACCTACCGATCCCGTGGCGTTCGCGCTGATGGCCACGGGCGAATTGCTCATCGGGTTGGTTATGGGCCTGGTGATGACGCTCGTATTCGCCGCGATCCAACTGGGCGGGCAGGTCATGGACATGCAATCCGGGTTCGGCCTGGTAAATGTTTTCAATCCCGCGCTTGAGACCCAATTTCCGATCTTCGGTTTTTTTCTATTCATCCTGGCCGCGCTTTACCTCTTTACGATAGACGGTCATCACATGATGATCGTGGCGTTGGCGGACAGCTTTGATCGCGTTCCGCTGGGCGGTCTTGCGCCGGATGCAGACCTGATGTGGGTAGTGACGAATTGGGGCGCGGGGGTCTTCTACGACGCGCTCCTTATTTCCGCGCCGGTCGCGGGTGCGATGATGCTCGCGTACGTCACGATGGGGATCATGGGCCGCGTCGTGCCTCAACTCCATCTCTTCGTCGTCGGCTTTCCCCTGACGATAGCGCTTGGATTGCTTGTGACGGCCCTTTCCATTGGCCTGTATTTGACGCTAATGGATGGGGTCTTCGAGGACATGTTTGACCACGTCGACGAATTGATCGACGGACTCGCTTAACGGACCACGCCTATGGCCGAACCCTACGGTGGAGATAAGACGCTTCCGGCGTCGCCGCGCAAGCTCGAAGAGGCGCGCGAAAAGGGCAACGTCGCGCGTAGCCAGGACCTGAGCGCGGCGATCACGATTCTCGTCGCGTTGTTTGCGCTGTCGGCGGTCGGCCCTGAATTGATAAATCGGCTTCGCGCCGTCTCCGAATACTTCCTTGGCGAGATGCACTACGTGTCGATGGACGAATCGGACATGCAGCAGCTCGTGATCCAAATCCTGGGGATGATCGCGCCGACGGTCATGGTGTTCATGCTGATTTTGCTGGCGGGCGGGATCGCGATAAATGTCGCCCAATTCGGCATCTTGTTTACGGTGCGCCCGCTGCTTCCGCAATTCGAACGGATCAATCCCGTCACGGGTTTCCAAAAGTTCTTCTCCGCGCGGGCGCTCGTGGAATTGGCCAAGTCACTCATGAAGATAACGTTCATAGGCTCTATTGTCTGGTGGACCTATCGAGATCGTTTGGACGATGTCCTTTCGCTGATGCACGCGGGTCCGGCGGAAATGTCCGTTGCCGTCTGGAGCATGCTCGTCGCGGTGTGGTGGCGGATCGTTTTGGCGATGTTGATCATCGGCGTACTCGACTACGCGTTCCAATATTGGCAGCGGCATCGCGATTTGATGATGACCGTGCAGGAGGCCAAGGAAGAGCTCAAGCGCCTGGAAGGTGATCCGCGCATTAAGCAGCGCGTCCGCGGCATCCAACGTCAGATGGCCCGCCAGCGTATGTTTGCGGCCGTTCCCGAGGCGGACGTGGTGATCACCAACCCAACTACGTACGCGGTTGCGGTCCGCTACGACGCGGGATCGATGAACGCGCCGAAGGTCACCGCGAAGGGCGCCCGCATTCTGGCAGACCGCATCCGGGCGCTCGCCGTCGAAAACGATGTGCCCATCGTGCAACGTCCGGAACTCGCGCGCACGCTCTACCGAACGGTCGAGATTGGTCAGTTCGTGCGGGAGGATCTGTTCCGCGCGGTGGCCGAGGTGCTCGCGTACGTGTATCGGATTGACCGGCGCGTGGCGAGAGTGCGGGAGCGGGACTCGGCCCTGCCTTTGGCGGGCTAGAAGCGAAACACGATGACTCAGCGGACATAGTTTAGAATGTCGATATCAGCGGGCCAAATAGCCGCGCCAAGCGGCTCGTTGCTAGGGCGCAATCAAGACATCGCGCTGGCGATCTGCGTTGTCTCGATCCTCGCCGTGCTCATTATTCCGATCCCGACGTGGATTCTCGACATTCTACTTTCAATCAACATTTCCATCTCCATCGTAGTGATGCTGGCGACTATCTATCTACGGAACCCGATTGACTTCGCCGTATTTCCGTCCTTGCTCCTCATGCTGACCTTGTTCCGCCTGAGTTTGAATGTCGCCGCGACCCGCCTCATCCTCGCGAATGCCGACGCGGGCGCCGTCATCGATGCGTTCGGCGGGTTCGTGACGAGCGGCAGTTATATCGTCGGGTTCATCATCTTTTCGATCCTGGTGATCATTCAGTTCGTCGTGATTACGCGCGGCGCGGGCCGCATCTCCGAAGTGGCCGCCCGGTTTACGTTGGACGCGATGCCCGGCAAACAAATGGGCGTGGACGCCGATCTGAACGCGGGCATCATCACCGAAGAGCAGGCGCGGGCACGCCGCAACTCCATCGAGCGCGAAGCGGATTTCTATGGGGCGATGGACGGCGCGATGAAATTCGTCCGAGGCGACGCGATTGCCGGCATCATCATTACGCTGGTGAACATCGTGGGCGGCCTCATCATCGGTATCGTGATGCTCGGCATGCCGCTCATGGATGCGCTTCAGACCTATACGCGCCTCACAGTCGGTGACGGCCTTGTTTCGCAAGTGCCCGCGCTTGTGATCTCGACGGCCGCCGGCATGATCGTCACGCGCACCGCTTCCGAAGCCAATCTCGGCGTGGACTTGGCGGGACAACTCACTCGTTATCCGCGCGCGCTCGGCGCGGCCTCCGTAATGCTCGCGGCGTTCGGCATCGTGCCTGGGATGCCCACGGTGCCGTTCCTTTTCGTGGCGGCACTACTGGGATATCTCGCCTATTCGACGACCCGTGACCAAACGCAGCGAGAACTCCTCGTCGAGGAGGAGAAGGAGCGCGAAGTCCGAAAGGCCATCGCGCCGCCGAAGACGGAAGACCTTCTCGCGGTCGATCCGCTTAAAGTCGAACTGGGGTATGGCCTTATTCCCATGGCCGACTCGAACCAGGGCGGCGACCTACTGACGCGAATTCAGATCATCCGCCAGCAGACCGCCGCGAAGATGGGGTTCATCGTGCCGGTCATCCGCATCGTGGACAACATGCGCCTCCGTCCCAACGAGTATCGAGTGCTCCTCCGCGAGTCCGAAATCGCGCGCTACGAACTCATGACGGATCATTTCCTCGCGATGAATCCGGGTCTCGTCGAAGAGGAAATCGAAGGGGTTTCCACGCGCGAGCCGGCATTCAACCTCGATGCCATGTGGGTATCGAAACGGAATCGCGATCGCGCCGAACGGCTTGGATACACCATCGTCGAGCCCTCTGCCGTGCTTGCCACGCACCTGACCGAACTCATCCTGTCGCACGCCGACGAGTTGGTGACGCGCCAGGACGTGCAGCACCTGGTGGACACTATCAAGACGACGGCCAAAACCGTAGTCGATGAGTTGTTGCCGAACAACCTTACGCTCGGCGAAGTCCAAAAGGTATTACACAACCTTCTTCGCGAGCGCGTGTCGATTCGGAATCTCGAAACGATTCTCGAAACGCTGGCGGACTTCGCGCCACGCACAAAAGACGCGGAGGTCTTGGCGGAGTACGCGCGGCATGCGCTTGCGCGCGAAATCTGCGCGGCGTACAAAGACGAACGAGGCGTGCTTCGCGTCGTCGCCGTCGCGCCCAAGATCGAGCGTGAAATTCTCGACGCGATCAAGCAGGCCGAGACTGGCGCATACATCCCCATTGAGCCGGCCCGCGCGGAGATCATCGCTCAAGCCACGAGTGAATCGATTAAACCGCTCTTGACTCGAGGCTACGATCCAATCGTGCTGACCTCGGCGCAAGTGCGCCGCTATTTCAAGCGCATTGTCGAACGGTACGTACCGAAAATTGTGGTCCTCTCGTACAACGAAATTGACCCAGGCGTGAAGCTGGAAAGTGAAGGCCAGATAAATGCCGAAACATGACCAGACGTTCAACCGCAGCCCAAGCCTATCATATCGCTGTCATTTTGAGCGTCGCGAAAAATATCTTCCAAAATGTTCTGCCATTTCGATGACTATCAACGCTTTGCAAGTGGTGTTTCTATAAAATGCCCCAACGCTTCCACAAATTCAGAGCAGCGACTCTCGAGGACGCCTATCAGCAGATGCGACGGGCGCTCGGGGAGGATGGCCTTGTCGTCAACACCGCGACGGTCTCCGAGGGCGGGGTGATGGGATTTTTCTCGCGTAAGGTGGTGGAAGTAACAGCAGCGGCGCCCGTGAAGGACGTAGCTCCCCGGCGGCCCTCGCCAGTGGAAAAGAGGTATGCCGAGAGCAAAGGCCCCGCGCCCGTCGGCAGCGACGCGCGCGTGAAGGAAACGGTCGCTTACTTCGAAAAGCTGGTGAGCGACGCGCAGGCGAGGATTGGGAGAAGTCCTGCGACCGGAGTCGAAGGAAATACCGCGCCGATTATCCCGTTTCCTACCCAAATGAGGCCCGCGCACGAAGCGGCCGACGTGGGCGTGAAGCAGGACATTCGTGAACTGCGCGAAATGGTCCAGGTGCTCGTCGCGGAACACCCCGGCGCGGACCTGCCCAAGGAGTTGCTTCCTTGGTACCGCCGTCTGCGGGAAGCGGGTGTAACGCGCGAGTCCGCCGCGGGACTCGTCCTGGCCGCTGGAAAACCGGGCCTAGTCGGCGAACTCGACGCCCGCGTTTTCGGCGAGCGGCTGCACCTAGAAATTCGCAAACGTGTCCGCGTGACGGGTGGTCTCGCCATGACTGCGGGCACGCGGCGGGTCATCGCGCTCGCGGGCCCGACGGGAGTGGGGAAGACGACCAACTTGGCCAAGCTCGCCGCGCACTTTGCCATCGCGGAACGAGCCCGAGTCGGCCTCGTCACTTCCGATACGTATCGCATCGCCGCCACGGATCAACTCAAAGTCTATGCCGACATCATCGGGATCCCTTTGATGATTGTGAACGATTCCCGCGAGGCGGCCGCGGCTGTTCGCGGAATGACGGAATTCGACGCGGTATTCGTGGACACCGCGGGAGGAAGTCCGTACAACACCCAACAGCTCGACGACGCGCGCGATACCCTGCGCGCCATTCGGCCCGACGAAGTCATGTTGGTGTTGAGCGCCTCGACTCCGCTCGACGACATGCGCGCTATCGTTTCGAGATTCAGCGCGTTGCGGCCCACGTCGTTGTTCTTCACAAAGCTGGACGAAACGCGGTGCGCCGGGTCGGTCTTTTGTTTGGCCGAACAATCCGGTCTGCCGCTGAGTTACTTTTCCACCGGACAAAATGTGCCGGACGACATCGAAGTCGCCCAGGCGCGCACATTGGCGAAGCGACTACTAGAAGGCAGTGCCCACCGTGAATGACCAAGCGCACAAACTCAGAGAATTCGTCCGCCGCGGCGCGACCCGCGCCCGTGTCATCGCCGTGACAAGCGGCAAGGGCGGGGTCGGCAAAACCAGCACGAGCGTGAACCTAGCCATCGCGTTGGCGGCCAAAGGCAAGCGGGTGATTCTGCTCGACGCGGACCTCGGCCTGGCGAACGTCGAGGTCCTGCTCGGGCTGAACTCGCTCTACAACCTCCAGCACGTCATCAACGGCGAACGCTCGCTCGGAGAGATACTCGCGCAGGGGCCGGGCGGAATTCGCGTCGTTCCCGGCAGCAGCGGGCTCGCCAAAGTCGCGGATCTTGGCCCGAAGGCCCGCCAGAACATTCTTGACGGGCTAAGCGGAATCCAAGCCGAATCGGATTTCATCATCATCGATACGATGGCCGGCATCGGCGCGAACGTGATCTCGTTCGTCGTCGCCGCGGATGAAGTACTCCTGGTAACTACCCCGGAACCCTCGTCGATTGTGGATGCGTATGCGATGGTGAAGACCATCAAGTCCCGGCGGGAGGACGCGGTGGTCCGGCTGGTCGTCAACATGGTGATCAATCAGAAGCAAGCCGCGGCCGTCGCGAATAAACTTTCCGGAGTTACACAACAATACCTCGGACGGAGTATCAGTTACTTGGGGTTCATCGCGCGCGACCCGCACGTCTCGCAGGCCGTCATGCAGAGTTCGCCCTTCGTGCTCCGTTTCCCGCAGTCACCCGCGACGAAATGCGTCGAGGACATTGCCACGCGCCTCATCGCGCAGCAGGTCGCCGTGGCGCCAAACCGCGAAGGGTTTCTTCGCCGATTCGCGCAGACACTTGGATTGGCGAGCAACGGGTAAGATCGTTGCGGGCGAGATTGAGTGGGACAGGCGCGTGGGTAGAAATTCTTCGCTGCGCTCAGAATGACATTTGGATGGGCCAATTGCCGTGACGTTGTCATTCTGAACGACGTGAGGAATCTCTGCCGGAGACTTGACTCGGGTACAAAGCGTGCGCCTGTAGGTTCGCCACTTAGTTATTGGTTTTTTCTTCCTTGTCCTCGTCCGTGTCGCCGTCCTTCTCGCCGTCGTCGTGATCGTCGTCTGAATGGCCGTCGGTTTTCGCGCCAGGGAAGTTGTGGGCGAATTCGTCGAAGTCGAGATCCATGTCGCCCATGAAGCCGGAACTCAGCAGCGTGCCGATGGCGGCTGGGTCGAGTTCGCCGACGACGTTGACGAAGACCGCATCGGTACCGCCGCTAACGACGACGGCCATGCCGGACATCTTGTCGCCAGCCGTCTTCATCAGCACGCTGACGCGCTCGGGGCGATCGGGATTCTCGTTAGACCTCATGCTCATTCCGGTGGCCCAGCCTTGACCATTGAGGGCCTTGACGAGCGCGTCTAGCTTGTCCTTGACCGTTTGCGATTCTTCCGGTTTGATTTGGTAGACGTGGACGCGGACGAGCTGGAGGCCTTCGGTGAGTTTGGCAATCTCAGCGCCGTCCTTATCGGCGCCTTTCATGGCGGCTGTCATCATGTCGAGCATGGGCTTCTCGATCATGATTTCGACCATGGGCTCGGCCGCGCCAAAGACGTCGGCGGCGTTGAAGTCGATGTAACCGGGCATCGACTTGTAGTCGGTCTGCGCGAGGGCCGCCGCACAGAAAATCGTAGCGGCGAAACCGGCTTGAGCTAGCGTGCGGTTCATGTTTGTTCTCCTGTCGAAGGTTGTTGGTTTTGTATGGCGGGCGCGAACATGAAGGTCCACGCTTTATTCACGGGTTTGGTGACGTTGTCCTCGACCTCGCGGCTCTGAAGGGTTTCCATGCCGCGGCGGTTGATCGCGCCGATGTAGGCCAGCGCCCAACGGAGTTCCACTTCGGCCTTCGCGACGTCTTGCGGTTCAATTTTGGGAACAGTCTGCGGGCCGACGTTGGCCTGGGGTGACTGCCGCAGCAGGGCGGGCGCGGCGATCATGAGGATCACGGCGGCCGCCGCGGCCAACGCCGCGAGCATGGGCCATTTCCTTTTTACCTGAAACGGCAGAATACTTCCCTCTTTTGCGTCGGATGCCTCTCGGAATGAACGCGCGCGGGCGGCCGCCAGCACCCCAGAGGGCGCGTTTAGGGCGGGCAGAGCGCGCAGGCCGGCGCGAAGTTCCTCGGCAAACGCGAGTTCATCCGCGCAACCTCGGCACGCGCGCAAGTGTTTCTCGATGCGCTCGGTGTCGAGGCAGGGAAGATCGCCGTCGAGGAACGCGTCGATGTCCTGCCGTACTTTTACGCACGTGATCATGGATTCAGGCGTGCTCACAGAGAGATTCCTTTCGCAGCAGATCGCGGAGCATCTGGCGTCCGCGATGGATGTGACTCTTAACGGTATTCAACGGTACTTCGAGCGCCTCACTTATTTCGCCGTAGGAATGCTGTTGCACTTCGCGCATTACGAGCGCCGACCGGTACGGCTCTTCGAGTTGGGCCATGGCGTCTTGCAAGCGCCCGCGCAGGTCCGAAAGTTCCGTTTGGTCCGACGGCCCTTGAGTATCGTCCGCGATCCGTTCGGCGGCCTCGTCGAACGAAAGATCGCCGATCACGTCGCGTTGGCGCTTCCGCTTACGAAGCACATCGATGCAACAATTTCGGGTGACACTCATGGTCCATGACTTCAATTTGCCGGTTTCAACACTTTGATGGTGGCGCCAAAGTCGGACAAGAACTTCCTGGGTCACGTCCTCGGCGTCTTGGGCGGCGCCCAAGTAGTAGTACGAGAACGTGTAAATCCGGCTCTGGTGTTCACTGGCGAGCCTGCTGAAGTCGTCGATTGCCATCATCTTGCCTCTAAAGACGGTGAGTTCCGCCGCATTGTTGCATATAGTGCTGCCCGGCCATCTGCCGGTTCGACAGTTTGGACAAGGAAAAGGGGGGACTGGTAACAAGAGCAAGAAGGAGACACTCGGAAATTCGGAAGTCACGGATGGATATCCGTTATAACCTATTTAGCAACATGGGTTTATAGAATATCGGCTCCGTCCTGGAGGTATTGATAATCAATTAGCACGAGACTATATTCGGTCAGGCGGGGCCTGCGGCAAAGGCGGGCAGCAGGGGCCACGAACGTGGTTTAGGCGACGCACCGGAGGAATATCGGAGTGGATTCGAGGGGCAAGGTCATCGCGATTACAGGAGCGTCTGAGGGTATTGGGCGCGAATTGGCGCTTGTTCTGGCCGAACGGGGTGCGCGACTGGTGCTTGGGGCGCGGAACCGGGAGGCGCTCGAGCGCGTGCGGGCCGAATGCGAGGGCCGAGGCAGCGAAGCGATGTCCGTGCCGGTGGACGTGGGCGACGAGAAGGCGTGTGAGGCGTGGATCGCGGCTGCGGTCGATCGATTTGGCGCGCTGGACGTCCTCGTGAACAATGCCGGGATTTCTCACCGGCAGCGTTTCGATGAGACCGAAGACGTGCGTGACCACGCGCGGCTGATGGATATCAACTACCTCGGGGCGGTGCGATGTACGTTGTACGCGCTGCCACACATTGCAAAGTCGCGCGGTCTGATCGTGGCCGTTTCGTCCGGCCAAGGTAAGACGGGCTTCCCAGGATTCACGGCGTACAGCGCGTCCAAGTTTGCGATGCAGGGGTTCTTCGATTCGTTGCGGATCGAGTTGTACGGATCCGGTGTCGATGTACTCGTGGTGTGCCCGGGGCCGGTTGCTACGCAGATTCACGACAAGGGCGTGGCGAGCGGTGGAGCCGAGGCCCTACCCGTCGCGGACTCCAAATCGCTGCCCGCGGACGAGTGTGCACGCCGGATCGCGAACGCTATCGAGCGGCGGCAGCGAGAACTGTCGACGATGCCGATGCCGCGAACCACGGCGTTCCTGAAAATTATTGCGCCAAAGGCAGTAGATCGGATGATCCAACGCGCGGTGAATGACTTCTACGGCGAGCGCTAAAAAGTAGTGCGAGAGGTTGCGAAGCGGACAGCGCGGCCTTGGGCAATGGCTCTGCGAGTCTCGCAACGTGTACGAGGATTGCCGCAAGGCATACGGCGAGGGACTTGGGCAGCACCTTGATGGCGACCTCGCGCCCGAGCTTCGTGTCCCGCGCGCGATACACCTCTCCATCCCGCCCTTGCCGAGCAGGCCGGCAATTTCGAACGCGCCAAGTTTTGTGCCGGGGCTGAGTGCCCATAGCGCGCCTTACTTCCTCCATGTCCCGAAACCGAGGGACGTAACGTAGCCTACCAATCCGCGAAGGCCGAGGGAAACGGAATACCTGGGCGGATTCCGAACACGGTGAAACGATAGAGGGGGCTTGCGAGCCGGGGACGCGCGGCCAACGGGCGAGCGGGCTAGATCGACGGGGGCTGAAAGCGCTTTGGCACAAGCAGAATAGGGACTGTTTCCGTGAATCGTTTGGGTCGTCGGGTTCGAGTGTACGGGCTGGAAGCCCATGCCAGGATGATGGTGTTAGAAGAGGCCGGTTCCGAAGAGTTGGGCGAGCACGAGGGAGATTACGCACATGAGTTTGATGAGGATGTTGATGGAGGGGCCGACGGTGTCCTTGAGGGGATCGCCGACAGTGTCGCCGACGATGGCGGCCTTGTGGGCGTCGGAACCTTTGCCTCCGAAGTTGCCTTCCTCGATGTATTTTTTGGCGTTGTCCAGCGCACCGCCGGTGTTGGCGGTCTGGATGCCGAGCATGACGCCGGTGATGATCGAGCCGACGAGCAATCCGGCGAGACCCGCCGACCCGAGCGTAAAGCCGGCAACGACGGGGAGAACGACGGCCAAGGTGCCGGGCAACATCATGCCTTTTATCGCGCCTCGCGTAGCGATATCAACGCAGGCTGTGCTGTCGGGCATGACGCCGGGTTTACCTTCTCGTAGACCGGGGATATCCCTGAACTGCCGCCGGACCTCTCCAATCATCAAGTAGGCGCAATCGCCGACGGCGCGAAACAGGAGCGACGAAAAGAGGAACGGCAACATCCCGCCGATGAGTAGGCCAGCGAGAATTTTCGGATCGATGAGAGAGACGTCCGCGGGGCTCAGGTTCGCCGATACCATGAAGGCGCTGAGCAGGCCAATCGCGGCGTAGGCAGCACTGCCGATGGCGAACCCTTTGCCGATCGCGGCGGTGGTATTGCCAACGGAGTCGAGGTTGTCGGTGATGTGACGGACCTTCGGGTCGAGGTGGGCCATTTCGGCGATGCCGCCCGCGTTGTCGGCGATGGGGCCATAGGAGTCGACAGCGACGACCATGCCGGTGGTGGCAAGCATGCCGATGGATGCGACGGCGACGCCGTAAATTCCGCAGCAATAATATGCGCCGATTAGGCTGATCGCCAGGAAAATGACCGGAATCGCGGTGCTCTGCATGCCGGAGGCCATGCCTTCCGTGATGCCGATGGCGGGGCCGGATTGGCAGCCTTCGGCGATTCTGCGGACGGGCCGGTACTTGCTCGAGGTGAAGAATTCACTAGTGAAGCCGATAAGTGCGCCGGCGAAAACGCCGAGGACGTTCGCGGCGAAGGGTCCCCACCACTCGTAGGTCACGCCATCGATGGTAAAGGAAGCGCCGGCGACTTTGGAGTAAATGCCGGTGCCGATGATGGTGAGAATGGCGGCGAGGTAGGTGCCGTTCATCAGCGCGCTTTGCGGATTCGATTGCGCGAACATCTTGACGTACATCACGCCGGCGGCGCTGGCAAAGATGCCGATAACGGCGATGATGAACGGATACGCGATCATGTAGTCCAGCCCGGCCGCCTCGCTAGCCGCCATTGTTAACCCTACGGTGGCGGCAATGGCGAGCGTGGCGATGATGGATTCGACGTAGGACTCGAGGAGGTCTGCTCCGAGTCCAGCCACGTCGCCGACGTTGTCGCCGACGTTGTCCGCGATGACGGCGGGATTGCGGGGGTCGTCTTCGGGAATTCCGGCTTCGACTTTGCCGACGAGATCCGCGCCCATGTCTGCGCCTTTGGTGAAGATGCCTCCGCCGGAACGTGCGAAGAGGGCGACGAGGGATGC
The DNA here is from genome assembly GCA_964467615.1 of uncultured Nitrospirales bacterium. GTDB lineage: Bacteria > Hydrogenedentota > Hydrogenedentia > Hydrogenedentales > CAYXRK01. The sequence continues at coordinate 3,494 of CAYXRK010000034.1, read as the reverse complement.
GCCCATGGCGTATCCGTTGACGATTCCGGGCTCGCCTTTGAACACGATATAAACGATGACGAGGCCGAGCAGACCGATGCCGACGACGCCCATGCCCATGACCGCGCCGCCGCTGACGGCGATATCGAGGGCCTTATTGACCCCACCGCTTTCGGCGGCGGCGGCGGTGCGGGCGTTGGAGCGCGTGGCGATGTACATTCCCAGGAAGCCGGCAGCGCAACTCGCAAGCGCGCCGACGACGAATGACGCCGCCGTTTCCCAGCCGAGGGGAATGTCGGGCCGTAGTTGGCCGACCACGGCGATCACGACGGCAAAGACGCCGACGAAGGCGAAGACGTATTGATATTCTCGCTTGAGAAACGCGAGCGCGCCTTGTTGGATGAGCACCGAGATCTGCCCCATCGTCTCGTTGCCCTGGGGCTTCGAGAGCACATAGCGCGCGAGATAGAAGACAAACGCGAGCGAGAATAGGCTCGCGGCGGCGGATGCGATTATGTAGGGTTGAATTTCCATGATGTGCTAGCCGACTCCTTCCAGAATCAGATGAGCAAAAGATCGCCCTTTCCCTCGATAATCGTTGGCAGGGAGGACCTTTCGCGTTACCCCAAAGACTGTCCCAATTGTTCGAGCGCGGCCTTGGCCGCGTTCCGTTCCGCTTCCTTCTTGGTGCGTCCCTCGCCGCGTCCCATGGGTGCGCCCTCGAGACTTACCTCGACTTCAAACACTTTGCGATGGTCCGGCCCCTCGGCCCGAATAATCGCAAATTTCGGGAGATGCAGACGCTTGCCTTGGCAGTAGTCTTGCAACCGCGACCGGTAATCCCACCCTCCATCCGGTCCCGCCTCGGCGACTTCGAGTTCCTCGCCGAAGGCCCGAATAACGGTGTCCCTCGCAACCTCCCAGCCCTGATCCAAATAGATAGCACCGATCAAGGCCTCCATGCAATCGGCCAGTAGCGCTTTCCGCTTGCGTCCTCCCGACTGTTCTTCCCCTCTGCCCAGGCGAATGGCCGGAGCGATGTCGAGCCGCTCGGCCACCCGCGCCAACGCATGACGATTCACCGACCGGGCGCGCATTTTGGTGTACTCACCGGGCGCGCGTCCGGGTACCCGCTTATACAGATAGTCCGTCACAGCCAGTTCCAGCACGGCGTCTCCCACGAATTCGAGGGCCTCATAGTGACCGTTTGAACCTAGCACGTCTGACGCCGCTGAAGCATGCGTTAACGCCTGATCATAGAGAACCGGACGCCCGATGGAGATGCCGATGCGGGAAGCTAGCTGTGCGAGCGCCTGGAGGCGGTCATCACGCATACCGTCTGAGAACGATCGCCGCATTGTGGCCGCCGAATCCTAGTGAATTTGACAGTGCGATTTCAACACGGGCCTCGCGGGCGATATTCGCGACGAGGTTGACTTCGCAGTCGGGGTCTGGGGTCTCAAAGTTTATGTTCGGTGGCACGATTCCGTGCCGAATCGCTTGGATGCACGCGATGGCTTCGATGGCGCTGGCTGCGCCCAAGAGATGGCCGGTCATGGATTTGGTGGAGCTTACCAGAGGCATCTTGGGGCCGAATACCGTGTGCAACGATTTGGCTTCACCCGCTTCGTTGTGTTGTGTGCTCGTGCCGTGGGCGTTGAAATAGTCTACGTCTCCGGGACCGATGCCCGCATCGCGAAGGGCGTGGCGCATCGCGGACGCGCCCCCCGAGCCGTCCTCTCGAGGCGCGGTGATGTGGTAGGCGTCGCAGGACTCGCCCATCCCCGCGAATTCCGCGAAGATTTCCGCGCCGCGCGCCTTGGCGTGTTCCTCGGATTCAAGCACGAGTGCGCCAGCGCCCTCGGCGATGACGAAGCCGTCGCGGTCTTTGTCGAAGGGGCGGCTGGCGCGTTGGGGATCGTCGTTGCGCGTCGAGAGCGCCTTCATGTTCGAGAACCCCGCGAGGCTGAAGGGGATGATGGGCGCCTCGGAACCACCCACGATCATTACGTCCGCGCGGCCAATGCGAATTTGGATCGCGCCTTCCGCGATGCAATGATTTCCCGCCGCGCAGGCGGTCACCACGGATTTGTTCGGGCCGCGCAAACCGAGGCGGACGGCGACGTTTCCCGAGGCCATGTTGGCTAGACCCTTAGGAACCATGAAGGGCGAGACGCGCCGATGGCCGCCGGTGTGCATGCGGATGACCTCGTCCTGGATGGTCTCGATGCCGCCGATTCCGCTGCCGACTATGCAACCGCAACGGTCCGAGTCTTCTTGATTGATGTCGAGGCCGGATTGCCGCCAGGCCTGGTCGGCGGCCTCCACGGCGAAAAGCGAATAGCGATCGAGGCGGCGCGCGTCTTTCTCGGCAAAGCCGACGGGCATGACGTCGGCGCATTCGCCGGCGAATTTGGTGCGGAAGGTCGAGGCGTCAAATCGTGTAATGGTGCGGATGCCGGATCGCCCCGCAACCAGCGCGGACCAAAAGTCGGCGAGAGTATTTCCAAGCGGCGAAACGACGCCCATGCCGGTAATGACAACGCGCGTATTCACGATGTCCTCGCAAACCGAAACGCCCAGCCCCGGCGCAACGTGCCGAGACTGGGCGGGTCTTAGTCAATCTATCGGTGAAGCGCCCGTAGAGCGGACGCGGATCCGTTAGCCAAGTTTTGCCTTGATGTAGTTTACCGCGTCGCCGACTGTCTCGATGCTGTTTGCCTCATCGTCAATGTCGACGTTGAACTCTTCTTCAAGCGCCATTAACAATTCGGTTTGATCGAGCGAATCCGCCCCGAGGTCATCGATAAAACTCGCCTCGAGAGTAACTTCTTCGGGGTCCTTCGACAAGCGCTCGACTACAATCCGCTTTACGATTTCTTCGACGTTGGCACCGGCCATGAACTTCACCTCCTCCCGCAGTTAGGTCGCCGCGCGAACGGAACCGCCCCCCCGTCCGCAATAGACGGCGGAGTATAGCAACCGATTGGGCCGAAATCTACCGCAATCCGCCGCAATTTAGGGGCATACGATGCCAGCCCGCATCGCAACCATGTACACTCCACGCGCGGAGTGTTAGCGTTCATACAATCCCGGATAATTTCGTAAAGTTCCCCAAGGGACAAACGACGCGCGGATGGTCCGCGATCCGCCCAAGTTACGCCGAACGATTCCAGCGAATACAAGTAGTGCTCGTGGTCGAACTCCCCTTGTCGCGTTCACCAAAACTACACATCCCAATTTAGCCTATAAGTCCCATACGTCCTATAGGTCTCATCAAGTTTCCCCAACCGGCCCGCTCCGTCCACTAGGTCCATCCCGTCCACTTAGTCCACCACCACCCAAAAGCCTTTCCGCCTTGCCCCTCTCCATGACCCCGCCTCCCTCCCCAACCACCTGCCCCATCTGCGGCCCGAACCCGACCGTCACGAAGCTGATCGACTACGAGCAGTTCTGCGGGATCCTCCCCGCCGCGTCCCAAGCGGCCGCCGCGGCCGATTCCGGCTCCCTGGAGA
>CAYXRK010000033.1:0-32210 GCA_964467615.1 uncultured Nitrospirales bacterium | reverse complement strand
GTTTTTATCCTTCTCCGAGATGACCGCGGGCATCATGGGCCATTTAAACTTGAAAAAAGGATCGTCATAGCGGATGCCGCCTTCGGCCTTCGCCGTGTAAAATTCAGAATGAAAATAAAGCAGGCGAGTCTCGTCTTCCAGCGTGAGATAGGCGTTGGCGCAGCCGGGAGGCACGTAAAGCGTCCGGCGATTTTCGGCGTTGAGCTCGATGGCGATCCACTTGAGGTAAGTGGAAGAGCGGGGCCGCAGATCCGCGACGATGTCATAAACGGCGCCACGGATGCAGGAGAAAATTTTGCCTTCTTGAAACGGAGCGTGTTGGTAGTGGAACCCCCGTAAAGTTCCGCGAAGTTTGTTTTCCGATATGCTGGATTGCTTGATGCTGAAATCGATATTTTGTTCCGACAATTCGCGTCCGCAAAAGACGCGGTGAAATAACCCCCGGTTGTCTGAAAAAGGCTCGGGATCGATCAAAAACACGCCGGCCAACGACTGTTCCGTGAATTTCATCGAGGATTTATGATTTTAGGTTCGTTGGGCAAGGCGACCAGAAATCGGCCCCGAAACCCCGCCGACCGGCACTGCTCGACCACCTCGTCCTTGAAGTTCCACGCGAGGATGAAAATGAAGTCCGGCTTTAGGACAAGCCCTTCCTTGAGGGAGACGATCGGGATCGATGAGCCGGGCGCGTAGCGCCCCTGCTTGAGGGGATTGCTGTCGATGATGGCGCCGAGCCGATCCGCTCCGATGCCGCAAAAATTCAGATACGTCGAGCTGCGCGCCGAGCAGCCGAAGCCGAGCACGCGTTTTCCGGAGATGGAGGACAAGAGCGCCAGCGATTTCTTCTTATGCTCTCGACTCTTGCGCGCGAACTCCGTCCAAGCCTGGAGGGTGTTGACTTCGCTCGCGTCCTCGTCTTTTTTAAGCCGCAGGAACTCCTTGCTGGGCGGGCGCCGCCGCTTCGAGAAGTAGAGCACCACCCCTCCGCCGCTGATGGGGCTCGATTCGACATGAAACGGGAAGAGCCCGTAGCCTTCCAGCAGCTTGCTCATCGAATGGAGCGAGAAATAGCACAGATGTTCGTGGTAGATGGAGTCGTACTGCAGGCCTTTCAGGATGTCTCCGGCGTAGTGAAACTCGAATATCCCCACGCCTTCCTTGTCGAGAGCGAGCTCGACTCCGCCGAGGACCTCGCTGAGTTCGCTGACGTGCGGGATCACATTGCGCGCGATGAGGAGGCGGGCTTTTCCGGAGGCGGCGCGGATCTCGCCGGCGACCGCCTTGTCCCAGAACCGGTTGAGCGTGCGCGCCCCCGCGCGGTTGGCGATCTCGGCAAGATTGCTCGCGGGATCCACGCCCAGGACGTTGCGCAGTCCCGCCCCCATAAAGGCTTTCAGGAACGTCCCGTCGTTCGACGCGATCTCCACGAGCAGGTCTTCGGGCTTGATAGGGCAGGTCTTGAGCACGCGGCGGACGAATAATTTTGCGTACGCCTGCGTTGCCGCCGCCGTCCCGGAGACCCAGACATAATGGCTGAAAAGAATCTCTTTGCGGACGGTTTCCTTGAGTTGGGCCAGGCCTGATTTGGAGCAGAAGGACAGGGTCAGGGGAACCTTCAACTCCTCGTCCAAAGGGCCCGCCTTAAGCGAATTGGCCAGCGGCTGGTCGCCCAGATAAAGGGCGTCATGAAGCTTAGAGGAGCCGCAGCCCCGGCAGCGGGACGCGGCCTGGAAAGGCGCCTTGAGCTTATCGGCCAACGGAGCCATGGATCATTCGCAGTTCGCGATCCAGCCGATTGGTGTCGAGCAGGCTTTTGATCTGCGCGAGGCGGTTGCAGCGCCTTCCCCGGAACCAATCTTCCCGGAATCCGACCTTTTTGAAGAGCTCGACGAGCTCCCGGCCGCCTTTGTCCAGATCCCATTGCGGCTGGTAATGATCCTTGAGAATAGTGAGGATTTTCTTAAACGAGACGCGGTAGGTCCTCGTGTCCGAGCCGTGCTCGCCGGTGAAGACCAAGGTCGAGCCCGGCACGCTCCGCTGCGCGGCCTCGGCGAGCTGGCGGACCGAAAAATTGCCGTCGGGGATTCCAACATTGAAGGACTGGCCGGCGACGAGCTCGGCCGGCGCCTCGAGTCCGGCGATAAAGGCTTGGGAGACGTCGCGGACATGCACGACGGGCCGCCATGCCGTGCCGTCGCTCTTGATCTCGATCCTGCCCGTTGTAAAAGCGCAGGCGAGGAGATTATTGTAGACGATGTCCACCCGGAGTTTGGGGCTCGCGCCGAAGACCGTCGACGGCCTGAAGCAGACGACGAGGAAATCCTTCGAAGCCATCTTCTTGAGCGCTTGTTCGGCCTCCCATTTCGTGCGGGCGTAGGCCGTGAGCGGGTTCTTTTCGCTGTCGTCTTCATCGAGCTCGACGTCGACCTTGGATATGCCGTACATGCTCTGGGATGAGGCGTAGATGAACCGCTTCACTCCTCTGCGTTTGGCCAATTCTGCCAGGCGTATCGTGGCCTTGAGATTGATGTCGTCGGTGAGACCGGGAGACAGCTCCCCCAAAGGGTCGTTGGACAATCCCGCCAGGTGGATGATGGCGTCGACGTCTTTCAAATCTTCCGCGGAGACGTCCCGGATATCCTTCTTGATCTGCGGCACGGAATAAGGGGTTGGGAAGAGCTCGCAGCCGTCGTAATAGTCGATGTCGAAGCCGGTGACGGAATAGCCCTTTTCCAAGAGCACTCCGCTCAAGACCGAGCCGATGTAGCCTGTATGACCTGTGACAAGCAGTCTCATGAAAGATATCCTTTCCACATGATCCGTTTTCGACTTTGGTTTGTCAAGGATAAGACAATATGAACGTCCCGGCCCCCTCTTCGGCACGCGATGACTGGCGACGCCAACGAGCCCTCATGGAAGCGACTGGCCGCCGCCACACGCGCGGCGGAGTCTTTCCGAATTTCAATCTTCAGATCTTTATCGCGTCGCTTTCAGAGCCATTTTTAAAAGCCTTGGGGCTTCAATCCCGCGCGCTTTCCAATACCTTGGCCTTGGAGTTGACCGAAGTCGACGTGCCCGTTCGGGGGCTGCCGGCGGAGTTCGACAATTACAAAATTCTTCAACTGTCGGATCTTCATGTCGACCAGGTTCCAGGGCTCCTCGAGCTTGCGGCCGGACGCGTCAAAGGCCTATCGGTGGATTTGACCATCATCACGGGTGATGTCCAGTCCTACGGCTTTCCCGCGGCGGCTCGCGCCGCGGAAAACGTCGCGTCCTTGACGGCCGGAATCGACTCTCGAGACGGCTTTCTCGGCATCCTGGGAAATCACGACTGCCACCATTTAGTCGAGCATTTGGAGTCGCGCGGGATTCGGATGCTCGTCAACGAGCACGTCCTCATCGAACGCGGCGAGGCCAGGCTTCACCTGACCGGCGTCGACGACGTCCATATGTTCTATACCAAAGCGGCCGGGCACGCGCTGCGGGCTCGGCCGAAGGATATATTTTCCATCGCGCTGGTGCACAGCTCCGATTTCGCCGACGTCGCCGCGGACGCCGGCTATGCGCTGTACTTATCGGGGCATACTCACGGCGGACAAATCTGTCTGCCGGGGGGCCGTCCGCTGATGACCGGCCTCGAATATCATCGCGCCTTGGCGCGCGGATTGTGGCGGTACGGCGATATGACCGGATACACCTCCAGAGGCATCGGCATCACGATCCGAGCCCGGTTCAACTGCCCCCCTGAAATCGCATTGCTGCGCTTGCGTCGACTGCCTTAAGGCGGCACCTTAGGGCGGCTCCTTGCAGTCGCCAATGACATAATATATAGTCCCGATTAGATGAAGCTCATCACCGTCATCTGCCCCGTCCACAACGAAGAACTTTGCGCGCCCATTTTCTACGAGCGCCTGTGCAAAGTCGCGGAATCCGTGAAGGACCGCTACGAGTTCGAAATCATCTTCGTCAACAACCGGTCCACGGATCGAACGCTCGAGCTCCTGTTGGGCTATCGAAAAAAAGACCCGCGCGTCCAAATCCTCACGATGTCGCGCAATTTCACCTACCAGCCCTCCCTGCAAGCGGGGTTTACCCACGCTTCGGGAGACGCGATCGTCGCCATCGATGTGGACTGCGAAGATCCTCCCGAAATGCTCCCGCAATTTCTGGCGAAGTGGGAGGAAGGCTATGACGTCGTCTACGGCTCTCGCAGCGATCGAGTCGAAAACTGGATCATCAAAAAACTTCGCAGAGTATTTTACCGGGTGCTCAAGCTCACCGCGGACGTGGACATCGTCCTGTATATGGCCGAGTTCGCCCTCATTTCGTCCGTCGTCCGCGACGCCATCATCAGCAACAACAACGCCCACAACTACTTGCGAGCCGAGATCGGATACGCGGGCTTTTCGCGTTTCGGCATCGAATACGTAAGGCACCAACGGGCCGCCGGCAAGACGCACTATCATTTTGGCCACATGATCGTCTTCACCATCTCAACCCTCGTCACCGCATCGACGGTCATGCTGCGCCTGCCTTTCTACTTTTTTCCTTTCCTCTTTCTCTTCAACGTGGTCATGCTGGCGCTGGCCCGCGGCAATCCCCTATCGGGTTACTTCTCATCGCTGGTCGTCACTGATATTCTCTACGCCACCTTGCTTTTGACGGCGCAAGGATCTTATCTCGCCCGAATCTATAAGAACGGGATCGCGCGACCGTATTACATCCTCGATCCCAAGCATACGTATTTGACGAAAACCAAAAAGACCGCGTAAGTCCTCCGTGGCCTAATGAGCGGATATAAGGAAATCGAGCGGTGCCGAATCTGCGGCAACTCGAAGCTGCTGCCCGTGCTGTCCTTGGGCCGGCAGGCGCTGACCGGCGTATTCCCTCGCTCGGCCAGGGAGGCCGTCACGGCCGGGCCCATCGACCTCGTGCGCTGCGCGCCCGACGCCGCCGAGCACTGCGGGCTGGTGCAGCTGCGGCAGTCCTATAAAAAAGAAGAGCTATATGGCGCCAACTACGGCTATCACTCGGGTCTCAACCCCACGATGGTCAAGCATCTGCACGAGCGTGTCGCCAAAATCCTCTCGCGGGTCAAGCTCAAGCCCGGCGATCTGGTCGTCGACATCGGCAGCAATGACAGCACTCTGCTGCAGGCCTATCCTAAAGACGGCCCTCGGCTGGTCGGTGTTGATCCCACGGGGCCGCAGTTCCGCAAGCACTATCCTCCGCACGTGGAGCTGATACCTGATTTTTTCTCCGCGGAGGCGGTGCGCAAGCACTGCGGGTCGGCGCGAGCGCGCGTGGTCACCTCGATCGCTATGTTCTATGACCTCGAATCTCCGCTCGACTTCATGCGCGCGGTCGCCTCGATCCTAGCCGACGACGGCGTCTGGGTGTTCGAGCAAAGCTATCTGCCGACGATGCTGAAGATGAACGCCTACGACACGATCTGCCACGAGCATCTGGAGTACTACGGCCTAGCACAGATCAAATGGCTGATCGACCGCGTCGGACTGAAGATCGTGGACGTGGAGCTCAACGCGACCAACGGCGGCAGCTTCGCTGTGACGGCCGCCAAGAAGGAGGCGCCGTATCCCGAAGCCAGCAAGGCGATCGACACCCTGCTTCTCTCCGAGCGTCCGCTGCTGACTGAAGATCCGTTTAAAAAGTTCTGCCGCAACGTCGAGGAACATCGCGCCGCGCTGCGGGACCTCATCGGCTCAATAAGAAAAGAGCGCAAAACGGTGTTTGGCTACGGCGCCTCGACCAAGGGCAACGTCATCCTGCAGTATTGCGGCCTTACGGTCGAAGACCTGCCCTGTATCGGCGAGGTCAACGAGGATAAATTCGGTTCGTTCACCCCAGGGACCCTCATCCCCATAGTCCCCGAGGCCGAGGCGCGCGCCAAGCGCCCGGATTATTTTCTCGTGCTGCCCTGGCACTTCCGAGATTTCATAGTCCCCAAAGAGGCCGCCTATTTAAAGACGGGAGGACGTCTCATCTTTCCGCTTCCTTGCGTCGAGGCCGTTTAAGGCATGAAAACGGCGGTCATCGTAGGCTCCAAGGGCCAGGACGGCCGCCTTCTCCATGAACTTCTGACTCGCGAGGGCTTGCGTGTCATCGGCTTGTCTAGAGGCGAGGCGAGTTCCAGCGACGGGTCATGGAGCCAGCCCGTGGACGTCTCGGACCCCGCGGCGATCCAGCGTCTTATCAAGTCCACACGGCCCGACGAGATCTATTACGTGGCCGCCCACCACCACTCCTCCGAGCAGCAGCCGGAGCCGCCTGCCGAGCTGTTGCGCGAAAGCGAGAAGGTCCATCTCCATGGCCCCATCAATTTTTTGGAGACGATCGCGCAGAGCGGCCTGCCCGCGCGCTTTTTCTACGCGGCGTCCCGCCTGATCTTCGGAACACCTAAGACCGACCTCCTCGATGAGAACTCTCCGATCAATCCAGAGGAAGTCTATGGCGTCACCAAAGCGGCCGGATTGACGGCCTGCCGCGATTATCGGAGAAACCGCGGCGTTTTCGCCTGCGCGGGGATACTATTCAATCATGAGTCCCCTCTGCGTCAGCCGTATTTTCTCTCGCGCAAAATCGTGAAGGCGGCGCGCGCGATCAAGGCAGGCGGTCAGGTCGACCTCAAGCTCGGGGACTTGAACGCGAGATTGGATTGGGGCTACGCGCCGGACTACGTCGAGGCGATGCGGCGCATCGTCCGGCACACCGAGGCCGACGACTTCGTGGTGGCCACCGGCGAGCTGCACCGAGTCGACGAGCTCGTGTCGGCGGTGTTCAGCCGATTCGGCCTGGATTGGCGCAAGTACGTGCGCGCCGACCCCTCGATCCTCGCGGCTCACCGGCCGGCGGCGGCCGGCGACGCCTCGAAGCTGCGGCGCGCCACAGGATGGAAGCCCAGCGTCACCTTCGAGCAGATGGTCGACGGTCTCCTGCGCGAGGAGATCGCGCGATGAGCCTGGGCAAGACCCTCATCTTCATCCCGACGTACAACGAGCGAGATAACGCCGAGAAGATAGCCCGGCAGATACTGGCCCTCGGTCTCGACGCCGATCTGCTGTTCATGGACGACCACTCGCCCGACGGCACCGGTGAGATTCTCGATGCTCTGGCCCGCGAACAGCCGCGGCTAAAGGTGGCGCACCGCTCCGGCAAGCTCGGCATCGGCAGCGCGCACCAAGACGCGATCGCCCGAGCGTACGTCCAAGACTACGAGACGCTGATCACCATGGACTGCGACTTTACTCACTCGCCGTCCTATATCCGAGATTTTATATCCGCGGCCGAGGACGTCGATGTGGTCATCGGCTCGCGCTACATGCGCCGCGACAGCTTGGATGAGTGGAACACTTTTCGTCTGACGCTGACGCGCACGGGCCATATTCTGACGCGTCTTTTTTTGGGCATACCCTTCGATGCCACCGGAGGCTACCGGCTTTACCGGCTCAACCGCATCGACAAGCACGTGTTCGATTCCGTCGAATCCACCGGCTACTCGTTCTTCTTCGAGAGCCTGTACCTTCTTTTTCGCGACGGCCGCAAGATAAAGGAGATACCTATCACGCTGCCGGCGCGCACCTATGGCACATCCAAGATGAAACTCAGCGACGCTCTACAGAGCACGGCGCGTCTCATACGTCTCTGGCGCCGGGCTCAAAGGGCGCCGAAGCCGTATTTAGGGGAAAGTCTCGCCGCGCTCGCGAACGCCCCGGAATGGGACGAATATTGGCGCGACAAGCCGAAGACAGGCTCGTTTTACAACGCCATCGCCGCAGTATATCGAGCGGCGGTCATCAAGCGTAATCTCGAGACATTCATCTTCAAGAACTTCGCCCCGGGCATGAGTCTCCTGCACGCGGGCTGCGGCAGCGGCCAAGCCGATGCGGACATCACGCGCCGCATGAAGGTCACAGCGCTGGACATCTCGCAGCCGGCCCTGGACCATTACACGCGTGAGAACGAAAGCCGCGCGGTTCTTCTGCGCGCGAGCGCATTCTCGATACCGCTGCCCGACGCCTCGGTCGACGGCGTCTACAACCTCGGCGTCATGGAGCATTTCGTGGAGGCCGACGTCGTGAAGCTGCTTCGGGAATTCCGGCGCGTGCTCAAGCCCGGCGGCCGGATCGTGCTCTTTTGGCCGCCGACGTTCGGGCTCAGCGTGTTCGTATTGGACACGGCGCATCACGTCCTGCGTTTATTCGGCTCTACGCGCAAGCTGCACCCCGACGAGATCACCAGGCTTGAGGGTCGCGCCCACGCCGAGCGGCTCTTGAGGCTGGGCGGCTTCCGGCTTGTCGAGTACTCCTTCGGTCCTCGCGACTTATTCGTACAGGTCGTCCTGGTCGCTCAGGCCCTCCCAACTATTGATAATCCTATTCCCGGGAACAGTAAAACATAAGGCCGCCGTGATGCGGGTCGAATAGGGAATTGGTAAGATGCCGCCATGCGCAGCGTCGGAAAAAACGAACCAAGACGCGACGGACCGGAAAAACTGACCGGCCGCGCGCATTATCTCGACGATCTCTCCATTCCGGGCTGCTGGCACGGCGTGACCGTACGCTCGACCGTGGCGCACGGAAAGATCGCGGCGATCACCTACGACCCCGCCTTCCCGTGGAGCGAGTGCGTCGTCGTCACAGCCAAGGATATTCCCGGCAAGAACGTCGTCGCGCTCATCGAGCCCGATCAGCCTTTGCTCGCCGACGGCCTCGTCCGCCACCATCAAGAGGCGATCGTCCTCATCGCCCACCCCGACCGCGCCACGGCGTACGAGGCGGCCAAGCGCGTCAAGATCGACTACGAGCCGCTGCCTCGCGTCTTCGACATGGAGAAGTCGGAGCAACCGTTCAAGTCCTTCCTAATCGAGCGCGGCGACTTGGCCGCCGGCTTCGCCGCGGCCGACGTCGTCGTCGAGGGCGAGTACCGCACGCCCGCGCAGGAGCACGCCTACATCGAGAATAACGCGATGGCCGCCTGGGAAGAAGACGGCGTGATGATCGTGACGGGCTCCCTGCAATGCCCGTACTACGTGCTCAAGGCGATGAAGCAGATTCTCAATCGCGACGAGTCCAAGATCCGCGTGATCCAAACCGTCACCGGCGGCGGCTTCGGCGGCAAAGAGGAATATCCCTCCATGCTCGCGGGCCATGTCGCTCTGCTGGCCCTCAAGGCCGGACGGCCGGTCAAGATGGTCTATGACCGCCACGAGGACATGGCAGCGACCACCAAGCGCCATCCCGCCGTGATCCGTCACAAGACCGGACTGACCAAGGACGGCCGCCTCGTCGCCCAGGACATCGAGATCGTCATGGACGGCGGCGCCTACGCCACCCTCTCGGCCGTCGTGCTCTCGCGCGGTACTTTGCACGCAGCGGGATGCTACGAGTGTCCCAACGTGCGCGTGCGCTCGAAAACGGTCATGACGCACACTCCGCCCAACGGCGCGTTTCGCGGTTTCGGCGCGCCGCAGACATTGTTCGCCGTGGAATTGCATTGGGAGAAAATATCGGCCGTGCTGGGAATCGATTCCCTGACGCTGAGAAAAAAGAACATCTTCAAGTTGGGATCAACGACGGCAACGGGACAAATCCTTCGCGAGTCCGTCGGCGTGAAAGAATGCCTCGACAAAGTGGTCGCTCGTTCCAAGTACTCGTCCAAACGGAAAGAGTACGACCGTTGGAACAAAAATCAAAAAAATAAAACCTGGAAGGGCATCGGATTATCGATCTGCCATCATGGCGCCGGCTTCACCGGATCTGGGGAGGTTTATCTCGCCAGCCGCGCGGGCGTGGCGCTGACCAAGAAGGGCGAACTCTACGTGCTCGCCGCCTCCACGGAGATCGGGCAAGGAACCAACACCATGTTCGCCCAGGTCGCGGCGGACGCTTTGGGGGTGCCGGCCGCCTGGTTTCAAGTCGAGACGCCGGACACCCACAAGGTGCCGGACTCCGGCCCCACCGTCGCTTCGCGCACATGTATGGTCGTTGGCGGGCTCGTTAATCGCGCAACTCTGGCGCTTAAAAAAGCGTTCGAGGCCGAGTATGGGCGCGTGCCGAAAACTCCCGCGGATTTAAAGAAGGCCGCCGCCACGCTGTGCGGAAAATCCCCCGCCCGCCGCTTCGAGGTGGAGTACGAGAAGCCGCCCGAAGTCGTCTGGGACGACAAGACCTACCAAGGCGACGCGTACGGCGTCTACTCCTACGCGGCCATCGCCGTCGACCTCGAGATTGACAAGATCACCTGCGAGGTTCGCGTCAACAAGGTCACGACGGCCCAAGACATCGGCAAGGCGATCAATCCCCTGCTGGCCGAAGGCCAGATCATCGGCGGATCGACTCAGGGATTGGGCTGGGCGCTGCTGGAAGAGCCTATTTACAAAAACGGCCTCATGATCAACGCGCAGCTCACTAACTACGTGATCCCCACCACCCTCGACACGCCGCCCTTTAAAGTCATCCTCATCGAGAAGCCATATTCGCGCGGACCATTCGGCGCGAAGGGCGTGGGCGAGCTGCCCATGGACATCCCCGGCCCCGCGGTCGCGGCCGCGGTGCTGCACGCCACCGGCCGTCTCATCGCGACTTTGCCGCACACGCCGGAACGAATCGCCAAGGCTATGGCATGATCAAGTTGACTCTCAACGGCAAGAAAAAATCCTTCAAGGGAGCGCCTTTCACGCGGCTCATCGACGCGTTGCGCGAGGAGTTCGCGCTGACCGGAACGAAGGAAGGGTGCGGCGAGGGCGAGTGCGGGGCCTGCACCGTTCTTCTCGACGGCACGCCGGTCAATTCATGCCTGATTCCGGTCTGCCAGGTCGAGGGGTGCCGGGTCGAGACGGTCGAGTCGCTGGGAACGCCCGAGAAGCTCTCCAAGCTCCAGGCGGGCTTCCTCGCCTGCGGCGGGGCGCAGTGCGGCATCTGCACTCCGGGGATGCTCATGACCGCACACGCGCACTTGAAATCCGGCGGCAAGGTTGATGATAAGTCTGTCAGAACAGCGCTCGCCGGCAATCTCTGCCGCTGCACGGGCTATCAACACATCGTGGAATCCGTGATCGCAGCCGCCAAGGGCAAAAAGAAATGAGGGGCGACGCGAAGTCGATGACGGTGCTCTCTCCTCGTTCCGCGGCCGAGGCCGTTGCGACTTACGCCAAGATTCCGAACGCGCTGCCGTTGGCCGGCGGCACCGATCTCATGGTGGGTTGGAACATGGGGCTGCTGAACGGACGTCCGGTGCTCGACTTGTCCCGCGTGTCCGAGTGGCGGAAAATCCGCGTCGTCAAAGAGGGCGTCGAACTGGGAAGCCTGGTCACTCACGCGCAGATCCAGGCGCATCCGGTCCTGCGCGAGCGCTTCCCCCTTCTCGTCGCGGCCTGCGCCACGGTGGGCGCGGCCCAGATACAGAACCGTGGGACCATCGGCGGCAACATCGCCAATGCCTCGCCGGCCGGCGATACATTCCCCGCGCTGGCCGTCTATCAGGCGACGGTGCGCGCACTCGGCGCCGCCGGCCCTCGCGACATCCCTATATCAGAGATCTTCGCGGGCGTGAAGAAAACCACGCTTAAGCCGGGCGAGCTCATTGAGAAGATCTCGTTGCCGTTCGTCCGTAAGCCGACTCGCGCCGTTTTCCGCAAGGTCGGGACACGTGCCGCCCAATCTATCTCTAAAACCATGTTCGCCGGTCTTCTTTGGCAGAATAAAAAAGGGGTCGTCGAAGAGGTTCGCCTCGCCTTCGGCAGTTTGGCTCCCACGGTGCGCCGCCTGCGCGACGCGGAAGCGTTTCTCAACGGGCGGGTCCTCAACGGCGAGACGGCGGCCGCGGCCGCCGAGTTCTTGGCAGGCAACGTATCGCCTATCGACGACATCCGCTCCACGCGCGACTATCGTCTGACAGTGTCGCGCAACATCCTCATCGCATTCCTGACAGGACAATTGAAATGAAGCCCCTGACCACTCTCGATTCAAAAGTCTACAAGACGGCTTTCACGGCGCTGACAAAACAAAACATGCTTCATATGAAGCGCTACCCCGGCGATTCGTTCGGCCGCCAGCCGGTGCATACCGTCTACGGCGGCGCCCACCTCTTCAAATCCGACACGGCTAAGAAGCTGGGCGAACTTTCCTTGAGAGCGTTGTCGCGCTACGGCGCGGACGCCATGACGTTCGCCCGCGCGGTCGGAATGGACGAGGCGTTGGCGTCCACTGTCTACGAACGCGTCGTCGAGAAGCTCAAGCGCGAGGCCGTCGAGGATTTCCGCATCGATTTCGAGGACGGCTACGGCAACCGCCTGGACCCGGAAGAAGACGGGCACGCGGTCTCCGCGGCGCATGAGGTCGCCAAAGGCTTGGAAGAGGGGACCTTGCCCCCTTTCATCGGCATACGCATCAAGACATTTTCTAATGAATTAGCCGTTCGTTCCGCCCGGACTATGGATATTTTTCTGACCACCTTGGTCCGCCTGACGAAAGGACGTCTCCCCGACCCGTTCTACGTGACGCTCCCCAAGATCGTCCATCCCGGGCAGGCCGCCGCTCTCGCCAAACTTCTCGATTCGTTTGAGAAAAAGAAGAAGCTCAAACCCCATACCATCAAGGTCGAGCTCATGGTCGAGACGCCCCAGTCGATCATCGGCTTCGATGGGACAGCACCCCTGCGCGCGATGGTCGACGCTCTGGGCGGCCGGTGCACGAGCGCGCACTTCGGCACCTACGACTACACAGCTTCCTGCAACATCACCGCGGCTCACCAGCGCATGGATCATCTGTCCTGCGATTTCGCCAAGCACGTGATGCAAGTGACCTTAGCCGGGACCGGGGTCAATCTCTCCGACGGCGCCACCAACGTCATGCCGGTCGGAGATAATGCCGAGATCGTGCACCGCGCCTGGAAACTTCACTACGACCACGCGACGCATTCCCTAGCCACCGGCTTCTCCCAGGGCGGGGACCTTCACCCGGCGCAGTTGCCCCCGCGCTACGGCGCGGTGTACGCCTTCTTCCGCGGCGGCCTGCCCGCCGCGACCGCGCGCCTGAAGAACTTCATCGAAAAGGCCGCCCAGGCGACTATGGTCGGCGACGTGTTCGACGACGCCGCCACCGGCCAAGGCCTGCTCAATTACTTCCTGCGCGCGCGCAACTGCGGCGCGATCACCGAGACAGAAGCCTCGGCCACAGGACTCACGCCGGCCGAGTTCGAGAGCCGGTCCTTCCTAAAGATCCTCGAAGGTCGCCGAAAGTAAAAAGTTACGGGATAGCGCAGGTAACCCGACGCCAATATGATTGGTTTGAACCACAACTTCTGAAAATGATCTCTCGAGAATCGCCCTTAAATCCCGCAAGAACCTCGCAGTTATAGTTATTAGGGGCAAAATCATTGGAAGACTTCTCAACATACGCACCAAAACCGAACACATTACACAACACATTTCCATTCTCGGACGTAGCGAAAAAACGCGTCCTCTTATATTCGGCACGGTCCAGAATAAGCGGCGAGCTGAATTTGAGCACGGGCATGTGAATCACGGCGAACGCCGCTTTCCCGTCAGAATCGCTGACTTTTTCAATCGATTCAGCCGTGATCGTCATCGTGATGTTCTTCGTCTTCGGGATTTCGACTTTGACTTCGTCGGCCGAGGCCGCGACGCACGTCATGGCGGCCAACACCACCGCCAGCATTCCTCTCGTGAATAAATTCATTTTCATCTCCTGTCGTTTGTCCGAAATGACTCGACTATGATAGTGAATTTTTTCAAAATGCCTCGGTACCGGATGGCCTTTTTAGACGAAGTCTTTGGACCCACCGTTTTTGGCCCCAAGGTCCTACGATGAAGTAGAATCTCGGCCATGACGAAGTCCGTGCGTCTGTCCCTGACGACTCAAATCCTGATCGGCCTGGCCGCGGGCGTGGCGTTGGGCGCCGTAGCGGGAAAATCGGCCGCGCCGCTGGGCGAGATCGGCAAACTCGTCATTCAGGCGATCAAGGTGGCGGCCACCCCACTGCTCATGCTGGCCATCGTCAACGCCGTACTCACGGCACAGGTCAACGCGCGCAGCGGCCTGCGCATGCTGGCGCTCGCCATGTTCAACGCGACGGTAGCACTCGGCTTCGGCCTGGCGCTGTCCAACGCACTTAAGCCCGGCGCTCATCTGTCGCAGATGGCCACGCCGGCGGGCGCCACCATCCCTACGGCTCAGCGATTGGAACCCCTCAAGGTATTATCGGGGTTCGTGCCGTCCAGTCTCGTGCAGCCTTTCGCCGACAACTCCATGCTGCCGTTGGTGCTCATGTCGCTGCTGCTCGGCTTGGCGCTGCGCAAGCTCAAGAACGCCGGCGAAGGCACTCAAGACCTCGAGCGCGCCTTCGAACTGCTGCAGAGTGCCATGGAGACCATCCTCGGCTGGATCATCGCCTTGGTGCCTTTGGCTGTCTTCGCGGTCGTGACTAAGGCGGTCGGAGAGCACGGCCTTGCCCCGCTGCGCGGACTGGCCGCCTACGTGGGCGTGGGGCTGCTGGGCCTCGTCCTTCATCCGCTGATCACCTACCAGCTCTGGCTGGTGTTTTTTGCCCGCCTCAGCCTGCCGCGCTTCTGGCAAGCCGCGCGTGAGCCCGTCATCTACGCCGCCGGCGCCAACTCAAGCCTGGCGACTTTGCCCGTCACGCTCAAGGCACTGGACCGGCTGGGCGTGTCCAAAGGATCCTCGGCGCTGGGCGCCTGCGTGGGCACCAACCTCAACAACGACGGCATCATTTTGTACGAGGCGATGGCCGTGCTCTTCGTCGCCCAGGCGCACGGCTTGGACCTATCGTTGGCTCAGCAAATCACCGCGGCCATCGCCTGCCTCGTCGCCGCGATGGGTATCGCGGGCGTTCCCGAAGCCGGTTTCGTTTCCCTGTCGCTGGTGCTTGCCACCGTCGGTCTGCCGCTTGAGATCCTGCCGCTGCTGCTCACCGTCGACTGGATCCTCGCGCGCGCCCGCTCCGTGGTCAACGTGCTTTCCGACATGATGGTCTCGATCCTGCTCGACCGGTGGGAAGGCAACCGCTTCGACCAGGCGCCCTCGCATGTCATCGCCGACGGTGAGAACCGTCAAGCGATCTAGCGGACAGTAGGAAAATTCAAGTTTTGCGAGTTATCCACAAGGGGCACTTTCACTGTTGTTGACGACAGTGGGCCTGTGAATGGAGTGGATAAGTCCGCGCGAAACTCAACTGCCGCGGTAGGTGGAGTAGCCCCAGGGCGAGAGCAGCAGCGGCACGTGATGGTGCCGCGAGTCGCGGACCTGGAAGATGATGGACACCGAGGGATAGAAGGCGGTCTGGCGCGCGCGCTTGAAGTACGCCGACACGCCGAAGGTCAGGCGATAGACGCCCTTTTTCAACGGCCCTTTTTTCAGCAGGGTCTTGCAGCGCCCATCGAGATCGGTCAGTCCCCGGCCCGCGTTTTTCCAGCCGCCGCCGCTCGCCTTGGCAAGGATGAGCGGCACGCCCGAGGCGGGACGGCCGGTCGAGGTGTCGAGAACGTGGGTGGTGATCGCGCTCATGAGAGTAATTTCTCCAATCGGATCTTGGTGATCTTGGCCTGCTCGGCGGCGGCTATGCGCTTCTCGATCTTGGGATCGTTGCCTAGACGGGATTTGAGCAAATCCAGCATCGCGGCGGCATGTTTTCCAGTTGCGCAAACAATGAAGATGTGGCCGAACTTGGCCTCATATTCGGCGTTTCCTCGCGCTAAGGCGTCGACCACACTCTTATCAGCGGCGGCGACGGACGCCTGCTCGCTCCTGGCCCAGGCGGTTGTGGCGGCACCACCAATACGAGGATGACTGGAAAACGCCTCGAGCCAATCATTTTCATCGGTCTTGGCCCATGCTTCGTCTGCCGCGACAAGAAGCGCCTTTTTATTTTTAAAAGGACGTTGACCAACCATTAAATCCACCCATCGTCGAGAACCACAACAACGAAGCATCTCCGCGTGGGCCCCATCGGACGGCAAAGAGTTCAACTCAGCGAGAGTCATCACCACAATCCTTACCTGCATTCATCGCTTCGGGATGTTTGGATAAAAAGCTGTATAAACCCGTCATCAACTTAGCCTGCCATTGATCGCCTTTGTAGCGGAACGAGTAGCGCCCCAACTTCTTGCCGCAAGGCGAGAGAACGGCTTCTTTCATGTAGGCGCTCATCAGCCACCCCACGCCGAACTCCTCGGTCTCAATGACGACGTCGCAATCCTTCGATGAATTGACGCTCGGCACGCGCGTCACGGAAGAAAATAGGGATTCGCCCGTCGCCTGCGCCTCGGGGATGTCCTTACTCCACTTAACGCAAACTCGGACGGGAAATTTTTCTCGCTCGACCGCGCGCGGCGCGGCGCAGGCGGACAAGACTAGAACGACAAAGAAATATATCTTCATGCGCGTTCCCCGATCAATCGCAGACGCGACACGCCGCCGTCCGGATAGATATTGAGGCGCACGTGCGTAATCGGACCGTGCGGCACGATCTCCTTCTGAAAGAAGCGACGCTTATGAGCCGAGAGTTTGATCTGAGGAAGCACCGTAACCCAAGGCGTGAACTCGTCGGCCAGCTCGGAACTGGACGCCCCGGGCTTGTGCACGCCCTCGATCATACAAGAGTCGGGGTAATTACCCTTGAAGTGGTTGGTGTCGACCTCGATCTTCTTGATCACGCCCGGCGCGCCCAATTTCAATATGACCCAGTCGTGGCCCGGTCCCCGACGGCGCTTGGTTTCCCAGCCGTCGCCCATGTTCTTGGCCCGGCCGGGCATGATCAGGTTCTGAGGATGTGAGTAGTGCATGTCGCTGGCCAGAAGCGGCAGTCCCCCGAACTGAACGGCGATCAGATCCACCGCCGCCTTCTTGGGCACCTTCGCCCAGTCCGGCGCTACGTCGCCGAACACGCGCAGGCGGGCGACGCCCCCGTCGGGAAAGATGCTGAGACGAACCTGGTCGTAAGGCTTGCCGGCTGCAACCGCCAGGAGATTGTCCGCGTTTCCCTTCAGCTCCGTCTTGGGAAGAATCTCGACCCACGCCCCCTTGCCGTCGCGTGCCTCGAGGCTCGCGTGCGAGGGGTAGTTGCCGGTGAAAAACGAGGTGTCGATGTTGACTCCCTTGATCACGCCCCGCAAACCCAGCTTGATCACGCACCAATCGCAGCCCGGCGTGCGCCGGCGACGCGTTTCCCAGCCGTCCATCCATTTGCCCTTGGCCGTGTACTTGTCGGCAAGCCAGATCGCCTTCGCGGGCTTGAGAAGATTCTCCTTCGGAGCGAAAAACTCGTCGTTCGCCTCGACGGCCTTGCCGCCGACCCGAGAGGACGCCAAGTCGATTAATTGCGCGAAATCCATGTCTCGCTCCTTTTGAGCAGGGCCCGTCCCGATCCAGGCGCGGGAAACTCGCCTTTGTCGTAAATGATTTTGCCACGCAGGTAGTGCGCCTCGACGACGCCGGTCAGGCGCAGCCCCGCGTACGGCGTCAAGCGATGGCGGTGCAGAACGGATTGAGGAGATAAATCAAACAACGCAGCGTCGTCGAAGATCACGATGTCCGCATCGCGGCCCTTCTCAAGACGGCCCTTGCCGTTAAGCCCCGTAAAATCGGCGGTATTGCGCGAGGTCCAGCGCACCACGTCCTCCAGCTCGAAGTTGCGGCGCTTGGCTCCGCTCCAAACCGCCGGCAGGACGAACTGCAGCCCCGCGATCCCGCCCCACGCTTCCAGAAAATCGCCGGCCTCGAGCTTCTTGAGTTCTGGAGCGCAGGGCGAGTGATCGGACACGACGAAATCGATCGCGCCTCGGCCCAAGCCCTTCCACAGCGCCTCGCGGTTCTCGGCGGAGCGGATGGGCGGAGCGCACTTGAACTGCGTGGCACCTTCCGGCACGTCCTCGGCAGCGAAGGTCAAATAGTGAGGACAGGTTTCCACCGTGAAGGGCAGACCTTCGGCCTTGGCCGCCTCGATCTCGGGCAAGGCCTCGGCGCAGGAGAGGTGCACGATGTGCGTGCGGCAGCGGGTCTTGCGGCACAGCTCGATCATCAGCCGAATCGCGCGCAGCTCCATGTCTCCTGGACGCGAGGCCAGATACGAGGTAAACAGGCGCGGATCGGCGCCCGCCGCGGCGCATGGATCAAGCTCGGCGTGGACGATCAAGGGCAGGCCCAGGCTAGCGATGACGGGCATGGCCCTCTCGAGATCCTCGCGCGTCACGTTTGGAAATTCATCGATGCCCGAATGCGTCAGGAAGCATTTAAAGCCCACGACCCCGTCCTCGGCCAGCGGCTTAAGATCGGCGAGATTGCCGGGCACGACGCCGCCCCAAAACGCAGCGTCCACTGACAGTTTTCCCTTGGTCGCGTCGAGCTTGGCCTTGAGCGCGCGCCGTGTGGTCGTGACCGGCGAACAATTCAACGGCATATCGACGATGGTGCCTGTGCCTCCCGCCGCCGCGGCGCGCGTGGCGGTCAAATAGCCCTCCCATTCGGTGCGACCGGGCTCGTTGACGTGAACGTGGCAATCGACCAACGACGGGATCACCGCGCAATCGCCCGCCTCGCGGATCGGCGTACCGGTGGGTATCTCGTCTATGCCCGCCACCGCGACGATCTTTCCGCTTTCGATGAACACCGCGCCGGGACGCGGCCCCTCGGGCGTGTACACGCGGCCGCCGCGAATGGCAAACTCGATCACTTCGCCGCCTCGTTGAGATTGGCGAAGATCACGTCGGTGGCGACCGGAACCTCTGTCGCTGGGTGCGCGCGCAGAAAAACGTCGAGACGGCCGGTCTTGGGATCAAGACGCGCGACCTCGGACAAACTCGCCGGCGTCAGAAGCACGGGATGGCCGCGCCGGCCCTCGTGCGCGGGTAGGACGTCGCCCGAAGCGGCGGCCAGCGCCTGCCACACGCGCAGGTCGAAAACCGGCATGTCGACATGTAGAACGAACGAACGCGAAACCGGGGCCGCCGCCAAGAGTGCCTGCAGCGAGGACAACGGGGTGCCTTCCGGATCGGCTACGACCCAGTTCACGCGCGGCGACAGCGCCCGGCAGCGTTCAAGCCATTCATTCTGGATCGCGATGTAGATATTTTCAGGCGCGGTCACCGTCGCCAGGAAGCCGAGCTGAGCCTCCAGCATCGTCTTGCCGGCGTACGGGCCCCAGGCTTTGGGGCCGCCCGCCCGCGTCCCGCGCCCGGCGGCGAGAAGGCAAACCCTTAAGCCCGTCATGCGGGAATGCCGGCCTCGCGGCGAGCCAGGGGGACGCGGTAAGCCCACTTATCCAGCAACTCCGCGGCGATGGCGATCGCGATGGCTTTAGGATTCTTGGAGTGAATCTTTCGGCCAATCGGACAATGCATCGCCTTGTCCCACAGCAAACGGCGCGGTG
Source organism: uncultured Nitrospirales bacterium (assembly GCA_964467615.1). Lineage (GTDB taxonomy): Bacteria > Hydrogenedentota > Hydrogenedentia > Hydrogenedentales > CAYXRK01. The sequence continues at coordinate 12,788 of CAYXRK010000033.1, read as the reverse complement.
GAGGCAGACGCGAGCGGAAAACACGCGCCTTATGCATGGATCCGATCAAACCAAGATAGCCCAAGGGTTTATCCAGAAGTATGTCCACAATCTTCAGGTCCAAGTCGTGATCGTTGGTCATCACGCAGACCGCGTCGAGCAATCCATACCCGGCAGCCTCCGCGAGCGCCAACGGATCGGCGCGCAGGACGCGCGTCTTGGATGGGAACGCGGAAGCTTCGGCCCATTCCCGGCGAGGATCGGCCACCACGACCTCCAAGTCCAAGCCGTCGAGCGTCGCGGCCAAGGCGCGGGACACGTGCCCCGCGCCGAAAATATGGACGGCGCGCCGGCGAGGACAGGGCTCATAAAAAATCGTCGCCTTGCCGCCGCAGCATTGGCCCATCTCCCGGCACAGCGTGTATTCCTTAAGAAACGCCTCAGGGCGGGCGTCCGCGATCATACGGCGCGCCTCGGCGAGAATCTCAGCCTCGAAGCGGCCGCCCCCGACGGTGCCCGAGAATCCGTCCGTCCAGACCCACATCTTCGCACCCGGCGCCTGGGGCGCGGAGCCGACGACCTTCGCCAGCGTGCACAGCACGCCCGGTCGGGGCAGTCCCGAGGCAAATTCGGATAAAGAGAGCGGCTCCATAATTCGAATTCTACTTAACTAATTGCAGATAAACGTCCTTGACGAAACCAGACCACCATCCTACACTAACGCTAAGGTGCGTATCAGAATCCAATACTCCTTAATGTTTTTGGCTGCGGCCACACTACTGCTTGTGCCCGCTATCGGCCACAACCAAGAATTGAAGGAAGAAGCTCTCCAAGAGGCGATCGGCAAGGCCAAATCCGCAGGACACCGTAGTTCAATTGACTCCTTAGTGGAGAAATTGCGGCAAAGGGGTTACTTGAATGATGATAAGCCCCTGTTTGATCTCAACGATCCAAAGATTTCGGCTATTTATCGTCGGGCCATCGCCGAGACCAGAGCGGCCGCCATTCGTCGTGATACCACCAGCTGGCAAGAAATCCAAGAAGCTATAAACAGCCATTTAAAACAATATGGCCCAGGCGCCTTGATTATTCTTAATGGAGCGGCGCAACACATATACGGTGCAATTCCATCGTTACAGGAATCACTCTCAATTCGATATATCTCCACCACGCCGATCAAGCTGACTATTGCGGATGTCCAAAGAAGCAACATGGACGATCCCTCGGAAACAGCGGCTCTCGATGATTTCAAGACCCACATAGATAGGGCTATCGGTGTCGTCAAGTCGCTTGGTTATCAGGACATCGAGATGTTTCTTGCCGCAAGCCGAAAAACACAAAACGCCTCAAATATTGCCATCGGTGTTGAGGAAACCGGATCCCATACCATCTATTATCGTGATGATTGCAGGGAACAAAAAATACTTTATGGGATTTTGACGGAATACCTCAAGGAGGCAAGACCAACAAGTGTTCTCTTTATCGGGGAAGATCTTAACGTTAATGATAAAATGAGCACGTTCTCGACTTACGAAAAATATCTAGAAAACGAACAGGATCATAAATTGTTTCTCGGGCTCCCAGCTGATGATTTCCTGGTTCTCGCTAAACAAATGAGAATTCCGGTGGCCTTCGGAGCTTTCGGCCACCTGTCGCGTCTCAAATATTGACATAGGTGACTGGCTCATCTATTTAATCTAGACTGGCCCTATGCGCCCCCCGCTGCTGATCAAAAACGCCCTGCGCATCGCGACGATGGACGACGCCGGCACGGAATTGGCCGGCGCGGACATCCTCATCCGCGGCCGCGTGATCGTGTCCGTGGGCAAGGATATCGAAGCCGACGACGCCCAGGTCCTGGACGCGCGCGGCTGCGTGGTGATCCCGGGCATGGTCAACACGCATCATCATCTGTGCCAGACGCTCACGCGCGCGACACCCGCCGCGCAGAACGCCAAGCTCTTCGACTGGCTCGTCTATCATTATGGCGTTTGGCGACACCTCACGCCGGAGTACGCGGCTCTCGGCGCGCAGGTCGGCCTGGGCGAGCTTCTGCTCACCGGCTGCACGACGTCATCCGATCACACCTACTTATACCCCCGCGGCCTCACCGGCCTCGTCGACGCCCAAATCGACGCGGCTCGCTCGCTCGGCATCCGTTTCCACGCCACGCGCGGGTCGATGTCTGTGGGCGTTTCAAAAGGCGGCCTACCTCCAGATGACTGCACCCAGGCCGAGGAAGAGATTCTTCGCGACGGCGAACGCCTGATCAAGGCACATCACGACAAGGGCCCCTACGCCATGATCCAAGTTGGTCTGGCGCCTTGCGCTCCGTTCTCGGTCTCAACCGAGCTCATGAAAGAGACGGCGGCCCAGGCGAAAAAATGGGGCGTGCGCATGCATACGCATCTGTGCGAGACGTTGGATGAAGAAAAGTACTGTCTTGAAAAGTACAAGCTTCGTCCGATCGACTTCATCGAATCGCTGGGATGGCTCGATTCAAATGTTTGGCTGGCGCACATGGTTCACGTCAACGAAGAGGATATTCGCCGTTTGGCCAAGGCGAAAGTCGGCATCGCGCATTGCCCTTCCTCCAATCTTCGCCTCGGTTCGGGCGTTCCGCCGGTCCGTCAATATCTCGACGCCTCCGTTTCCGTGGGCTTGGCCGTGGACGGTTCGGCGTCCAATGACACCTCGGACATGCTGGCCGAAGCCCGCCAAGCGATGCTCGTCCATCGCGTCAAATCCGGCGTGGGGTCAATGCCCGCGCGCGAAGCCCTGCGCATGGCCACTCGAGGCGGCGCCTCCGTCCTCGGTCGCGACGACATCGGCATGATCGCGGCAGGAAAAGCCGCCGATCTCGCGATCTTCGACGTTGACCGCCTCGACTACGCCGGCTCAGCCGGCGATCCCGTCGCCTCCCTTCTTTTCTGCGGCGCGGGCCACCGGACCAAGTGGACCATCGTCAACGGACACGTCGTCGTCGAGGACGGACGCCTCAAGAACGCCGACGAGGGCGACCTCACCCGCCGGGCCAACGCCGCCTGCCTCGATCTTCTGCGCAAGGCGGGCGCGATCGCGTGATGACCCCGAGGCGCTTAAAGTGGTATCCTGCTCGTCGGCGTCGCTCAAACTCCGGAGGTTAGTCAACATGGCCGCTCCCACCGCTTCCACTTCTTCTTCTCAGGTTCGACCCGGTCTTGAAGGCGTCGTCGCCACCGAGACCAAGCTCAGCATGGTCGACGGCCAGAACGGAGTGCTGATCATCGCCGGCTATTCCGTCGAGGAGTTCGCGAGCAAGGTCTCCATCGAAGAAGCCGCGATGCTTCTCTGGAACGGACATCTCCCGTCCACCGACGAGGCTCCCGGCATTCAAAAAGAGCTCGCCGGATACCGCGCCCTACGCCCCGAGACGCTCGAGATTATCAAGACCGCGCGCAACGCCCCGCCCATCGACGCCCTGCGCATGGCCTGCGCAACCCTATCGCTCGACGTGTCCAACCCCAACGACATCTCCCCGGCCGGCGACTTGGCGCTGGCCAAGCGCCTGCTCTCCCGCTTTCCGACCGTGATCGCCGCGCACTCGCGCCTTCGCGCGGGCTTGGAGCCGATCGCGCCTCGCGCCGACTTGAGCCTTGCCGCCAACTTCCTGTACATGACTTTCGGCGTCGAGCCCGACCCAATGGCCGCCAAGGCCTTGGAGACCTACTGGGTGACCGTCTCCGACCACGGCATGAACGCCTCGACGTTCACCGCGCGCGTGATCGCCTCGACGCGCTCCGACATGGTCAGCGCGGTGACCGGCGCCGTCGGCGCGCTCAAGGGCCCGCTGCACGGCGGGGCCCCCGGCCCCGTGCTCGACATGCTCGTCGACATCAAAACCGCGGACAAGGCCGAGGCCTGGCTGCGCAACGAAATCAAGGAAGGCCGCCGCATCATGGGCTTCGGACACCGCGTCTACAAAGTGCGCGATCCCCGCGCCGAGGTGCTCGCCAAGACCGCCCAGGAGATGGCCGGCGCCCACCTGCAGAACGCCAAGCTCTACGACCTCGCGCGCGCCGTGGAGAAAACCGCGGTTCGAGTCCTCGAGGAGCTCAAGCCCGGCCGAAATCTCAAGACCAACGTCGAGTTCTACACCGCCTTGGTCCTGCAGTCGATCGGCCTTCAGCCCGACCAATTCGTTTCCATGTTCGCCTGCGGCCGCGCGGCGGGCTGGTGCGGACACGTGATGGAACAGCATGTCCAGGATCGCCTGATCCGGCCCCAGTCGCTGTACGTCGGTCCCCAAGGCCTAACGCTCGACCGTTAAATGGCGCTTGTCGACGGCTTTGGCCGGTCCTTTCATTACCTTCGGCTTTCGGTCGAAGACGTCTGTAATTTCCGCTGCCAGTACTGCCTGCCCAACGGCTACCACAAGCACGAAACCGATTCCCCGCTGAGCGTCGCCGAGATCGGGCGTCTCGTCGGCGCCTTCGCCGGCCTCGGATTCTGGAAAGTGCGCTTGACCGGAGGCGAACCCACCGTCCGGACGGATATCGTCGAGATCGCTGCGACCGTCGCGCGCGCGCCGGGTGTGCGCCGCGTCGCCCTTTCGACGAACGGCTTCCGTTTGGCCGAGCTCGCCGGCGAGCTTAAACGCGCCGGCGTGGCCGCGGTCAACGTCAGCGTCGACAGCCTCGACCAAACTCGCTTCGCCGCGATCACGGGCAAGGATGCATTGGACGGCGTCCTTGCCGGAATCGACCTCTGCCTCGATCTCGGCCTTGAGACGAAGATCAACGCGGTCCTGATGAGAGGCCTCAACGAAGACGAATTCGGACGATTCGTCGAGCTGGCCCGCGAGAGACCGATCGGCGTGCGCTTCATCGAACTGATGCCGACAGCCGACAACGCCGATTTTTTCGCCGCCAGACATCTTAAAGCTGAGACCTTGGTCGCCTGGTTGTTTAAAAACGGCTGGGATGAACGCGCGCGCCAGGAAGGCGACGGCCCCGCCCGCTCATTCATCAAGGAAGGTTATAAAGGAACAATCGGGGTGATCGCGCCCTACGCCAATGATTTTTGCGCCTCATGCAATCGTCTTCGAGTGACAAGTCGGGGTCGCCTACGCTTATGTCTTTTTTCGGAAGGCGAGCACTCGCTCCGGGAATTTTTAAAAAATGACGAGCAAGCTCCGGAACTTCAAGAGCGGGTCAAAAATTTATTGGGACTCAAAGAAGTTTCCCATTACCTTCCCGAAGGGAAGGTTGGGGACGCGCGACACTTCGCGATGATGGGCGGCTAATGATCAACATGGCCGATGTATCAGTGAAAAAAACGACCAACCGCCGCGCAGCGGCGGTTGGTACGTTAACGATGAGTCATCGTGCCTTTGCATTGCTCAAATCAGGCCGTTTGCCGAAAGGCGACGCGATAGGCCTAGCTCAAGCCGCGGGAATCATGGCGGCCAAAAAAACCTCGGAACTATTGCCCCTTTGCCATCCTTTGTCGTTGGATTCCGTTGCCGTGGATATAAACCTCGACGAAGCTCTTCCCGGTGCGCACGTAAGGTGCACCGCCGCGATAGCGGCGAAAACCGGCGTTGAGATGGAAGCCTTAACGGGTGCCATGGGCGCTTTGTTATGCCTATACGATTTGATAAAGCCCGTCGATCCAGCCCTAGAAATCGTTGCCGTTCGTCTCGAGTTCAAGGATGGCGGTAAAAAAGGTTTATGGCGCCATCCCAAAAACGCCACGCCGCCGAAGGCGGCCAAACAAATCCGTACGCTCGGCCGTGCAGCCGTGCTGACTGTGAGCGATCGCGCTTACAAGGGCGTCTACACTGACAAAACTGGGCCTATGTTGGTTGCCGGTCTCAAGTCGTTGGGCTTTTCCACCGCAAATTCCGTTGTCGTTCCCGACGATCAATCCGTCATCGAACAAAAGATCCGAAACGCCGCGCGCAGCGCGGCGATTATCGTCCTAACCGGCGGCACCGGCCTCTCCCCTCGCGACGTAACCCCGGAAGCCGTCATTGCCGTTTCCGACCGCATCATCCCAGGTATTGGAGAAGCCTTGCGCGCCGCCGGCGGCCCCGCGACGGCGTCCTTATCCCGCTCCATCGCCGGCCAACTCGGCCCCTGCATCATCATCGCCCTCCCCGGCAGCCCCGGCGGCGTGCGCGACGGCCTCGCCGTTCTCTCCAACCTTCTCCCTCACGCGGTCCACGTCGCCCGCGGCGGAAACCATTGAAGCGAAAAATCGAATTATACGGTCGCCTGCGCGACGCCGGCCACGGCAATTATGTTTCATTAGATTTGCCTCATTCCGCCACCGCCCGACAAGCGCTGTCCGCGCTTAAAATCTCTTTCGGATCCAACGCCGAACTTCTACAAGGCTGCGCCCTGGCCGGCGCCGACGAAGTGCTGTCACCCACGGAGCGCCTTCCCAAAGGGCGCCTGGCCGTCCTTCCCCCGGTATGCGGCGGTTGACGCGCGTGACGTCGTCGCGTCTCGACGTCGCGGCATTAGGACGCGCCGTTGCGTCTCCTAAACTCGGTGCCGTCACTTCGTTCGTCGGCACGGTGCGCGCCGTACACGCCGGACGCCGGGTTGTAGCCGTCAGCTACGACTGCTTCGTCCCCCTCGCGGAGAAGGAACTGAGTCGCATCGCCGCCACGACGGAAAAGAGATGGCCTGTGCGTGTGGCCGTCGCGCACCGCACGGGACGCCTCAAAGTGGGAGAGGCCAGCGTGGCCATCGCCGCCGGCGCCATGCATCGCGCCGAGGCGTACGCCGCCTGCCGTTTCGTGATCGAGGAAATCAAGCGCCGCCTCCCGGTCTGGAAAAAAGAGCACTACGTCTCCGGCGACGGCCGCTGGCTCTCTGGCTGCGCGCTGCGCGGCGGGCACCGATGAGCGCCTCAAGCCTCCGCTTAAGCGTCTTCCTCTTCACTCTGGCTTCCTGCGCGCTGGCCGAGCGCCTGCTTCCGCGCCGAACGCGCGTAGCGCCCTCCGCGCCGCGTTGGGGCGTCAATCTCGCCTTGATGCTGCTCGGTTCGCTGACCGTGCGCTTTCTCCTGCCCCTGGCGGCCATGGAGACCGCCGTCCGCGCCGAGAACGCGGGCGTCGGCCTGATGAATCTCGCCGCGCTCCCCGCCGCGCTCAAGATCCTCCTGACCATCGTGCTCTTCGACCTTCTCGTCTACTGGCAGCACCGCGTGTTCCACAAGGTGCCCGCTCTCTGGCGCCTGCACGCCGTGCATCATACCGATCTCGATCTCGATACGGGTTCAGGGGTGCGGTTTCACCCCTTCGAAATTTTTATCTCCATGCTCATTAAAATAGCCGCGGTCATCGTTCTCGGCGCTTCCCCGTTGGGCGTGATGCTCTTCGAGATGATCCTCAGCACCGCCGCCCTGTTTCATCATTCCAACATCGCCCTGCCGCTGCCCATCGACGCAGCCCTGCGGCGGCTCACCGTCACCCCCGACATGCACCGCGTCCATCACAGTCCCAATAAAGAAGAGACGGACTCGAACTTCAGCTTCAACTTCACCCTCTGGGATCGTCTGTTCGGCAGCTACCGCGCTCAGCCGCTGGAGCCGCATGAGTCCATGACCTTGGGCCTGACCGAGGACCGCGATCCGCGCAAACTTGGGCTCGTCGCAATGTTGGCCCGACCCCTGACGAGGTATTCGTGAAAATCCGCTGCGACCTCAATATAAACGGAGCCGATCGCAGACCCCAACTCGTTGCCGGGCCCAGCGAACTGGACGACCATTTAGCCCACAGGCTCGCGGCCTACATCCTATTTTGGAACTACGAGCCGATCCTGGACGCGTCCACGAAAATCCCCGCGCTCGATAATTTCGAGTTCCTGCCCGATCTACTCGCCGTGGACGCCGGAGGCGCCGCCGTGCTGTGGGTCGAGTGCGGCAGCATCACAATGAACAAGCTGACCAAGGTCACTCGACGCATGCCCCAATGCCGTCTCGTCATTATGAAAGAGACCGAGCGCGAGGGCGCGCAGCTGCGCAAGGACCTCGACGCCCAATTCGACCGGCCGGAGAAAGTCGAAATTCTGGCCTGGCCCGGACGCTCCTACCGAGAATGGGTCGCCGCGATCACCGACAAGACCGAGGCCTTCGGCGAGGCCGAGGGCCACATGATCAACGCCGTCGTCAACAATAAGCCCTTCGTGATCGAGTTCAAGTCGTTCTAAATCCATTTCCGCCGAGAGACCGCGGATCCCTCCATATGCCTTAAACCATATCGAACTGTTCCCGGGAATAGTTCGATATGGTTAAGCACATATTCTCGAAGTCCCTTGCCTAATTCGAGTCCTTCTAAGCTAAAATCCAAACATGAATCTACCCGCCCTCGCATTGTCCTTCGGTGTCGCCTGGACCCCCGTCGCCGTACAAATCCCTGAAGCGGCGCCCGTCCCCGCTGCCGCGGCCCCCATCGTTGCGGTCGACGCGAACGGAACGACGCGAACCTGGGAAGAGGCCATCGCGGATCTAGGAACCGCGCGCGTCGTCGCCGTGGGCGAGCAGCACAACCTGCTCTCGCACCACCTCATCCAAGCCGAAACCCTGACCGCGCTCGCCGCACGAACGCCGCGACTGGCGGTCGGTTTCGAGATGGTGACTATTGATCAACAACCCCTCCTCGATGCCTTCATGTCGGGCAAGACGTCGGAAGCCGAATTCGCCGTCTGGTGGAAGAAGATTTGGGGTCAGGAGTACGCGATCTACAAGCCGATATTCGACGCGGCCAAGGCGGCGGGCGCGCCCGCCTTCGGGCTCAACGCTCCTCTTAATCTGGTCAGAGCCGTGTCGAAAAACGGGCTCGCCTCGCTGCCCGCCGCGGACCGCGCGCGCCTGCCGGCCGTGATCGAAGAAAGTTCCGATCCGCGCTACAGGGACTATGTCCTGAAGAGCGTCACGGGTCATGGCCAACTGACGCCCGAGCAGATCAAGAATCGTCTGCAGTCGATGGCCGTCTGGAACGAGACCATGGGCGAGAAGGCCGCCGCCATCGCCGCCTCCGGCCGCGTCGTGCTGGTGATCGCGGGTCAGGGCCATCTTTATTATAAGGCCGGTCTGGCGGAAAGCGCCGAGCGGCGAGGCACCGGACCTGTAAAAGTTCTGCTGCCTTGGGTCGCCATGCCGACAAAGGATGAGCTGGCGCTTGCGGACTGGTTCCGACTGATCGGGCAGGATGAAACCACAGAGGCACAGAGACACGAAGATTTGTGGGGACGGCTGACTAGCGGTTTTTAAGGACCAGCCATAGGGCCCGCTCGGGTCCGTCTAAGACGGCGGGTTTTCCGTCATATCCATACGCCTTCACGATGCGCAGAGGCGAGGTGTTGATGAGCGCGGCCAACTGCGCGGCGTCATAGCTGCGAAGATCATAAGACGATTCGAGTACGCGCTCGTGTTTTCCGTGAAGCGTCGTCACGAAGTTGATGATGCGCTCGCGGCGCGTCTCCGGCTCGGCCGGGATGCTCATCACCACATGCTTGGCTCGCCGCGGGCCCTGACGGCACTCCCACACTTCCTCGTCGGGAATATCTTGGCCGTACAAGGACAGGTCCAGACCCAAAACGAATATTCCACCCGGCTCCAAGGCTCCCGACATCAACTTCAGGTGCGCCAGCGCCTCGCGGTCGGTCATCAGATGCCGAAACGTGGATAAAAGATTAAAAACCAGCCCGAAGCGCCGCGTCGGACGATAAGCCGTCATCTCCCCGCGCGCGATCTTCGCGCGCTTGCCCCAACGGGCCAGGCGCTTGCGCGCAAATGCGACCATCGACGCGCTGAGGTCATAGCCTTCCACCGTCCAACCCCGGCGCAAAAGCCCGGCGAGGTAACGGCCCGTGCCGCAGGCCGGCTCAAGCGCGGTCTTTATTCCGCAGCCATGCTCCTTCGAAAGCCGGTCTAGGAACCAGACTTCATCATCAGTGCCATCGTGATGGACAAGGTCGTATAGACCGGGATCGGCGTAGATCGAGGGCGGCCGCCCGCTCACGCGAGCTTCGTCTCGCGCTCGATGAGCAGAGTGCGCGTGGGCTGAGCCAGAGCGACGCCGTCGGCGCGAAGCGCGTCGAGCAGGGCCAGCAGGACCGACTGCTGGCGATCCATATGCACCTCGTAGTCCGTGCTGTTGACGAAGAAAACCACCTCGAACTCCAGTCCCGACTCGCGAAAGGACGCAAGGTGGGCGCGTTCAAAGCGCGTCATGTTCGTGCGCTCCACGATCGCGCGGATCTGCACCGGGATCTTGCGCAAAGTTTCTACGGGGGTCGCCAACGGCACCGAGAAGGAGATGAGCACGCGCCGCTCGCTGAGGTGCTTAAAATTCTGGATGCGCGTCGAGGTCAGGGTCGAATTCGGGAACACAAGCATCTCGCCGTTGACCGATCGCACGCGCGTGGTCTTGATGCCGATATGCTCGACCGAGCCCGACATATCGCCGACCTTGATCGAGTCGCCGACCGTGAACGGCTTATCGAGATAGATGGCCACCGCCGAGAACAAATCGCCCAAGACGGCCTGCGCGGCCAGCGCGACGGCGATACCGCCGATACCCAGGCCCGCGATCATCGAGCTGACGTTGAAGCCCAAATTGCCCAGCACGAACAGCACCGCTCCCGTCCAGATCAGGCACTGCGCGGCGAAGGTGGCCGTGCTCGCCGTCTGCTGGTGCGAAACGTCCGCGCCCTCGGCCAGGATCATCCTGCGGATCGCGAAGCCGGCCGTGGACGACAGCAGCGTCACGATCCGGTAGGAGACCATGACCACGACCACCACGCGAAACGACGCGTCGAACTTCGCGGGCAAGTCGAGATAGCGCGCGGCCAGGTAAGCCGCCGCGAGATAGCACTCGGGAGCACGAATCTGACCGAGCAGCTTAACGGCAAAATCGTCCAGGTCGGTGACCGTCTTCTCGGCCAGCGCGCGCAAGCGCGACAAGATCAGCCGTCGCGCGACCATAAATCCGCACAGCGTGCCCAAAAAGACGGCCGCCGCCCACAGATAGTCCGAGACCGGGTTGCCGTAGTACTCGCGCTGGAAGAAAGCGAATTCGTGCATCAGGCTAACGCCGGCGGGCGGCGACGGCGGCCACGGCGCTCTTCTTCAAAATACCTGAGTTCACCATCATCGGTATTCTGACTTCACGCTCAAAACGATCTTCCAAGGGACGCATCTTCTTCATCGCTTTTTCATAGCGATCGGACGCATTATTCAACCCGATCCCTCTTTGCATATCCGTTAGCGAGCGATCGTTATATAGCGCCAGCAAGTCTTTGCGCTTGCGCTCCCATGCATCCTGGAGAACTTTGTTCATCTTTCTCAAAAGAGGATTCACATACATCTCAGGCTTAATGAGCGAAGGGCGCAGTATTTCGATTAGTTCGAGCAAGTGCTCACGTTTCATAAATTCCCTCAATCCCTTCTAGAGTCACCCGATCATCGAAAGTGTCCATCCGATCTTGGAGATTAAATATTTCCTTGGCGATACTTCGATTCGACTTCTTCAACATCTCAATGTCGTCCAACATTGTACTCTCCCCCCTCCCCAAGTCACAAGGGCCCAAGGTCCTAGCTGCTATGAGGCTTTCCTTAGCCGCATCTGTGCCGGGCCCTCGGGCCCGGCCTACCCTTCATACGATTTAGGGGTCGAAAAAGTTCCCATCTCACCCCTGTCTCACCCCTTGATTCCGAGGGCTCCGCGCGCTACACTCCGTCATCATGATGCTATTCATCATCGCCTTCGCGATCGTGGCCGTGCTCTTGATCGCTTCCCGCCTGCGCGGTGGCCCCGCCCCCGGAAGCGCAGCCCCGGCCAGTCCTGAGGAGATCAAGCGCCTCATCGTCGAGGGACAATTCGTCGAAGCCATCAAGCAGTACCGCCAGATCACAGGTCTCGGCCTTTATGAGGCCAAGCAGGCGGTCGACCGCATGCGCCTGTCCGGCGCTTGGGAAGCGCCTCCTGCCGGCGCAGCACCCTCCGCCAACGACGACGCCGTTCTCGCGCTCGTTCGCGAGAATAAGCTCATCGATGCCATCAAGCTCTATCAGTCAAAGCACGGCGTGGACCTCACCACCGCCAAGCAGGCCGTCGACAAACTCGCCTTCGGACCTTAAGCCGGCGTTCACTCGGGGACCAATAGGCCTATTGATCAAGGCCAACTCCGATTGATGACGACGAACATATTTCCTTTACATCCATACGGGCTATCCTTACGCGCATGATTACCCTCTCCGCGGCCGGATCCGCCCGCAGCGAGATCCTCGCTTCCCTTATAATGCAGGTTCTCACTCCCACCCAGCTCACCATGGTCACCGAGCTCGTCTCCGCCGAGAAGCCCGGCCGTCCTCAACCTGAGGATCTCCTCCACTGGATGCGCCTCAACATGCCGACGGCAGCTGAGAAGATCGAAGCCATCCTCTACCCCGCCGACTAAACGTTATAAAGCTTTCCGAAAATACGTTTGTGCCGGGCCCCCCGGGCCCGGCCTAGAGGCTGAATAAGCCTCCGTCGTGAATTTGGTACAATTCCTACTTAATCCACCACTAATAGGAGATCAGATGCCCACCGCCACCGCCATGAAAAACGATTACAAGGTCAAAGACATCACCCTCGCCGATTGGGGCCGTAAAGAGATCACCATCGCCGAAAACGAGATGCCGGGCCTCATGGCTCTTCGCGCCGAATATAAGGACAAGCTTCCTCTCAAGGGCGCCCGCATCGCCGGCTGCCTGCACATGACCATCCAGACCGCCGTCTTAATCGAGACCCTTCTCGAGCTCGGCGCCGA
>CAYXRK010000032.1:0-32905 GCA_964467615.1 uncultured Nitrospirales bacterium | reverse complement strand
CGATTTGGGGGAATTGGTCGAAGCGGTGGCGGGAGTCGCGGTAGGAGGCGACGAGGGGGAGGTAGAGCATGAGGCGGCCGGTGCGAAATTGGCGGGGGGTGCTGTAGTAGATGACTAGGCCTTTTTCGACGGCGTGTTGGAATTTGTCGCAGAGGGCGGTGGGGCGGGTGGCGTCGAGTTCGCCCCATTGGAAGAGATCGAGGTCGCTGGGGGTGCGTTGGGGGTCGTAGGTCTGGGCGTCGAACTGCACGCCGAGACGCTCGTACGCGTTGACGAGTTCGTCGAACCAATGGAAGATCGCGCGGTAACCTTCTTCGGCGAGGTCGATGGTGACGCGGGCGGCGTCGATGGTGGCGAGGGATTGTTTGCCGAGGAAGCGGGAGCGGGATTCGTCGGGTTCGGGGACGAGGCGGACGCGGGCTTTTTCCATGGCGTCGCCGTAGTTGAAGGATTCGAGGATTGCGCCGATGGTGAATTTCGCGCGGGACATGAGCGCAAACTCGCGGAGCATCGGGCGGGCGATGGCATCGTCCTCGAGCGCGCGGTCGAGTTCGGGCATGGGCGCGAAGAGTTCGGCTTTCCAATCGAACCAGAGGTCGTGGAAGAGAGAGGTGAGCGCGCCGCCGCAGTTGGGGGTGGAGGTCTCGAAGGCGCGGGTGAGGAGGTCGTCGAACCGTTGACGGAGGCGCCAATCGGAGCGCTTGAGGATGTCGTGATCGAAGAGGAAGCGGAGCAGGAGGAGGCGGTCGAGGGCGGCCTCGGCGGTCTCTTCGCGGACGCCTTGCTCGCGGACGAGCACCTCGCGCCACGCGGTACACCAGTCGCGGAGTTGGCGGGCGAGGGCGCTGCGCGGGGGACGGCGGAGGTCTTCGAGATCGCCGCGCTCGATGCTCGAGCGCGAGAGGACGGGGGCAAGATCGCGGTTGAAGAGGTCCGGGGTGTCTGCGTAGAGCAGCAATTCGTCAGTTTCAACGTCGTAGAAGTAGGAGCGCGAGAGGTCGGTGACGAACGCGTAAGGCGCGCGGCGGCGTCGCGAGGCCGTGGCGAGGACGCGGGGCAGTTCGCAGAAGTCGAGACCGTGTTCGACGAGCGAGGTGGGCGGGTCGAGCGCGCCGGGCATGGCGAACCATGCGACGATGGTGTCGTCGCCGCCGGCTTTGAGCGTGAAGCAGATGGGGCCCGTGGGCACGCCGTCGTTCGTGGATTCGGACTTCGCGGCGGCGGGCCAGCCGAGGAGATCGAGGAACTGTGTGGCGCAGGTTTCGAGGTCCGCGCGGTTCGCGTGGGCGAGACGGCCCCACCACGACTCGCATAGCTTCGTCAACTTCTGTGACTCCATCAAGGGACTCCTTTTCCGCGCGGAACGTCGTAGCCGCAGCGTTGAATGCGATGCCAGATAATGTCGTCGCGGCGGCCGAGCAAGTCGACGCCTTCGGCGAGGAAGGGCGTGAGCTCGGAATCGCGATGGTGCAGTGCATCGGCGAACGACTCGCCGGTCATGACGTGGAGGATGTAGGTCTTGGGCGTGGAGAGCGTGGTGCGGTTGGCGTCGCGCGTGACGGCGAGGACGCGGTTGGTCGGCTCGTGGAGAAACGCGAGATGGATCGTCTCGACCATGGCGAGGTAGCCGCGCAGGCGGTCGTAGTCAGTGCCGGACTTTAATACCATACTACGTAACTCATGGAAGTAGGAGAAGTTCAGGTCGACGCGGTAGTAGGCGCGCTTGCCCTCGGTACGGCGGTAGAGGAGGCCGCTTTGGGTGAGCCGTTCGAGTTCGGCCTGGACGCCGCGCAGCGCGAGACCGGCTGCGGCGGCGATTTGGCGCTGGTAGTAGGCGCGGCGCGGATCGACTAGAAATACGCGCAGAACCGCGATTCGCGCTTTAGACGCGAATAGGGCGGCAAGGAACCGATCCCCCCAGTCCTCTACACTAGATACAGCCATCTTCCCCAGATGACTCCCTATATATGGTGGAACGACAAGAATATAGCGACATTTGAAACGGTTGTCAAGAGATTAATTTCGTTCCAGAGTGGAGCGACTAAAAATGGGGCGCGAAACGACGAAGCGGGGTATCGCCAGCGAGGGAAGCGGAGTCAGTTGACTACTCTCGGTAGTCGGAAGTGCCATGAAAGGAATTTACAACTCGGTCACGAATTGCCGGTGCGATTGCGAAAGTGGGATGCGTGACGTATTCTTCGAATTCGCGTCGAGGTTGATTTGGGAGAGGAGAGGGCGATGAAGAAATCGTTGAACGTATTGCTGCTTTTCGTGGTTGCGTGCGCGCCGTTTGTTTGGGCGGCGGACGACGTTGTCCAAAGCGCGGAGACGTCGTCCTACATGGCGCCGATGCGCGACGGCGTGAAGCTGGCGACGGCAGTGAATCTGCCGGAGGGGGCGGGGCCGTTTCCAACGATTGTGGTTCGCACGCCCTATAACAAAGAGGGTTTCTCGAAGGGATCGAAAAAGTACACGGATGCGGGCTACGCGTACGTCGCGCAGGACTGCCGCGGTCGGTTTGCATCGGAGGGGTCGTATGAACCGTTCGCGACAGACCGCGAGGACGGCTATGACACGATCGCTTGGATCAAGGGACAATCGTTTTGCAACGGAAAGATTGGCATTACGGGCGGCTCGGCGATGGGGATCACGGCGAACATGGCTGCGGCCTCGGACCCACCCGGTCTCGCGGCGGCGTATGTGGTCGTCGCGCCGCAGTCTTCACTCGATCAGATGTGGTTTACGAACGGGGCGTTCAAGTGGTCAATGATCTCGGGGTGGATGAAGGCACAGGGCGCGGATTCGCAGGTGGCGGGGTTGCTCGCAAGGCCGGTGGTGGATGACGGGTGGATGGAGACAGACCTTGTTCATCACATCCAGGAGGTCGATATTCCGATGTACAACGTGGGCGGATGGTATGACATTTTCCTGGAAGGGAACATCGATAACTTCGTATATCTTCAGGAGAAGGGCAAACGCGGCGCGCGGGGCAATCAGAAACTGCTGATGGGGCCGTTCGGACACGGCCAGCTTTCGGGCGATCTCGAATACGTGAACGGCGGCCGGGGCGACAACGAAATGCGGTGGTTCGCGTATTGGCTCAAGGCCGAGAAGAACGGAATCATGGACGAACCGGCGGTGTCGTACTACATGATGGCGTCGGCGCGGAAGGGGGCGTTGTCGCCGAAGAACGACTGGCGGCAAGCGGAGTCGTGGCCGCCGCAGACCACCGCGACGAGGCTGTATCTCACGGACAAGAAGGCGCTTCAAAAGGACCCGCTGGAAGCATCGGCGGCGGCGAAGCCATTTACGGAATATAAGTTCGATCCGCACGTCCCGGTGCCGACCATTGGCGGATCGAATTTGACGATCAAACTCGGGCCGATGGACCAGCGGGCGGTCGGGGAACGCGACGACTATCTGCGATTTCAGACCGCGCCGATTGAGGAGGACGTTGCGATCGCCGGCAAGGTCACGATGGAATTGTGGGCATCGACGGACGGTCCGGACACGGACTTCATGGTCAAGCTGGTGGACGTGTATCCCGACGGTTACGAGGCGCTCGTGTTGGACAACCCGATGCGCGCGCGTTTCCGGCATGGACGAAACCCGCAGGACGTGATGATGATGCGGCCGAACGAGCCGGAGTTGTTGACAATCGATTTGTGGAGCACGGCGATTACGTTCGAGAAGGGCCATCGCATCGCGGTACACGTGACATCGAGCAATTATCCGCGGTTCGACGTGAACCCGAACACCGGCGTGCCGGCGATGGAAGCGCGAGTCGCGCTGAACCGGGTGTATCACGAGCCGTTGCGACCGAGCGCGATCGTGTTGCCGGTGCTCGCGGAGTAGAGAAGGCGGTCCCCTAAATCGAGGTCGAAATCATAGGGCGGCCAGGCACAAATACCGGCGATCCGTTTCTAAACAAGCTTGCGCTGTTTGCGGTGATCGATTTGCCAGCTATTTCACTGGCAACGACATCAATGCTCTTGAAGTTACTGCCGATTTCGGCCGTCTTCCGTGGATTCAAGCTGCGAGTGCAACAACGTGGCGATGAAGCGGTAGGAAATGCCTTGGGGGGAATAGATCGGTCAGCCTCTGCTCCACGCTCCCTTACGCGCCTCTAGCCGATCCGCGTTCCCGAACGTTAGCAAGATCGAAATGTTGGTAGGGAATGCCGAATGAATGAGAAGCGATTGACTTTCGTCGCGGGTTACAATTGCGACCGCGACGTAACGGGCGCTGGAAATTACCTCGTGGACTAGGGACAACATGCCGCGAATAGCACCTCTTGAACGAGAACAGTTGAGCGGCGAGGCGCGCTCGGCCTTCGATGACAGCATGGCGCGGTGGGGCCGCATGACGAATATGAAGCGGACGTTGCTGCATTCGCCGACGGCGTATCGCGCGTTGATGGAATGGTATACGTTGTTCGATTCGATCACGCCGTTCCTGGGCGAGCGGCTCGCGATAATTTTCGCGCACGCGATTTCGTCGGAGAGCGATTGCCTGATCTGCACGACGTTCATGCGGCGCATCTTGATCGAGCGGGGCGATGACCCGAGTGAGTTGGCGTTGGACGCGAAGGGCGCGGCGCTGGTGGAGTTCGGGCGGGCCATAGCTCGGCAGGGGAGCCGCGTACCGGAGGAGACGTATCGGCGCGTGGCCGAGTCCTTCACGCCGGAACAAATCGTGGCGTTGACGGCGTTCGCGGCGCTGATGGTGGCGACGAACATCATCAACAACGTGCTCGAGGTCGAGCTGGACGAGTATCTCTACGCGTATCGCGACGGCGCGCGCGAACAGGTGAAGCATGGCGCGTGATTTCGAGGGGAAGATCGCGTTCATCACGGGCGCGGCGCACGGGCAGGGGCGGGCCACGGCGCTGGCGCTCGCGGCGGCCGGGGCGCGGGTGGCGGCGTTCGACATTGCGCGGCAGATTGAGTATCCGGGGTACGCATTAGGCACGCAGGACGATCTCGATGCATTGCAACGCGACGTGCGCAACGCGGGCAGCGAGGCACTGGTGTTTGCGGGAGACGTGCGCGACGACGCCGCGATTACGGAGGCGGTGAACGAGACGGCGGCGCGGTTCGGGCGGATCGACATTTTGTTCAACAACGCGGGCATCTGTTTTTACGGAATGTCGCACGAGCTTAGCGAAGAAGCGTGGGACGCGATGCTCGATATCAACTTGAAGGGCGCGTGGATGGTGGGGCGGCGGATTATCCCGCTCATGATCGAGCAACGCGGCGGCGTCATCATCAACAACGCTTCGATTGCGAGCTTTCGCGGGATGAACCGGCTGTCGCATTACGCGGCGTCGAAGTGGGGCTTGACGGGGCTGACGAAGTCGTGGGCGATAGAGCTTGCGCCTTACGGCGTTCGCGCGCTGTCGATTCACCCGACCGGGGTGAACACGCCGATGAATGATGGCCTCGCGATGCTAGAGGGGAAAACGCCGAAGGAAATTGCAGAGGCCTCCGCGGGCAATCTGCTGCCGGTGCCGTGGATCGAGCCGGAGGACGTGGCCAACGCGGTGTTGTACTTGGCGTCGGACAAGGCGCGGTACGTGACGGGCTCGCAGTTCGTGATTGATGCGGGATTGCTCACGCGTTAATTTCCGTGCGTCTCACTTGATTTGAAACTCGGACGAGGTCCCGGTGAAGCGCTCGGCTCGGCCGTCGGATAGTTTGCCGTTGCCTTCGTGAACGATGCGGTAGGCACCCGGCGATGTGTCGGCTGGGATCGCCCACGTGACGGCGAATTGTAGTTCAGTCGGCTTGTCGGCTGAGCGGACCCAGCGGCATTTCGTGCTCCAATCGTTGTCGGCGGCGACGGTGATCCATTTGTCGCCCTCTTTGCGTTCGATGCGGAGAAACGTGTTGCCGGTGCGGAAGTCGTTGCGCGGGTCGCCGGACCAGAAGGCCATTTCGACGGTGTCGCCGCGCTTGTAGGAACGCTTCGGCGCATTGGCCTGGTCGCCGAACTTGGCCGAGGCTGGCAACGAATCGGCCGGAGCTTCGAGCGCATTGCCCTTGACCTTGCCGCGCATGTCGATAGGCGCAGGACCGGGATCGACAGGTTCGCCCGCGACCATCGCGCGAGCTAGGCGACTGAATTCCTGTTGGTAGGCGGCGAGGGTCCACGGGCCGAAAAGCGTGTGGCCGCCTTCGTATTGCTGCGTGGCGTATTCCTCGCGGGTCGTGACGTAGCCGGCATACTCGTTGGCGTAACCCGCGAGCACGACATGCTTGCTCGAATCGCCGAGAATTTTCGCGACGGATTCGCGCAAGCGACGGCCTGCCATCGTGGTGAATTCAGCGGGGACGGATACGATCGTGAGTTGGCCGACGCGCGCGAGAGTAATTGGGACGATTTGGCTCTGTGCGGGTGGATTCATGTCGCCGGGTGCAAAGAGGATGACCTTCTCGCCCTGGCATTCCCGGCACTCGTCGCTCGGCGGAGGCAAATGGAATTGCTTTTCCACCACGCCATCGATCATCGCGCTGCGTATCTTCATGCCTTCCTTGAACAAAGGGTTTCCGCCGCCGTCCTCCGTCGAGCCGGCGGCGAACGCGTAGCCGAAGGCGCTCGGGCAGGTGCGTTGATCGCCCGCGCCGGTGAACTCGCCGCTCACGGGGTGGTACGCCATGTTCACATAGGCGTGCAGAACGAGAATGGCCCCTTGCACCTTTTCCGATGCCGCCTCGAATAGTTTCTTGGACACGTCGAGCTGGCGCTCGGCGATGATTCGGGTGGTCTCGACATCGTTCTCGCCGGGGCCGGTGTTATTCAGATTCAGATTTGGCGTGATGTCTCCTGCGTTGGACTGGGCGAACGCGGCGACGAGCCCGTTCCCTGCTTCCGCCTCAAATCGCGCCGACGCGTGGCCCTTGTGATCTCCGGAAATGAGGCGGTTGAAAAAATTCATGGCGGTGGGGTGGCTGGCGAACCAATTGATCATGCCGATGGATCCGGAAACATCGACCAACTTGAGCAGCGTCATCTGCGTGTCGGTGTCCGCGGCGTAACGCGCGCGCTCGGACTCCGGATTGTTGAGGTACGCGGTCGTCGAGCGGTTCGCGCCGGCGCCCTCGACTGTGCCCTCGGCGAGATGAATATCGCCCGGCTGCAAGTCCTCATGCGCCTGCGCGATCGAATCGACGATTCCCTGCACGATGGCCTCGAAGTGCGCCTGGTAAAACGGCATGCCGATCGGGCCTTCGGTGCCGTAGTGCCAATATCCGCTCGGGCCCGAGTGGGTATGCGTCGCGCTCAGGATCACATTGTCTTCGGTGTAGGCGTTTCCGTACTTCTTCTGGAGGCGCTCGACGACTTCCTGATGAATGGCGTGGGTCACGCTGCCGAGGTCCACGCTGGCGAACGCGATTCTCTTTTCACCGTTGCGCTCGGCGATGACGAATGCGCGGGAGAAGAGCCGGAAATGAATGCCCTCGGCGATCTGGTCGGGGCGCACGAAGCCCCACAGTTGTACACCTACGGCCGGGCCGGTGATGTCCGCCTTGCCGCGCCCTATAAGATAGGAGTAGTCCGAATCGGCCGCGCGCGCCACCAACAGAACGAACATCGACACGCTGCCGATCGCCAGAGCAGCCGCAATTCTTAACGAGACGCGCATCGTTCAATCTCCGGGTCGTGGCGAGGGTATCAAACACCGATGATGCTGCGCCTCCAGCCCTCGCGAAGGCGTTCATCTCCGAGTGGCCTTTCGGTTCCTTTTCATGTCAGACTGAACACACTGAATTGAGGAGACGCACAACATGATTTCTACATTGGAACGAATCGCCGTCAAACCGATCGCCGGTGCAATGGGTGCGGAGATCGAAGGGGTAGACCTTTCGGAGGAACTCGATGCCGCGACATTCGGGGCGATTAAGAAGGCGTTCAACGACTATTGCGTGGTGTTTTTCCGGGACCAGGAGTTGACGCCGGAGCAGCAGAAGGCGTTCGCGCGGCGTTTCGGGGAGCTCACGGTGCATCCGTTCGTCAAATCGCTCGATGGCCATCCCGAGATCGTCCCCATCATCAAGGAGAAAGAGGACCGCGCGAATTTTGGCGGCGGGTGGCACACGGACGTGAGCTTCATGGAAAAGCCCGCGCTTGGATCAATGTTGTACGCGCTCGAGGTGCCCGAGTTCGGCGGCGATACGCTTTGGGCGAACCAGTACCTGGCCTACGAGCGGCTGTCCGAGGGCATGAAGAAGATGCTCGGCGGTCTAACCGCGATTCACAGCGCGTCGAGCCAGTATGCGCCCGGCGGCGAATCGGACAAGAACAACGCGAAGCGCAAGGGAATGAGCGTTTCCGTGACCGAGGCAGCGGAGGCGGTAGTTGAACATCCGGTCGTGCGCACGCACCCCGACACGGGCCGCAAGGCGCTGTACGTGAACGACGGGTTCACGCTGAAGTTCAAGGGCATGACGCGGCGCGAGAGCAAACCGTTGCTCGAGTATTTGTATCGCCACGCGACGCAGGAAGAGTTCACGTGCCGGTTTCGGTGGACGCGCGGCGCACTCGCGTTTTGGGACAACCGTTGCACGCAGCACTACGCACTGAACGACTACCACGGCCAGCGCCGCGAAATGCACCGCGTGACCATCGAGGGCGAGCGACCCGTGTGATTGAGCGCCCACAGGCGATGGTATATTGGCGCATACTCGGCGCGGCACAAAAGGAAAGGGTATCAATCATGAATCAACCCAATCGGCGTGAATTTTTGCGGAACATTGCCATCGGCGCGGCGGCGTTTTCGGCGCGCGGTGCGTTTGCGGAGGAGTTGCTGCGGACGCCAATGCAGACGGAGGGGCCGTTCTACCCGGATCATTTGCCGCTCGATACGGACAACGACCTCATCATCGTGAACGATGCGCTCTCGCCAGCGATTGGCGACATCACGCATCTGAGCGGCCGGATACTTGGCCCATCGGGCGAACTAATTCGCAACGCGCTCGTCGAAATTTGGCAAGTGGACAACAACGGCGTCTACCTTCATAGCGACAGCAACAATCACGGCGGCTTGGACAAAAACTTCCAGGGTTTCGGCCGATTCTTGACCGGATCCTCCGGCGAATACTACTTCCGCACCGTCAAGCCGGTGCCGTATCCCGGCCGCACGCCGCACATCCATTTTGCGATAAACGTCAAAGGCCACGACCAGTTCACCACGCAGTGCTACATCAAGGGCCATTCTCAAAACGAGACCGACGGCGTGCTGCGCGGCATCCGCGACGCCAAGGCCCGCGAGTCCGTGATTGTCGATTTCGCCAAGGTCCCTGATTCACGCATCGGGGAGTTGGCGGCGAAGTTCGATGTGGTGATGGGCTACACGCCGGAAGCGTAAGAGAGGTTCAAAGTTCAAAGTTCGCGCTGCACCGGAGGGCACAGATTGATATGTACGGGAGCGGGCAGACGCGGGCATACAGGAGGACAGGATGGACGGGGCGGACGTCGGCGGGTGTGGAGGAATGTTGAAGGTTGTAGGACGGCGGTGTGGCCCGAAGGGCCGGCCTCAGCTAGGCTGGTACTACTTGTATGACAGCGAACTATTTCGCCTTGGGTGGTGGGGTGGCTGCGGGAGTTGATGCGGCAGGACCCACTGTCGGCTTGCCGCTGTCTTCGGTGATTTTGGCGAAGTATTCGGGGAACTCGACGCCGCCGACGTCTTTCATGACTTGCATCATCGGGGGCAATGTTTGCGCAAGGTTGCTGAGGAAGGAGGAGGTGCTGCTTTTTCCGTTTTGGCCGGCGCCGGTTTCCCAGACGATGACTTTGTCGAATTTGATGTTGGAGATGGCTTTGGCGGAGGTCTCGGCGAGTTTGTCCATGTGTTCGAGCATGAGCATTTTGAAGGCTGCGTCAGCGCCGCCGCAGGCTTCGACGATGCGCTTGAGGCCTTCGGCTTTTTTGGCGAGCATCTCGAATTGGCCGCGGGCCTCGGCGTCGAGTTTGGCGAAGATGGCGGCGGCCTCGCCTTCGGCCTCGATGCGGCGCTTTTCTTTTTCGGCCTCGGCGACGACGATGGTCTGCGCCTTCTCGGCCTTGGCGGGGGCCTCGAGGGCGGCGCGGCGCTCGGCTTCGACTTTCTCGGCCTCGGCGATCGCGGCCTGGGCGAGGGCCTTGTTCTTGGCTTCGAGGACGGCGGCCTTGGCCTGTTCGGAGCGGGTCGCGCTGACTTGGAAGGCTTCGGCCTCTTTGATTTTCAGCTTGGCTTCGGAGTCGGCGATCGCGGCCTTGGCGATGTTTTCGCCGGTGATGGCTTGGGCGTTGGCCTCGGCGACCTTGATGCGCATTTCCTGTTCGGCGGCCTTGACTTGGGCTTCGCGCTGGAACGCGGCGGTCTGTTCGCCGACGGCGGCCTTGGCCTCGGCCTCGGCCACTTGCACGCGCATTTCGCGCTCGCGATCCTTGACTTCCGATTCGCGCTGGAACGCGGCGGTCTGCTCGCCGACGGTCTGCTCCTTTTGGAGTTCGGCGACGCGCACGGCCTGGTCCTTCTCGGCCTGGCGCACGCCAATCTGTTGGGTCTTGCGGTTGTCGGCGACGATCACGAGTTTCTCGCGCTCGGCTTCGGCGACGCGGACTTCGCCCATTTTGAGTTGGTCGGCGACGTCGCCTCGGGCCTGTTGGACGGCCTGGGCCGCGGCCTTTTGGCCGATGGCCTCGATGTAGCCAGAGGCGTCGGTGATGTCGGTGATGTTGACGTTGATGAGGACGAGACCGATTTTGCGGAGTTCGGGTTCGAGCGAATTTTGGATGCTGTGGAGGAATTTTTCGCGGTCGCGATTGATGTCCTCGATGCCCATCGATGCGATGACTTGCCGGAGTTGGCCGAAGATGATGTCTTCCGCTTGCTTCTTGATTTGGTGCGTGTCGAGGTTGAGCAGGCGGATGGCGGCGTTCTGCATCACTTCGGGTTCGGTTCCGATGGCGACGGTGAAGACGCTCGGCACGGCGACGCGGATGTTCTCCATCGAGAGCGCGTCTTTGAGGGGGACTTCGATTTGGATGGGTTCGAGGCTGAGGAAGTCGAAATCCTGGATGAGAGGGATGATGAAGGCCGCGCCGCCGTGGATGCACTTCGAGCTGCCGCCCGCGCCGACTTTGCCGTAGATGACGAGGATTCGGTTGCTTGGGCAGCGCTTGTAACGGCGGCTGAGGAGAATGATGAACGAAAAGCCGACGACCGCGGCGAGTACGGCGATCAAGAGGATCCAGATCATGGATTGCATGTACGTGCTCCTTTCGCGACCGTGGGAATCCCACGGGGTCTTGTGTCGTTATACGGCTTGGGCGCGGCCCGGCGGGAGCCTCGCCCTCCCCGAGAACGTTTTATTCCGGCTCGACTTCTAGCGTGTCTGCGCCGGAGATTCCCACGACGACGACGCGCGCGCCGGTGGGGATGCTCGCGTCCGCGCCGGTGACGGCGGCGTATTCCATCGTGCGTTGCTGCACGGCGATGGTGACTTTGCCGACGCCTTTCTTCGCGCCGGGAATGCTGAGGTAGACGGTGGCGGGCATGCCGATGCAATTTTGGATGTGGACGTTGCCTTCGGCGCGCAGCGAGAAGAGCAGCTTCATCAGCCACGCGACGAGGATCATCGCGATTGTGCCGCCGCCGAGCGCGGCCATGAACGCGAAGTATGCGGGCATGTCCGCCGCGAGGGCCGCGCGGCCGCCGAGGCCGAAGAAGGCGATGGCCGCGACGATGGATCGGAAGCTGAGGACGTGGAAGAAGGACGACGCGCCGGCGTGGGTGTCGGTGTATTCCGCGCCGAGGCCCGCGCCGTGAAGTGCGTCGCCGGAATGGTGGTCCGCGCCGACGATGGTGAGCGCGAGTTGCACTAGAAGGATAACGCTGCCGACGATCGCGCAGATCGTGTAGAAGGTGACCATAGCCCTCCCTTTTCCCGCGCGGGGTCCGCAACCCCGGCCCAACCGCCTACAATACACCTATGTGAATCGAAGTATTCGTAGGGTAGGACTATCGCATACGGGGCCGGGTTTGGCAATGGGTGCGGGGACTTGCTTTATCGGACGGGGAGGCGGCCTTATAATCGGCGAGAGGTTGGCGGAAGTGGGCCTGACATATAGGACAACTTTTACGTGATGAAAACTAAAGCGTTGATGGTTGTGTTTGTTTCAGCGGCGGCGGCGGTTGCGCATTCGGGGCATGGGAGCGGCCCGGGGCATGTGCATCCGAGCCAGACGATAGGATTCATGATGTCGCAAAATACGGGCGGGGTGACGGGGCAGGGGAACATGACGTTCCGGGTGTTGCATGACCGGAGCAAATTGCCGCCGGAAGCGCAGGCGGTGTTGAAGGCGGCGCACGGGGGCTTTGCCGTGGATCGGCGGGCGGACAAGGGCGAGGTGTATTTCGCGCTGCCGGGTGCGGGGATCATTCAGTTGAGCCGCGACTTGTCGAATGCGCGGATGTTGCCGACGAACGACGCGATGCGCAACACGAACATGCACAACGCGTCGATTTGGGCGGACGGGGAGGGGACGCCGTATCTGGCGTTTCCAGGGAATGACATTGGGAAGGTGTTCACGACGACGCTCGGAGGTGAGTTGGTGACTACGCTTGATCCTCCGGGCAAGGAGATGAAATTCGGGCCCGCGGCGGTGAACGAGTATTTCGCGAAGGACCTCAAGTTCATCCCGACGGACGTGGTGTTTCTCCATGGCCGTTATTTCATCACGACAGGGTATTCGGCGCTCGACTACGTGCTGACGGCGACGGTTGATACGAAGGACGGAGTGGTGGTGACGTGGAACGACTTGGCGTTCGGCGGGAAGGGCACGGGGCCGGGGCAATTCGGCACGGGCCACGGCATCACGATCACGCCCGAGCGCGATACGCTGGCGATTGCCGACAGGCCGAATTCGGAGATCGACTATTTCACGCCGGGCGGCGAATATAAGAAGACGCTGGATTTACCAAAGGGTTCGCTCCCGTGCGACGTGGACTTTGAAGCGGGGTACGCTGCCGTCGGGTGTCTCGAAGGGCCGGACAAGACGAAGGGCGCGCCGATTTACATTCTGAAAGACGGCGAGATTGTATCGACGTTGATGCCGAAGGACGATCTGGGGTTGGCGGATTTCACGCACGTACACAATGCTGTGTTGGTGCAGCGCGAAGGGAAGTTCTACGTCATCGCGCAGGCCTGGAACCCAGGGGATTTTGTGGTGCTGGAGCAGGTGAAGTAGCGCGTCGATATCTACTTGTTGGCTGCTGCCGCCCGGATATGGCAAAATGTGGTTGAAATGTCCGCGTATCGCCACGAAGAGAATATTGTTCGGCAACGTACGGTCGTAAAGTCCGGCGGTACAATCGAGATCCACGATCCAGCTTTGCCCGAGGGCGCGAATGCTGACGTGACGGTCGTGGTCGAACGAAATGACGCATCGCTCCCGCTGCTCTCCAGTCTTATCGGCGCGGCCAAGGGGTGTTTTTCGAGTGCCGAAGAAATCGATCAGTATCTCGATCAGCTACGTAACGAATGGGACGACTGAGCGTTCTCGCAGGCGGACGCGTTTACCTCGACTCGAACGTCTTCATCTATGCCTTGGAAGGCGCCGCTCCCTGGGCAAGAATAGCCAGGGAACTGTTCCTCCAGATGGAAGCGCACGAATTCGCAGCGGTAAGCAGCGAATTGTCGCTTGCCGAATGCATTGTGGGGCCGCTGCGGCTCGGGCAAGCCGACGGCGTCGTGACGTACGAACGCGCATTGACGTCACGGCCCGGGTTTTCGATCATGCCGGTAGACAGAACGGTGATCCGGGAGGCAGCGCGTCTTCGATCAGAAATCCCGGCGCTACGGCTGCCGGACGCGATTCACGCTGCGACTGCCAAGCTTTCTGGCTGCGACTTCTTCGTGACGAACGACAAACACTTAGGCGCCTTACCGAGCGTACGCGTGATACTGATGTCGGAATCCACGCTCGAAGGGTAGTTGAGCCGATCTTACATTTGCGGGCCACATCCGGCGTATGTGGCCTACTCGCGGATGTGGCTTACGGCTATTTCCCAGTGAATTGCGGGGCGCGTTTTTCTACGAAGGACGCGACGCCTTCGCGGAAGTCGGAACAGGCTAGGCTTTCCAACATTTCCTTTTCGGCGAGGTCGAGGGCGCTCGCTAGATCGGTGAATTGGGCGTCCCAGACTTGGCGCTTCATGACGGCGTGGCTGCGGGGCGATGATAGTGTCGTCAGTTGCTTGGCGTATTCGCGGACGGCGGGCATGAGGTCGTTGTGTGGGAAGACTTTTCCGACGAGGCCCATGCTGTGCGCTTCATCGGCCTTGATGACGCGGGCGCTTAAGAGAAGGTCCATCGCGTTGTGCATGCCGACGACGCGCGGGAGCAACCACGCGAGGCCGTATTCGGCGATGAGACCGCGTTGGGCGAAGGCGGTGGTGAACTTGGCGGTGTCGGACGCGAACCGCATGTCGCAGTAGAGCGCGTGGACGAAACCGAGGCCGGCGGCCGCGCCGTTGATGGCGGCGATGATGGGCTTATGGACGGAGGGCGGCCAGGAGTAGTGCGCCCGGAAATCGGCGCGCGGGTTGTTCTTGAGGCCCGGTTCGGCCAAGGGTTCGCCGGAACCGTTTCCGCCGACGGTGGCGTTGTCGGAGCCGATAGCCTGAAGCAGGCCCATGTCCGCACCGGCGCAGAAGCCTTTGCCCGCGCCGGTGACAATGATGACGCGGACATCGTCGCGAGATTCGGCGTCGGCCATGGCGCGTCGGTATTGGCGGTCCATGGTGGAGGTCCAGGCGTTGAGTTTGTCGGGGCGATTTAGGGTGACGGTGGCGATTTTGTCGCTTACGTCATAAAGGACTTCGGTGAATTCCATGGGGCTTCTCCAGGTTTTGACTATGTTCCGCGCGCGTCGAATTGATTGCTGTACGGACTCATAACGAGGGTGTCATTGGCATGCGATGTGACGGGAATAAATCGTCCGAGGAGAATGAATCCTTCGATACGCGCGTGTCAAGGCTTCTATGGCCCGGTTCGATCCATCGCGTATCGACGCCGCGCGACAGATCGCGGACTGGTTCGCCGGAGCGATTGCAGCATCGAATTGATTGAGTGGCGCGCCTCGGTCGCGTGGCGCGATCCGGCCAAAAGCAATGCGGCCCCGAAGCCTACGCCCCAGGGCCGCTCTTCGTCAGTGTTACGGCCCGCTTATAGAACGAACACCGCCGTGGCATCCACCGTTCCGTCTACGTTGAGCGTGCCATTCACATCGACCGCCGCTCCAACAGTAAGGCTGGCTTCGGTCCCGGTCGGCGTGTCCGGCCCATCGCCCGGCAGAAAGATCGCGGTCTCTACATAGGTGACCTGGAACGTGTCCTCACCGACGGTCAGCGTGAACGTGTTCGCTTCCGTGTCGATGCTCTCGATCGTGCCCATCGCCACTACGTCGGCGGACACGATTTCCAAGTCGGCGTCGAGATGCGGCGTCAACACGAAACCGCCGTTCCCGCGCTCCACCAGCATCACACCGCCGAAGTCCAGGAGAATCAAACTGTTCTCGCCCTCTTCCAGCGTGAAATTCTGTTTCAGGAAGAGGCGACCGCTGGCGGTCAATTGAATGTCGGTTATCTCGGTCTCGGGATCGGACACTAAGACCAGCCGGGGATTCGAGATTGAGAGTCGGATTTCCTTGTAGTCGCCGGCCGGAACTTCCTCGGTCGAGATGAGTTCCGACACGCCGAGCAACTCGACAAGATTTACGTCCATCGAGCCTTCGAACACCACGAAGCGATTTTCTGGCTCGCCTTCTCCCTCTCCCTCGCCTTCTCCTTCACCCTCGCCTTCTCCTTCACCCTCCGCCCCGCGGCGGAGCAACACGATCTCTTCGATCGTAACCGTAAGGCTTTCGATATCCTCGATGTCTACATCGCTGGCTTGTTTGGCGACGGCATCGAGCAAGGCTTTCCCGAATGACGCGTCGGCCGTGAGCGCCGTAGTCACGGTCGCGTTCTGTGCCGGTGGGCGCGGGCACCCTGTGGCAGTGGCGATCATCAGGCCGACCGTAAGCACCATGCACCAATTCGTTTTAACGGTACTCATGTGTCCTCCCTCTTTTGCGCTCGCGGATAGGTTCCCGAACGAACGCATCCGTAACCTCTGGATACGTTGTACCATAAGGCGACAGAAATCAACACAATCGTTGGCATAAACGTACCGAAAACGTCTGCCGGAACGACTATTTTGCAGAATTCTGAGTTTCCGTGAGCCATTCCGGCGGAGTAACCGGGGGCAGCTCGTATTCGCCGAGGTCGAAGATGATCTTGCGAAGCACCATCCCCTCCTCAGGAAATGTGCTTATGGTGTTCGTCATCGCCATGATGAACACCCGTTCCTCGACGTATCGAAAACAGTCGGCGAAGAATATTCCGTTGCCGCCGTTATGGGTGTAGACGGTCGTACCACGCGGCGTCTTGAGATTCACCCAGCCGTATCCGTAGTGGCTGCGGTCGCCGCCCTCATCGGCATACGGCGCGAAATACTTCTCGCGCGACGCCGCAGTCAGCGCCGAATCATCCAGCAGCGCCTTGTGCCACGTGTACATGTCCCACACGGTGCTGAGGATGCCGCCGTTGCCGCGCAAGTTCCAATAGGGCCCGTCTTTGGCCCACAGTTTTTCCGTCGGCGTGCCCCAGCGTCCGGCGTCCTTGTTGTACCCCACCGCGACCTCTTCGTCAGAGTAGCTCGGCAATCGGTAGCCGGTCTTCGTCATGCCGAGAGGGGCAAAGAATTGTTCGCGCAGGAACGATTCGTATGAAGCGCCGGTCAATAGCTCGACAATCGCGGCGAGCAGGCTGTAGCCGGAGTTCGAGTAAAAGTATCGTTCTCCCACGCCGAATTTCAGCCTTCCCTCCATCGCCGTCTGAATGATTCCGTCGCGCGTCATCTCGACGTAATCGGGCCCGAACACGTCGCGCAGGCCGGAGCTGTGCGTGAGGAGGAGATGCAACGTGATCGCGCGCTTGTCCTTGGGCACGTCGTCGAAGTGCTTGCCTATCTTGTCCTCGGTGTTGAGTTTGCCCATCTCTTCGAGTTTGAGAATTGCCGCACCGGTGAACTGCTTCGTGATGCTCCCGATGTCGAACGCGGTATCGGTGGTGCAACGCCGGCGGGCCTCGCGATCCGCATAACCGTAACCCTTGGCGAGAATGACCTCGTCCCCCTTCGCGACCAACACTACGCCCGAGAATCCGTTCGCTTCGATGCGGGCCAGGTATGCGTCGAGTTCTTGGCCTAAAGCGCCGGAGACGATTGTTTCATGGGCGGACGCCGAAAACGGCAATATACTCAGTGTGGCGACCAGGAAGATTCGCATCGTGTTCAACTCCAAACGGGTCAAATCCGGAAAACTAGACTTCCCGACGGCCTGCGCCGTTTCAATTCGAGTCCGTGGTCGCCGCGCTCGACTAAATCCGATAGGCATTCAAGACTTTGTCGAGGCCGGCGCATACGTCGGAAATGTCCTGCGAAGTCATGCCCGGAAAGGTCGGCAGCGTGAAGATGCTGTTGCCGATTCGCTCGGCTACGGGGAACGAGCCCGGCGCGTGGTGGAGAAGATTCTGGTAGAAAAGCTCCTGGTGCAATGCCCCGTAGTGAATGCCGACACCAATGTTCTCCGCGCGTAGCGCCATGACGATTTCGTCCCGCGTCTTAGAGAATCGGTCGAGGTCTAGGACTACGCAATACAGGTGAAGGCCGTGACGGTCCATATCGATACCTGGCGGCCGGTACTGCCGGCTGACGGACAGGATTGAATCGACGTGCAGATCGAACGCCGCCGCAATTTTCTCGCGTTCTTCCGTGAACCTTTCGATCTTGCGCAGTTGATGGATTCCGAGCGACGCCTGCAAATCCGTGAGGTTGTACTTGTATCCCGCTTCGATGACGAAATTCCGGAGCTTCGCCTTGTCCGAAAAGCGTTTCCACGCGTCGCGATCCATGCCGTGCAGCCGTAGCACGCGCAATCGGTCCGCGATCTCGGACTCGTTCAACGTCACCATGCCGCCCTCGCCGGTCGTAAGGTTCTTGTTGGCGTAGAAACTGAAGCAGCACAGGTTTCCCGATCCGCCGATCATTTGCCCTTTATACCGGCCCGCGACAGCGTGAGCGCAATCTTCGACGATCGGGATCGGGCCGGCTACTTTACGAAGCGCGTCCAGATCGACGGGCAGTCCGCCGAAATGGACCGCGATGATCGCCTTCGTCTTTGGCGTGATCGCCTTCGCTAGGAGATCGATGTTGATGTTCCACGTGTCCGGTTCGATGTCGACGAACACCGGTTTCGCGCCGCAATGGACAATTACGTTCGCCGTCGCCGTAAACGTCAGGGGCGACGTTATGACTTCGTCGCCGGGCCCGACACCGTGGATCAGTAGCGCCAAATGCAACGCCGCCGTGCATGAACTCACGGAAACCGCTTCCTTTGAACCCACGTACTCCGCGAACCGCGCCTCGAATTCGTGCGCCTTCGGGCCCGTCCCTATCCAGCCCGAGCGCAACGTGGCGACTACCTCCGCGATTTCCTCTTCGCCAATGCACGGTTTTCCAAATGCCAAGTAGGTGTCACGGACGGGTTTGCCGCCGTCGATTGCCAACCGATCCACTCGGTTCTCCTTCGTCTCGTTCGAGAACCACGATTTCCAGGACGCTGCTCGCAGGATGAGCGTACCCGCGAAGCATACCCGGAAAACGCAGCATTTGGCATCCGGCTCTCCACCGGCCTGGCCGAAGGCCTCCGGTGCGCGATCGCGATGGGGCCTGAATTCCTTTGAATTGCGCAAGCGGATTCGCTAGCATCTGTGGCTCCGTTGGTTGCGGTGTGTACGTCGCGGAAATGGTCTGATGTATGGATGGGGGATTCGCGCGTTCGTTCGCCAGAATGGCGCGCGGGTGCGCGCAGGCCGAGCAGACCCGGACGTATCGTGCGGCGGCGGAACTTCTAATCCGGCAACGGATCCGGCCCAAGCAGGTTTTGTTGATTTCATTCCATTCTCGCTAAGTACCACGCTTAGGACACACAGTAGAATTCGTTAATGGACGCCAACGCGCCACAAATTATCTTCTGGCCCATGGGGGTCTACTTTGCCGGGGTCGTCGTCGTCGTGACCTCGATGGTTGGCGGGTCGTACTTGCTAGGATCCAAAAACCGAAATCGAACCAACGTCCAACCGTACGAATCTGGAATCGCTTCGACGGGGTCTGCCCGCGTTCGGCTCTCGGCGGACTTCTATCTCTTCGCGGTGTTCTTCGTCGTCTTCGATCTCGAATCCGTGTACGTCTATTCGTGGGCGATTGCCGCGCGCGAATTGGGCTGGGTCGGATACGGGCAAATCTGCGTTTTCGTAGGCGCCATTGTGGCGACGCTCGTGTATCTGTGGAGACTCGGCGCACTGGAGGCCAAACGGTAAATAGCCATGAACTGGTCACTTTCCAAGCCCCAAGATTTGTCCGGCGACGCGGCGCGCCCGGCCACGGAAGCGGTTCGCGACAGCCTAATCATGGCGCGACTACAAGACCTTATCAGTTGGGGCCGTAAAAATTCCGTCTGGCCATTTAACTTCGGGCTGTCGTGTTGCTTTGTCGAAATGGCAACGAGTCTCACGAGCAAGTACGACCTGGCGCGCTTCGGCTCGGAGGTCATCCGCGCCACACCTCGCGAGGCCGACGTCATGGTCGTCGCCGGGACCGTATTCATCAAGGTCGCGCCCGTCGTTCGTCAGTTGTACGACCAGATGATGGAACCTCGATGGGTCATCTCGATGGGTTCGTGCGCGAACTCCGGCGGCATGTACGACATTTACAGCGTCGTCCAGGGGGTTGACAAGTTTCTGCCCGTGGATGTCTATGTGCCCGGCTGTCCTCCGAGGCCCGAGGCTTTCATGGAGGGGCTAATGCTTCTCCAAGACATGATCGGCCGCGAACGCCGCCCGCTCAGTTGGATCGCCGGTCCCCAGGGTACGGTACGGCCCGAGCGCCCGAGCCAGCGCGATCTGAAGCGGGACGAGCGGATAAAGGCGACCGATCTCCGGGGCATGGATCGCGTGTGAGCAGACACATCTCGACGCCGAATTTGGCAATCCGCCCATGACGACTACGGAAAACATCTGCGAGGAACTTCAAACGCATTTTGGCGACGCGATCAGCGCCCATCGCGAAACTCGCGACGGGATTCCGACGATGTGGGTCGAGGCGTCGTCCATCAGGAGTGTGCTCGCGCACCTCAAGAACGAAATCGATCAGCCCTATACATTCCTATACGACCTCTGCGTCATCGACGAACGGGTCCGAAGCGACCGCGCGCAGCACCCGGCGCTCGGCGACTACACCATCGTTTACCACCTGCTCTCGTATGAGCGGAACCGGGACCTCCGCCTCAAGGTCGCCCTGACCGGCGATTCGCCGTCCATCGATTCGATTGTCAGCGTTTGGCCGGCCGCCAATTGGTACGAGCGCGAAGCCTGGGACATGTTTGGCGTCCGTTTCGAAGGCCACCCGAACCTTCGGCGCTTGCTGATGCCGAACACCTGGGTGGGCCACCCGCTCCGAAAAGATCATCCCGCGCGCGCGACCGAAATCGAAGCGTTTCAATTACCCGACGAGAAACTCCAGCGCGAACAGGAGGCGATGCAGTTTCGCCCCGAAGAGTGGGGGCTATCGCGGGGCACGGATGATTTCGATTATCTTTTTTTAAATCTCGGCCCACACCACCCCGGCACTCACGGCCTGCTTCGCATCATCCTTCAACTCGACGGCGAAGAAATCATCGAGGCCATCCCCGATATCGGCTATCACCATCGCGGCGCGGAGAAGATGGGGGAGAGGCAGACCTGGCACACGTTCATCCCGTACACGGATCGCATCGACTACCTCAGCGGCGTGATGAACAACCTCCCGTACCTCCTCGCCGTCGAGACGCTCGCGGGCATTGAAGTTCCCGCACGAGCGCAAGTCATCCGCGTCATGATGTCCGAATTTTTCCGCATCGCAAGCCACCTTGTTTGGTACGGCACCTTCGCGCAAGACCTTGGCGCGCTGTCGCCTGCCTTCTTCGTATTCAACGATCGCGAAAAAATATTTGACGTCGTCGAAGCGATTTGCGGCGGACGCATGCACCCGAGTTGGTTTCGAATCGGCGGGGTCGCGCACGACCTGCCCGAGGGCTGGGACCGCCTTGTTCGCGGGTTCCTTGCGTACCTTCCGCCGCGTTTGAAGGACTACGACAACGCGCTGATGAAGAACCGGATCTTCAAGAACCGCACTATCGGTGTCGGCGCATACACCACGGAGGAGGCCATCGCCTGGGGCGTGACCGGCCCCGGTCTGCGCGCGTGCGGCTTCGATTGGGACTTGCGAAAAAAGCGCCCCTATTCCGGCTTCGAAAACTTCGAGTTTGATGTGCCCATCGCGCACGACGGCGATTGCTACGCCCGCGCCGTCGTGCGCATCGAGGAAATGCGCCAGAGCCTGCGCATTATCCAACAGTGTCTCGACCACATGCCGAGCGGTCCATACAAGTCCGACCATCCGTTGACGACGCCGCCGCGCAGAGACCGAACGATGCACGACATCGAGACGTTGATTAACCACTTTCTCAATGTGAGTTGGGGGCCGATCATTCCCCCCGGCGAAGCGTTCTACGGCATCGAAGGAAGCAAGGGAGCGTATGGCTACTACCTCATCAGCGACGGCAACACCATGTCTTACCGGACGCGCATACGCACGCCGTCATTCCCGCACATGCAAATGCTCTCCGTGTTGGGAAAGGGCGTGACCGTCTCCGATCTTCTCGCGATCCTCGGAAGCATGGATTACGTGTTGGCGGACGTGGACCGTTGACCCACAAATGTTGAGCCAAGCCTTACAAGACGAAATCGCGGCGCACATCCACGAGCCGGAGCATCGCCAGGCTGCGTGCACCGAGGCCCTGCGCATCGTCCAGCGCGAACGCGGCTGGATCGACAACGCCAGCCTCCGCGACATCGCGGAGTTTCTCGGCATGACTACCCATGAACTTGATAGCGTCGCCACGTTCTTCAACTTAATCCATCGGCGTCCCGTTGGCCGCCACGTCGTTCTCGTTTGTTCGAGCGTGAGCTGTTGGGTCATGGGCTACGATGCGCTGCGCGCTGCGCTCCTCAAGAAACTTGGCGTGGCGCTCGGCGAGACGACGAAAGACGGCCGCTTCACCGTCCTCCCCAATCAGTGCCTCGGCACGTGCGATCACGCGCCCGCAATGCTCATCGACGGCGACCTGCACCAAGACGTAGACCTCGCGCGGCTCGACGCGATTCTCGAGCGGTATACCTGATGGCCGAACGTCCGCTGACACAATCCATCCGCCCAGGCGAATCGCCTCCTACGATCAAGGAGTACGAGCGCCAAGGCGGCTATGCGTCCGTCCGCAAAGCAATCCAGACGATGCAGCCCGCCGAGGTCACGCAACTCGTCAAGGACTCGAACCTCCGCGGACGCGGCGGCGCGGGATTCCCCACCGGCGTCAAATGGGGCCTCGTGCCTATTGGTCCCGATGCTCCGCATCCGAAGTATCTCGTGGTCAACGCTGACGAGATGGAACCCGGGACGTTCAAGGACCGCGTGTTGCTGGAGGATTCACCGCACACGCTCATCGAGGGTGTCATCCTCGCGGCCTACGCCATCCAGGCCGACATCGCCTACATATTCCTGCGCGGCGAATATCATCTCTCACAGGAACGTCTGGAGACCGCGATTCACGAAGCCTATGAGGCTGGGTTTCTTGGAAAGAACATCCTCGGCAGCGAGTACGGTGTCGAACTCTACCTGCACATGAGCATCGGCCGATACATTTGCGGCGAAGAAACCGCGCTGCTAAACGCCCTCGAAGGCAAGCGCGCCACCCCGCGCTCCAAGCCGCCGTTTCCCCAAATCAGCGGCCTGTGGGGCAAGCCGACCATCGTCAACAACGTCGAGACATTGTGCAACTTGCCGCATATCGTGAATAACGGCGCGGCATGGTTTAAGGGTCTCAGCAAAACGTCCAACGGTGGCACGAAACTCTATGGCGTTAGCGGCAAGGTCAAACGTCCCGGCCTTTGGGAATTGCCCCTTGGCACCACTGTTGGCGAGATTCTCGATCTGGCCGGCGGCATGCGTGACGGCCTCACCCTGCGCGGAATAATCCCCGGCGGCGCGTCGACGGATTTCCTCGGCCCCGAGCACCTCGAACTGCAAATGGACTTTGATACTGTGCCCAAGGCGGGAAGCCGCATGGGGACCGGAACGATGATCGTGTTGGACGACGAGACCTGCCCTGTCGGTATGATCCGAAACCTGACGCAATTCTTCGCCCACGAATCCTGCGGCTGGTGTACGCCCTGCCGCGACGGGTTGCCTTGGCTCGAAAAAATTCTCGATGCCATCGAGGAGGGTTCGGGTTGCGATGAAGACCTCGTCACCATGCGCCAACACGTCAAGCTGCTCGGTCCCGGCATGACATTTTGTCCGCTCGCCCCAGGCGCGATGGCCCCAGTCGGCAGTGCGCTAACCCGATTCAAAGACGACTTCGACCGGCACATCCGCGAAAAGCGTTGTCCGTGGAATTGACCAGAATGCCGACTATCTACATCGACGGTGAGCCCAAAACGGTGCGCGAAGGCGCGAACTTGCTCGAGGCGTGCATCGAACTCGGTTTGAACTTGCCCTACTTCTGCTGGCACCCCGCGCTCGGTTCCGTCGGCGCGTGCCGACAGTGCGCCGTCAAGCAATACCGCGACGAGAACGACAAACAAGGCCGGCTCGTTATGGCCTGCATGACCAGCGCCGCCGAGGGAACCCGGATTTCCGTCGACGACACCGAGTCCAAGGATTTCCGCGCCAGCGTCATCGAGTGGATGATGACCAATCACCCACATGATTGCCCCGTCTGCGACGAAGGCGGTGAATGTCACCTTCAAGACATGACGCTCATGACCGGCCACAATTATCGTCACTACCGTTTCCCGAAAAAAACATACAACAACCAATATCTCGGGCCGCTCATCAACCACGAGATGAACCGCTGCATCCAATGTTACCGTTGCGTCCGATACTACAAAGATGTCGCCGGCGGCCACGACCTGGACGCCTTTGCCAGTCACAATCACGTCTACTTCGGGCGGCAGGAGGAAGGCGTGCTCGAAAGCGAGTTCAGCGGCAATCTCGTCGAGGTGTGTCCCACGGGCGTCTTCACCGACAAGACGCTCAAAGGCCATTTCACG
This sequence comes from uncultured Nitrospirales bacterium, assembly GCA_964467615.1. Lineage (GTDB taxonomy): Bacteria > Hydrogenedentota > Hydrogenedentia > Hydrogenedentales > CAYXRK01. The sequence continues at coordinate 8,607 of CAYXRK010000032.1, read as the reverse complement.
CGCCGTTGGGACTACACCACGGCCCCCTCCGTGTGCGTCCATTGCGCGCTCGGCTGCAACATCACGCCCGGCGAACGCTATGGGCAATTGCGCCGGATTCGCAATCGCTACAACCGTGCGGTGAACGGTTATTTTCTGTGCGATCGCGGGCGCTATGGATACGAATTCGTCAATCGTCAGGACCGCCCCAAGTTTGCGTTGCGCCGGCATACCGAGCCAAATTCGCCGGCCACCGTCCCGATGTCGCACCACGAGGCCATGTCCTACCTCGGCGGCCTTTGCAGCAATGGCGCGAAGGTGATCGGCATCGCGTCGCCGCGCGCCTCGCTCGAAGCGAACTTCGCGTTACTCGCTCTCGTCGGCAAGGAAAACTTCTACAGCGGCCTCGCTCGCGCCGAGAACGACCTTCTCTCGGCGATCATTCACATCGCCTCCGAAGGCCCCGTCCGGCAGCCGGGTCTCGGTTGGATCAAAGACTACGATGCCGTCTACATTCTCGGCGAGGACCTGACGAACGTTGCGCCACTCACTGCGCTTAGCGTCCGCCGATGTGTCAGCAACCAGCCCAAGGCCATCTCGCGCAAGATCGGTATCCCCGATTGGAATGATCTTGCCGTTCGCGGCGCCATCGGAGACGAGCGCGGGCCTCTCTTTATTTCTACACCCGCGGCGACGAAGCTGGACGAGATCGCCACGGAGACCCACCGCGCCGCGCCCGATGACGTAGCCGCGCTGGGGTTCGCCGTAGCGCATGCGATCGATCCCGAATCGCCTCCGGCCATTGGCCTGTCGCCCGAAACGCTCGCCCTCGCGCAACGCATTGCAAACGCACTGCTCGCCGCCGAGAAACCGCTCATCATGTCCGGGCCGTCGTTGCGGAACGAGGCGGTTATTCAGGCCGCCGCCAATGTCGCCTGGGCGCTACACCGGCGGGGGAAGAATTCCGGCGTCTACTACAACGCTCACGAATGCAATACGATTGGCATGGGACTATTCGGCGGGCGTCCCATCGAGGACGCCGCCGCTGTAATCGCAGCGGGCGATGTTGATGTACTCGTCATTCTCGAGAACGATCTCTACCGCCGCGTGCCCGCCGCGCTCGCCGACGACATGCTCGCCAAGGCGAAGCACGTCGTGGTCGTCGATCACACGCAGCACGAAACCACGCGCAAGGCGGACGTAGTCCTTCCCGCCGCGACCTTTGCCGAGGGCGATGGAACGCTTTCCAATAATATCGGTCGCGCTCAACGTCTTACTCAGGTCTACAAACCTGAAGGGGACATCGTGGAGAGTTGGCGCTGGCTTCGCCGTCTTCGCGCGGCATCGGGACGGGGCGGCAGCGACGAATGGCTCGATCTCGACATCTTCCTCCACGCGCTCGTCGCGGAAATACCCGCCTTCATCCGCATCCTCGAAACCGCTCCGTCCGCTCAGTTTCGTGTCGGCGGTCAAAAAATTCCCCGTCAATCGCACCGGTACAGCGGCCGCACCGCGATGAAGGCGGACGTCGCCGTCAGCGAGATCGGCGTGGCCGACGACCGGGATTCGGCCATGTCCTTCTCGATGGAAGGCTTTCAAATGCTGACGCCCGCGGCGCTGATGTCGTCGTTCTGGGTCCCCGGATGGAACTCCGCGCTGGCCGTCACGCGATTTCAAGAAGAGGTCAATGGCCCACTCGAGGGCGGCGACCAAGGCATTCGACTGATCGAGCCGAAGCCGGACTCGGCCATTCCATATTTCGTGGCGTCCAGCCCGAACGTTGTACCCAATGGTGCGTTCGCGGTGGCGCCCTTGTATCACGTCTTCGGCTCGGAAGAACTCAGTGCGCTCGCCCCGGCCGTCGCCGAACTGACACCGAAACCGTATATCATGCTGCATCCCGACGACGCAGCCGCCCTTGATGTCGCTGAAGACGAGCCCGCGCACGCGGCGTTGGACGGCGCAACGTTCGTAGCGCCAATAAGACTCAACGCCGCCCTCGCCCGCGGGACTGTCGGAATTCCGATCGGGTTGCCCGGCGCTCCCTACATCGGCGCGGGCACAGCGGCCACCGTGCGAAAGGCGGACGCCTAATGCCCGCTTTCGTGCAACCCCTCCTGGCCACCGTGTTCGTCCTCAGCGCGGTAATGACGACCGCATCGCTCCTCATTTGGTACGAGCGCCGCTTGCTCGCCCTGTGGCAAGACCGCTACGGCCCCAATCGCATCGGCCCTTTCGGGCTCGGCCACCTCGTCGCGGACGTAATCAAAATCTTCTTCAAGGAGGACTGGATTCCGCCCTTCGCCGACAAACCGGTCTTCGTTCTGGCGCCCGTGATCATCATGACCACCTCCCTCATGTCGTTCGCCGTCATCCCTCTCGCGGATTCAATCTACGTGGTCGACCTGGACGTCGGCGTCCTCTTCTTTCTCGCGATGTCGTCCATCGGTGTCTACAGCGTCGCGCTTGCCGGTTGGTCGTCCAACAACAAATACGCGCTCCTCGGCGGACTTCGCGCCGCCGCCCAAATGCTCGCCTACGAAGTGTTCATGGGCCTCTCGCTCATGGGCGTCGTGCTCCTCGCGGGATCGTTCAGCTTACGGGACATCGTCGCGGCCCAGGAGCACATGTGGTTCGTTGTGCCCCAATTTCTCGGATTTGTCGTCTTTTTGATCGCCGGAATCGCCGAAACGCACCGCATTCCGTTCGACTTGCCCGAGGCCGAAAGCGAACTGGTCGCTGGGTTCCACTCCGAGTATTCCGGCATGAAGTTCGGCATGTTCTTCGTCGGCGAATACGTCGCCGTCACCGTAATTTCCGCACTCGTCGTCACGTTTTTCTTCGGCGGGTACAACGGCCCATTTTTGCCGCCGCTCGTTTGGTTTTTCCTCAAGACGTTCTTCTTTATCAGTCTCTTCATCTTGGTTCGCGCATCGCTTCCGCGCATGCGATACGATCAACTCATGGGCTTCGGTTGGAAACTCATGCTGCCGCTTGCGTTGCTCAATCTCATGATTACCGGCGCGGTAGTGCTCGCGCGGAACTAGAGGCCAGGCATGTTCAGTCAACTTCGCAGCATGTGGGTCGTCTTCAAGCACACCTTCGCCAAGCGCGTCACCGTGCAGTATCCCGAAGAGCGGTCCAGGCTCGCGCCGCGCTGGCGCGGGCGAATCGTCCTCACCCGCGACCCCGATGGCGGCGAGCGCTGCGTTGGCTGTTATCTTTGCGCCGTGGCCTGTCCGGTGGATTGCATCGCGCTCCAGGCCACCGAGGACCCCTACGGCCGCCGCTATCCGGAATTCTTCCGCATCAACTTTTCGCGCTGCATCTTTTGCGGCTACTGCGAGGAGGCTTGCCCGACGTACGCAATCCAACTTACGCCAGATTTCGAGATGTGCGAGTACAACCGCCAGAACTTGGTTTACGAGAAAGAGGATCTGCTCATCAGCGGCGTCGGCAAGTATCCGGGATACAGCTTTTACAACGTCGCCGGGCTTGCGATAAAAGACAAAGGCAAAGGCGAGGCCGAAAACGAGTCGCCGCCGGTCGATGTTCATAGCCTCTTACCATGAACTCCGTCTTCTACATAGCCTCCGGCGTTGCGGTGATCTCGACCTTGCTCGCAATCACGCGCACTAACGCGGTACATTCGCTGCTGTACATGATCACGTCACTGCTCGCCGGTTCCGTCATTTTTTTCGTTCTAGGCGCTCCCTATGTCGCCGCGCTACAAACCATCGTCTACGCGGGCGCGATCATGGTCTTGTTCATCTTCGTCATCATGATGCTCAACCAAGGAGGTCAGGCCGCGCTCGACGAACGCGCGCTGGCGAGTTGGCGCGCGTGGATCGGCCCAGGACTCCTTGCCGGTGTCCTCTTTGCCCAGATGGTCCTCATCGCTCGAGGCGACGGCTCCTGGCTCCCCGGCGACCGCATCGTCGAGCCCAAGGAAGTCAGCCTCGCCTTGTTCGGGCCTTACATTCTCATCATCGAACTCGCGTCATTGTTGTTGCTCGCCGGCCTCGTCGCCGCATACCACATCGGACGCCGCGAGCCGGACTACCATAAGGACGGCCGCAAATGACCGAGATGGCCAACGTCCCCATCGAGCACGGCCTGATGCTAAGCGCCGCGCTATTTGTTCTCGGCTTCGTTGGACTCGTCGTCCGCCGAAACATCCTCTACATGCTCATGAGCGTCGAAATCATGCTGAATGCGGCGGGCACTGCGTTCATCGTCGCCAGTTCGCGCTGGGAACAGCCCGACGGCCAAATCATGTACATGATCATCCTCACGATGGCCGCCGCGGAAGTCGCCGTGGCGCTTGCGCTCGTCCTGCGCTTCTATCGCCAATTCCAAACGCTCGATGTCGATTCGGCAAGCACCATGAAGGGCTGAACCGGGTCCCGATGTTTTCGATACTTTGGACAATTCCCGCCCTGCCGCTCGCCGGCTTTCTCGCGCTCACGTTTTGGGGCCGTGGCATCTCGCGCCAAGCAATCTCCGGCATTGGTGTCGGGAGCATCGGCGTCAGCGCCGTGGTCGCCGTACTCACGGCGATACAGTTCCTCGCGGCGCCGCCCGAGGGGCACGTCGTCACTCAATCGCTCTGGTCGCTCTTCGATGTCGGCGGACTCGAAGTCACCGCCGCGTTGCGCCTCGACACGCTGTCCCTCCTAATGGTCCTCGTCGTCACCGTCATCGGCTTCCTCATTCATCTCTATTCGACCGTGTACATGCGCGATGACGCCGGATACGCCCGCTTCTTCGCCTACATGAACCTCTTCGTCGCCGCCATGCTTCTCCTCGTTTTGGCCGACAACCTGTTCGTACTATTCATCGGCTGGGAGGGCGTCGGCCTTTGTAGCTACCTCCTCATCGGTTTCTGGTACGAAGACCCCAAAAACAGCCGTGCCGCCACGAAGGCGTTCCTAGTCACACGCATCGGCGACGCCGCGATGGCCGTCGGAATGTTTCTACTGATCGCGCACTTCGGCACACTACACATCGAGACGATACTGACTCGCGCTCCCGCAACATGGACGAGCGGCTCCGGCGTCGCCACGCTCGCCGCCTTCCTACTTCTCGCAGGCGCGTTGGGAAAATCGGGCCAATTGCCGCTGCAAGTGTGGCTTCCAGACGCCATGGCCGGTCCGACGCCGGTCAGCGCGCTCATCCACGCCGCCACCATGGTCACGGCGGGCGTCTACCTCATCGCGCGGATGCACGTGCTCTTCGAAGTTGCTCCCCTCGCCCAACATGCGGTCGCCATTATTGGTGCGGCCACGCTGCTTCTCGCGGGTTGCGCGGCGCTTGCCCAACGCGACATCAAGCGCGTCCTTGCCTACTCGACCATCAGCCAAATCGGCTACATGTTCCTCGCGCTCGGCGTTGGAGCATACAGCGCGGCGATGTTTCACTTCATGGTCCACGCGATATTCAAGGCGCTGCTCTTCATGGCTGCGGGCGCTGTCATCATCGCACTTCACCACGAACAAGACATGTTCAAGATGGGCGGCCTTCGTCGGCAAATGCCTCTGGTCTTCGTAACGTTTCTCGTCGGCGCGATGTCGCTGAGCGCCCTGCCGCTCATCACCGCCGGCTTCTACAGCAAAGACATGATTCTCTACGAAGTCTGGGCCTCCGAGCGCGGCGGAATTCTCCTCTGGCTCGCCGGACTAACCGGCGCGTTCATCACCGCCCTCTACAGCTTCCGCATGGTCTTCATCACGTTCTATGGCGACGAAAAATCGCACGCCCACAAGCCCGAGGAATGGGCCATGAACGGCCCGTTGCTCGCCCTCGCCGCAGGCGCGCTGTTCGCAGGATTCATCGAGCTGCCCCGCACGCTCGGCGGCCTGACTCTGTTCTCCTCCTTCATGGAACACACGCTCCCGCACGCCCCGCTCAATGAAACTTCCGCCGGGAAGGAACTCTCCCTGCAGTTGTTCTCGGTCGGCGCGGTTATTTTCGGCGTCTTATCGGCGAGCGCGCTTTGGGGGAAACCGAACGCGTCCTTTGATCGTTTCGCGGCCTCGCGCCAAGGACTGCACGCCTGGCTCGCCTCGGGTCTCGGATTTGATTGGCTTTACGAGCGCCTTATCGTGTTGCCGTTTACCATCAGCGCGCGGCTAAACCGGACCGACATCGTTGACGCCGTCGTTGGCGCCGTCGTTCGCGGCACCGAAGCCTCCGCCACGTTCCTCCGCCTCGCCCAAAACGGCCGCCTTCGCTGGTACATGGCCTGCATGGGTATCGGCGCGGCCATCGCGATCTATCTGGTGGCCTACCTATGATTCTCCCGTGGATTCTCATCGTTCCTTTCATCGGAGGCGTGCTCGCTCTCGGCGGCCGCGCACGCGCCTGGCCCCGGTACGCCGCCTGCGCCGCCTTGGCGTTGGATACGTTCCTTCTCGTCTGGCTGTGGGGCCGTCTTTCCGCCGCCGGGGATAGTGTCCGATGGATCGCCGAATACACCGTCCCTTGGATTCCGCAGCTCGGGATCAACTTCCACCTCGCCATGGACGGCCTATCGCTCCTCATGGCGCTGCTCACCTGCGGCGTCGGTCTCGCCGCGCTCGTCGGTTTCTGGGGTGTCGAGCGAAAGAACGAAGGGTTCTTCATCTTCCTGTTCATGGCCGCGATTTCCTCGCTGCTCGGCGTTTTTCTCGCTGCCGACTTGATGCTTTTCTTTATATTTTTCGAGGTCATGCTGCTTCCGGCCTTTGCCCTCATCGCAATTTGGGGAAACGAAGATCGCCGACGCGCCGCCATTCGCTTCTTCATCTTCACTCAGGCCGGCGGACTGTTGATGCTCGTGTCCATCTTGGGCTTGTATGTTTCGCACTACAACGCGACCGGCGGACCATCCTTCGCCTACGCCGACCTTCTCGAGTCCGCGCCGGAATCTGGTTTTTCCATGTTGTTCCTTTGCGGTTTTTTGATCGCGTTCGCCGTCAAACTCCCGATTGTCCCGTTCCACTCGTGGCAACCCGCCGCGTACGCCAGCGCGCCCCCCGAGGCGAGCATTCTCCTCTCTGCGCTGATGGCCAAGACCGCTGGATACGGACTGTTGCGCTTCGCAATACCCTTCTTCCCCGCCGAAGCCGCCAAGATCGCGCCCTACGCGATGGTCTTCGGTGTTGTGACCATCCTCTACGCCTCGTGGCTCGCATTTGCCCAAGACGATCTGAAGCGCATCATCGCCTACTCGAGTGCGGCCCATCTCGGCTTCATCGTTCTCGGCGCGTTCTCGATGAACGATCTCGGCCAACGCGGGGCGCTCGTCCAGATGATCTCCCACGGCGTTAGCGTCACCGGCCTGTTCCTCATCGCGGGCGTGCTCGAGCAACGCACGGGCTCGCGCGATCTTTCCAAATTTGGGGGGCTTTGGCGGCGAGCGCCCGGCCTGGGCGGGGTCTCGCTCGTCTTCGTTCTGGCAACGCTCGGTCTTCCCGGCCTCGGTAACTTCATCGGCGAGTTCATGATCCTCGCCGGCGCTTTCCAAGCGTACCCCGTCATTGCCGCAATTGGAGTGGGGGGGGCCGTCCTCTCCGCCGCCTACTCCTTGCGCGTCATGCAACGCGTGTTCTACGGCCCCGCTACCGGCGACCCGGCCCAAGGCGACGCCCCGGCGCTCGTCCTGGTGGTTTCGGGTCTCCTCATTACCGCGCTGGTCTTTATCGGGATTTATCCCCGGCCGATCCTGGACGCCGCCCGCACCGCGGTCACCTCGGCGCATGTGCAGAAAGACCTGCCGTGAGCATGGCCGATTTCTACGCGGGCTCGCCGCTCGAAGTGCTGGCGTTGGCCCCCCTCCTCATCATGTTGTGCATCGCCGTACGCAGGCGGCACAGCCTCTGTCTCGGACTGTCGCTGTTCGTTCTCGTTCTCTCGCTCGGCCTCGTCTTTGTTGCTGGCGAGGAGGCGCCACGCCAGCTCACCGGCCTGTTCGTCATCGACACCTTCGGCCTCTTCTACGTCACGGTGACGCTCATCGCCGGAATCGTGGTCCTCGTGTTGGGTCCGCGTTACCTCTCGCACAAAGACTCGCAACCGGAGGAATACTATGTACTCATGCTCATCGCAATCGCGGGCGGTTGCGCGATGGCGCTCAGCACCCATTTCGCATCGTTTTATATCTCGCTCGAAGTCCTCAGCGTCGCCCAATACGGACTCGTCGCGTACGTCCGGCGCGACCCGCGCGGCACCGAAGCCGCGCTCAAATACATCGTCCTCGCTGCCGCATCTGCCGCGTTCATGCTCTTCGGAATGGCCCTGATTTACGGCGAACTCGGCTCAATGCAGTTCGATGCACTCGTCAACGCGCGCCCGGATCAGACCGCGAACCGCGTGATCTTTCTCGGCGTCGCGATGCTGTTCGCCGGTGTCGGCTTCAAACTTTCCCTTGCCCCCTTCCACCTTTGGACCGCCGACATCTATGAAGGCGCGCCCGCCCCCGTCACCGCGTTCGTGTCGACCGTCTCCAAGATTGGCGTTCTCGCCGTCCTCGTCCGCTACTTCGCGTTCAGCAATGGCGCTGCCTTCCAAGCGCTTCTCAGCTTCGTAGCGCTGACCGCTGCCTTGTCCATGATCATCGGAAGCCTTCTCGCGCTCGTCCAGCAAAAT